>NZ_PGEX01000001.1:938106-1250808 GCF_002797675.1 Hallerella succinigenes | reverse complement strand
TTCGGTGGGGAGAGGCGGATCGACTATCGTCAAATCTCCTTCCAAGTTGCCGAGGACATCGTGCAGTTGGATTTCGCTGGGGGGCTTTGCCAAAATGAACCCGCCGTTAGACCCTTTGATGGATCGAATGTAGCCGGCGCGCTTGAGCGAGACTGCAATCTGTCCTAAATAGGCGGAAGAAATGTCTTGACGTTTAGAAATTTCTGCGAGGGTCGTGTGCGTGTCAAGCCCTTGTTCTGCAACGTCGATTAAGAATCGAACTCCGTAACGGCCTCTGGTCGAAATCTTCATGCGGCGCTTTCTCCTTGTATGTTGCGGTAAATCGAGACAAGGTCTGCGAGCGTGATCGCATGAATGACGCTTTCGATTGAAGTCTCTACGTCTTCCCATACCGTTCGGCTTTCGCAGATTTCGAATTTGGAACATTCGTCACCGTTCAAGCAGGGAATGCTGTGGAGAGTCGTTTCCATCAAGTTCAACACCTGATAGGCAGTAATTTCCTGTGGAGCTTTGGCAAGCTTGTATCCACCCTGTACGCCTCGGCTTCCCGTTACAAATCCCGCTTTTTTCAGCGGAATAAAGAGTTGTTCCAGGTAGCCGTCCGAAATATGGGTCTTTTCGGCAATCGTGTGGATGCTGTAAGGCTTATCCTCTGTCGCTGTCGCTAGACACAGCAGCGCTTCCAAAGAGTACTGTCCACGTGTTGAGATCTTCATCTGCTCACATCAATCGCTTTCAAGCCTGGGCGTGAATTGGCAAAAAGAATGCCGAGCGATACACCAAAGCCGTGATTCATTTCGTCGGCAAAGGTCCACTGGTAGGATCCTTTGAGTCGGAGGGAAATCCAAGATTCTCTAAAGAAGTATAAACCCGCATTTGCTTCCACGGTCGGACCGATGCGCTTTTCAAAGGAATCCGCAAAGTCATCTTCCGGAATTGCCTGCACACCGGCCATGCCGCCGACAAAAGGCGCAATGTCTGTCGGCAAGAGCTGTTGCTGCAAACCGATCTTTGCGTCGAAACCGTTTCCCGGAAAAGAATATCCTATGTCGCCCGTCACGCTTGTGTACGGCAGAATCTGGAAATTGCTGATGAAGTTTACATTGCCAAAGGCAGTGCGGTTGCTTTTCCAAGCATCGCTCAAAGGTTTTACGACGCTGATTTCCAAACCGTAGCTGGCGAATGGGCTATAAACAGAGCGTCCTTCCCCTGCAAAACTGAGTACGGCTAAAGCGCAAATGGCAATCATGATCTTTTTCATAGTAGAGTCTCCCAATGCAGACCATTCTGCAATATAGAAAAATAATCAAAAACTTTAGTGAACCGCTAGGAATTGTCTTCTTCTTGGATAAAGCGTCATTTTGTGTTTTAAAAGGAATGCTTTACTATATTTTCCCCTAAACTCACAATTCAACAAAGGGTAAATATGTCTAAAATTCTTCGCCTTTTTGTGCTCATGGCTGCTATGACCGCTCTCGTCGCTTGCTCCGGCGGCGGTAAAAAAGTCACCCGTATCGAATCCGACTCCGTGACCGATCTTTCCGGCAAATGGAACGATACAGACTCCCGTCTCGTTGCAGAAGAAATGATCCAGGACTGCATTGCTCGTCCATGGTACAATAAGCTTTTGAACACGAAGAACGGTGAACTCCCGACCGTCGTCATCGGCAGTGTCCGCAACAAGAGCCACGAACACATCAACGTGGAAACCTTCATCAAGGATATGGAACGCGCTCTCATCAACTCCGGCAAGGTGGATTTTGTTGCGAATGCTGAAGAACGTGGCGAACTCCGCGCAGAACTCGCTTCCCAGTCTGGAAATGCAACGGAAGAAACCCGTAAGGAAGCCGGTCAGGAAATCGGTGCAGACCTGATGCTCACCGGTAGCCTCAATTCCATCGTGGACCAGGAAGGCGGCGAACAGGTCGTGTTCTACCAGATCGACCTTCAGCTTGTCGACATTCAGACCCACAAGACCGTCTGGATTGGCGATAAGAAAATCAAGAAGTACATGAGCCGCTCCTCGGTGAAGATGTAATCTGAAGTTAGGAACTGTTACCATGAAGATCCGGTTTTTTTTGCTTGTTCTTTGCTCCTTTCTTTTTATCGCCTGCTCCAATAAATCGATGGTGCGATATGAAGCTCTTTTGGAACCTCTCAAAAAGGATGGCTTCCCGGGGGCAATCAGCAAAGTACAGGGAGAAAAAGAGGATCTTTATGGCGACAATACCTTGTTCCTTTATCACTTTGACTTAGCGACGCTATACCATTACAACGGCGACTACAAAAAGAGTGCCGCGGAATTTGAAAAGGCGAAGCAGGTTTATGAAGATCTCTACACGAAGTCCGTAACGAATGAAGCGGCTTCGGTGATTACGAATGATAATGTGCGTCCGTATCGCGCGCGCCCGTTTGAAATTTTAGCGCTTTACGAAATGAATATCGTCAACTATTTGGCGATGAAAGATATCGACGGCGCCCTGGTGGAAGCGAGAGCTTCGGACATTGCCTTGCAGGCTCTTTACCAGAAGGATAACGACAAAACAAATGATGCCGGATATCTCCGTTATCTGATCGGCCTTGTTTATGAAATGGAAGGCGAAAGGGATAACGCTGCGATTGCTTATTACAAAACGGCAAAGGCTTATGCAGAAGAAGGCATGCCGATTCCGGAAGAAGCGAAAGCCTTTATCAAGAACACGCTTGAAAAAGAAGGGCGTGCCGACGATCTAAAGAGTATTGGACTTGCGAACGGGAAAGCCCCGATGATTGTGCCGATGACGGCAGAAACGGGTAACGGTGAAATCGTAATTATCGGTTATGCAGGCCACAGCGCCATTCTCGGTGAATGGATGCTTTCGGGAACCTATGTACGCGGTGGCGTTTTGAATGTAATGGGCAAGAATCCGCAAACAGGCAAGGTCGATGGACTGACGATTCCGTTCCCGGCAACAGCGGTCGGCTCTCACGGTGGAACGACGTTTTCGGTGACGATTGCAATTCCGGAACGCAAGGATGTGCCGCACGTTGTAGAAGGCTTTGAAGTTCGGATTGATGATAAGCGCTTGCCGTACAAGCCGGAAGTCTATGTAGACAACACACAGCAGCTTGTGAAGAATTTGAAGCAGGAACGTGCAACAACGCTCGGCCGCACCGCGGTTCGCGTCATTACTCGCACGATTGCCGCACAGCAGGCAAAGAAGGCGATGGAAACGGATAACGTCTTTTTGAACCTGGTGACAAGTATTGGAACGGATGTGGCCGCAGGCCAGCTGGAACAGGCTGATTTGCGCGTCGCGCTCTTCTTGCCACATCAGGTGCGGATGGCTCGTGTGCCTGCAAAACCGGGGACGCATACGGTTAAAGTTCTTGCGACGAACAGCAACGGCAGCGCCGTGAAAGAATACACTTATACCGTACATGTGAAGGCTGGCGGCAAGTCCGTCATTGTCGTCCCGGCGATCAGATGATTGCCGCGTCACTTCGTTCCTTGCAATGACAGTAGACGAGTCCTTGCGATAACCACGCCATCGGCTCGTTATGACACAGCGGAATGCCATTGCGGGCGAAGCAAACAGATTATAACATTTGAGCGAGTTCAGTAAAATTTTGCGCGGAGGCCGTACCTTCGTGTTTTTTGCCATAGAGAATCGTTTGCATCCCGACGGATTTCGCTCCTAGAATATCGCGCTTGTAATTATCCCCAATCATGACACAGTCTTTGGGGTCTGCGCCAAGCTTTTGCGCAATGCTTGTGAACATGATGGCGGCAGGTTTGTCTGCGCCTACTTCTTCGCTCACGGTAATCTTGTCGAAGATTCCCACAAGTCCAAGTTTTTGAAGTTTGCGAATCTGAATGTGCAATGTTAAATCGGAGCAGATACCGAGAGGAATTTTTTTCGCTTTGAGCTTTTGCAAAAGTTCAAACGCACCCGGAAAAATTTGCATCGCGTTCAGGTAGGCGTCCCAGTAGGCGTTGTACATGGGGATGTCGTAAATCTCGCCTGGCAAGTTCAGCACTTCGCACATGTGATGGTAAAAGAGAATGCGGTTGTGGCCCGCCGCGGTCAGCGGATTCAAACGTTTTGTTTCCATGTCGCATTCAACGTAGAGTTTTACGAACTCATTGCGCGGTATTTGGCAAATCGGATAGAGGTAAGAGTAAACCGCATCACGGCCAGCGTTGTCGCAAGGTGTGTAAGGATAGAGTGTGTTGTCCAGATCGAAGATAATCGCTTGCATAGGGAAAATTTAGTTTTTCATTTTTTAAGTAGACGAATCGCCTTCTCGAGCGTCTTTAAATACAGGTGGGGAAATCTTCGCCTGCTTTGCGGGGGCGTTCCCGTTGATGAAGAAAGATGAAGACGACGAATGTTCCAGATAATTACGAGGATTACAGGGGCTCGGGCGTTTATGCGGACCTGCTGCTGGATCTGACCTTTAAAAAGGCGTTCAATCCCGATACGCAAAATAAGGTGTGCCTGATTGAACTTTTGAATGCGCTGCTCGAAGGCGAAATCGACGAACCGATTGAAGACGTACAGTCCCGCGACAAGGAACATAATGAAGGATCGAACGAAAACCGCACGACGATATTTGACCTGCACTGCGTAGACACGAAAAAGCGAAAATTTATTATCGAAGTGCAGATTGCTCCGCAAGAAAATATCGTGAACCGTGCGATCTATTATGCTTCCCAGACGGTCGTTTCGCAAGGGGAGCGAGGACGCGGTTACAGCTACAGTTTAGATCCTGTAATCACGGTGATGTTTATGGAGTTCAGCGTATTTGACGAACAGGACAAGTATCTCCGAAAAGCGATGCTTCGGGAAAAGGATGGCGCGAGAATTTCACAGACGCTGAACTTTGTGTTTGTGGAACTTCCGAAATTCAGAAAGAAGCTTGAAGAGCTTGAAACAGATCTGGATAAATGCTTGTACGCTCTCTGTCATATTAAGGAACTTCGGAAGATGCCTTCGAAGTATACAGGCTCCTCTTTCGAGCTCTTGTTCCGCACCGCTGAATTAGCTAAATTCAGTAAAGAGGAACAGAAGATGATTGACGCTGCACAGAAAGCCAAGTGGGATGCGTACGCGATACAGAGCTACCGCGAAAAAGAGTCTGCACGTTTGCAGGAAGAGTCCGTACGTTTGCAGGAAGAATCCGCACGTTTGCAGGAAAAAGACGTTCGCCTCCAAAAGGAAAAGTCTCGCCTACAGGAAGAAAATACCCGCATGCAAGAGGAAGCTGCTCGCATTCAAGAAGAAAATGCCCGCGTTCAAGCGGAAAAGTCTTGCCTACAGGAAGAAAACGCCCGCATCCAAGCGGAAAAGTCTCGCCTACAGGAAGAAAATACCCGCGTCCAAGCGGAAAAGTCTCGCCTTCAAGAAGAAAAGCGACATGTTGCGAAACTTCTCAAAGCGAGTGGAGTCCCGTTAGATGAAATTGCGGCCCGAATTCATCTTTCGAAAGAAGAGTTGAAAACTCTTTAGAATGTGAATAAATTAACCGAAAAGGCTCTTTCTCTTGAAAGGGCCTTTTGCGTGCCAACATGACGTTTTCATGACAATTGAAAGGCTCCATTTATGGGATAAAATCAGAAAATGTTGTCATATAAACGTAATTTTGGACTTTTTAATCCCAAAATTTCGCCGATTTCTCGATCTTGTAAATGAAAGTTTAGTCCAATTTGGAATGCTAAAATGGCCGATTTTTAAAGAAATTCGCAAGTTTTTGCATTTGCGTGACTAAAAAATGACAAGATGATGACAAAACTATTGCTTCTTTAAAACAAAACGTATATATTATCCGTGTTGATCAAAAGCAACAAAACCTTTAAAACAAGGAGTTCAATTATGAAGAAACAAGGTTTTACTCTTATTGAATTGATGGTCGTCGTGGTCATCATCGGTATTCTCGCTGCTGTCGCAGTTCCTAAGCTCTTCGGCATGATCGCGAAGTCTAAGGCTTCCGAAGTCGGCCCGGCTGCTGGAACCTACGTGAAGTTGCAACAGGCTTACTTCAGCGAAAGCAATATGGCTGGAGGTTGGCAGTTGATCGGGTACCAGGCTCCGAACAACGGAACTACAACGAATTTCGAATACGGTATAGAACTTCCCATTGGCGCTCAGAGTTCCGATGCCCTTTCTACAGGCAAGGTTGGCTGGAATGCAAAGAACAAAGTTGCTCTGAACGAATGCTCAAGCGCTGTGAACTGGACTGTGACTTTGAGCAAGGCTTCCGGTACAACTTCTGCGGATATTTCGTTTGCAGCTAGCGCTGGTGCTACTGGCTGCGTAGCCCTTACTCCGACTTTCGACAAAATCGGCAAGTAATCGCCTAATAAAACACAATAAAAAAGAGCTCTCCAAAGAGGGCTCTTTTTTTATCCTAAACTTTGCTAGCTATTACTTGCCGATCTGATTCCAGTTCGGAGTGAGCTGTAAGCAGGTTTGATCAAGAGTACTCGGAGTGAAGGTTGCCTCACCAGCAGCTGATCCCGCGGCAATATCAATCGTCCAATTCGCTGCGGACTCGCAATCATTCAACTTAGCCTTGTTAGACGCAGAAAAACCGATCGCTCCAGTAGCAAGGGCGATTGTATTGTCGGCCCAGCCGGATGCGTCAGTATAGGTGAAGTTGTTTGTGGAAGAAGTTGCGGCTCCATTTCCGGTAGCGTTAACATTATCACCCGGACCCTTATAGCCAATAACGCTCCAATTACCGATAGCAACAGCTTCAGAAATATAAGCCTGTTGCAACTTCACGTAGGTTTACGATTGAAATCGCCTGTAATAGACTGATTTTCTACAAGTAGGCTAACGGCAATATATTGACCTTATCCGTTAACGGCAAATGCGTTTTTGCGAGGCAAATTACGGCTCCACAACCGACGTCCATTCCATTTTCTTCAAGAATGTCAAAGTGGCGAATGTCCCTTCGTGTCGGGTTTGACGTTTGCTTTATTTCGACCGGGCATAATTTCCCGGCATCCTCGACAATCAGGTCAATTTCCCTTTTTTCCTTGTCCCGGTAGAAGCTAAAGTTCGGTTGACGACCGTTGTGCCAGTAGGTTTTCAAAAGTTCCGAAACGACGAAGGTTTCCAGCATTTCCCCGCTCTTGGCACCGGATTCAAGCACTTCCGGCGAAGTCCACCGTGTCAAATAGCAGGCAAGGCCCGTGTCGAGAAAATAGACCTTGGGCATCTTTGTCATGCGGTTTCCGATACTTTGTGCGTACGGGTATAGCAAGTAGACAAGCCCCGAAGCAATTAACAGCGACAACCAGCGCTGTACGGTCGGCACATTCTTCCCGATGTCCTTTGCCACATCGGAATAGTTAAGGAGTTGGCCCGTCCTGGAAGCGATGGCGGAGATAAACTTGGTGAAAGCGAGTTCGTCGCCGATGTTTATCAATTCGCGGACATCCCGTTCTACATAGGTCTGGACGTAGGAACTATAGAAGTCTTCCCAGTCCATCAGCGGATTTTCATAAAGGGCAGGGTAATTTCCACGCCATATACGGTGGAATATGCTCCCGTATTCCATGCCATCGACTACTGAAGCGCGTTTTTCTATCCATTCCGTAGTCGGTACGAACTTTTCTATATCGGGGGCGCCAGCGGTTTCGTTCAACGAAAAACCTTGCAGTTGCAATACGCCGACACGCCCGGCAAGGCTTTCGGAAACGCCCTTCATCAGGCGAAACTGTTGGGAACCACTCAGCCAAAATGCGCCGCGCTCATGCGATTCGTCTACGACCGCCTTGATATAAGGGAGTAACTGGGGTGCATGATGCACCTCGTCAATGAATACAGGGGGTGGAAAACGCTGGAGAAAAAGATCCGGGTTTTCTTGGGCAAGCGCCCTCAGTTCCAGGCGATCCAGCGATACGTAGCGCCTGTTCGGGTCGCAGTTGCGTAACAAGGTGGTCTTGCCCACCTGCCGTGGACCGGTAACCATGACCACCGGGAAGGATGTGGCCAGCCTTCTGATCGCGTTTTCGAGCGTCCGCTTAAAATAATCCATAAAACCTCTTGTGTAATACTGACTTTTCGACTAATATAATATTCAGTATTAAATTAGTCAATTTTAGATTTCATGGAAGAAGGCGTAAACCTACGTGAAGTTGCAGGATGCATACGCTGCCGAATCTAATCAACTTGGCGGTTGGGAACTTATCGGCTATACAGCTCCGGGAACTAAGGCCTCAACGACAAGCTTCTCTTCTACAAACTTCACCTATTCTTCCACTCCAGCTGGTGGCGCTTCTGTCGCGTTAACAACTGCTGGAGCAACAATGGCTGGTGGATGGATTGCTACCGCAAGAGTCGCTCTTAACGATTGCGCTGCTAACTCCACTTGGACGATGAACGTTACCGGCAAGACCGACGGCATTACGTATGCTAAGGTGTATAGCGACCAAACAAACTGCAAGCCGCTCACACCTAACTTCGAAAATATTGGTAACTAATCAACTCGCAGAGTTAACGATGAAAAAAGAGTTCTCCTATGGAGAACTCTTTTTTCAAATATCATTTTAATTGATTGAACTTTCGCATTTCTTTATCCAAAAATGTGTCCACGAATTTTGCATAAATCAGCGTGGTGTCCAGATTTCGATGCCCTAAGAGTTTACTTGTCGCCGGTAGCGGAATGCCGAGTGTGATGCATGTAGTCGCAAAAGTATGTCGAGCCAAATGACAGTGAATATGTTTGTAATAGCCAAGCTTTTTCGCCGCTTTACGAAGAGTTCTGTTAAATGTGCAGTTGTCAGGAACTTGAAATACGAGTCCGGCCTTAATTTTTTCCGGCATCAATAACCGAGCTTGGATGGGAATCGGTATGTAAACGGGTTCGCCTGTTTTGTGTGTCTGCTTGCGAATTTTCCAGTCAAAAATTTCAGAAGCATCCAATGTCTTCAAATCTGTGTAGCGAAGCCCCGTAAAACAGCTAAACAAAAAAATTCGCATAATATTGCGCTCATTTGGTGTTAATACACTTTGCCTGTCGCTGAAATTCAGGTACAAGCTTTTGAGTTCACGGATTGTCAAGAATCCCCGATGCGAATAGACTCGTCCAATCTTGATTCGCTCGAAAGGGTTTTCAGAAATCAATTTGTCCACGATCATCTTGTTTACAAAGATTCGCAGGACCGACAAGGCTTTGCTAATCGTTGCCGGCTTGTTGCCAACATCTTGTAAATGGGATCGGATTTTCCGAATTAAATCTTCATCGATGGCTGTACAGTCGAGATTTGGAGCAAAATGTTGGATTTTTTTTAGATTCCAGAAATAAGTCCGCTGTGTTTGTGGAGCCAGGTTTTCTTTTTCTTTTTCTAAATATTGTATCGCAGTGTCATAAAAAAGCATAAAGCCTCCTGCCAATGAAATTGGCGAATGCTCTGAACATTCAGGGCGGAGGTAGGATATAAAAAACTGATTAAGCGCTTTCTCTAACCCGGCAATTTCTTCGTCAGAAAGTTCCGAGGACATCTTTCTTCGGCTGAGTGTAGGTTAAAACAATCTTCTGGAATTCCTCGACAATCGGTGTCTTGTCTATGAACCTGTAAAAGTCCGTCGTGTCATTCTTTACGGAGATTTCGCTTATTCAAGGGTGAAAAAAATCTTTTTTAGTAGTTACGGCTTCACGTAGGATGAAAAAAAGAGAAGCAAAGGAACTCTGTTCGGCATACTTATATTTGTTTTTTCAAAAACGATAATCTATATTCTAAACATGACGGACAAGTACAAAATTCCTTACGTAAACATGTGCATTCGCCTTTTTGCTAAGCGATTCCAGTTGCCGCTTCAGGGGGCGGCGGATTACTTGTGCCGATTTAAGGGTATCCGATTTCTAGACGAATCTTATTCTACAGAGCACCTTCTGCCGGTGGAAGATACCTTAAATGATTTGGTTGCCGTTTGCAAGAATAACGGGGGCGCAATCGGATGATTCTTTATCACGGAACGAATTGCGATTTCACTATAATTGACCTAGAGAAAACCAAACTGTACAAAGATTTCGGCAAAGGTTTTTATGTAACCGACATTCGACAGCAGGCTTGTGAACTCGCCAAAACTCGAAGCCGCATTTGGGGAGGCGCACCCGTTGTCCAAGAATATGAATTCGATGAAACAGTCCTTCAATCAAATGGTTTACGAGTTTTGCGCTTTGATAAGGTTTGTGTAGAATGGGCCGAGTTTATTTATAAAAACCGTAGCAGGTACACAAACTTCACTCATGATTACGATATTGTTATCGGACCAATTGCAGATGACGGCGTGGCCTATTTACTAAACTTGTATGAGGAGGGTTTGAGAACTTTAGAAGAGCTGGCTATGGAACTTGAGTATAAGAATTTGAATAGCCAGTACTGTTTCTTGACGAAAAGGGCGATTTCCTTTTTGCGGAGAGTAAAGAAATGACGACAGCTCAATCAGAATCGTTGGTCTCTAGAATTGTAGAAAAAAATGTTCAATTGTTAATGAACGATTTTTCCATGGATATGGAATCCGCGTTTGGATTTGTCTATAAATCTAGAGTATTTGAAGCTCTGAACGATCCTGAAACTGGCCTACGGGCGCGAAGCCCCGATTATATTTACGAACTCATTAGAGAAGAATTTTTAAAGAAATAATCATTTGTCACTATGTTGCTACAATTGTGCAAAAAGGGCCTCCAAATGGAGACCCTTTGAAATGTTATGCGTACTAGACCTTACTTGCCGATTTTACTGAAGGTCGGAGTAAGAGCTTCCCCACAATTAGGTGTAGTTGCTGTATACGTTACACTATTTCCATTAGTAGCACCTGCAACATCCAACTGCCACTTTGTGCCTATTGCGCAGTCATTCAACGCAACTTTTGATGTCGCGTTCCATGCATCTTCTTTTCCGTCGGTGACAGCAACAGTTCCGTCCTCAGTATCACCCCCATATGTAAAGTTGGTTGTTGCATTCATGACATATCCAATTTTTTTCCAACCACCAATCATATTGGATTCCGATACATACGCGTCCTGCAACTTCACGTAGGATGAGTCCAGATATGGCGTAAATCAACCTTTTGTGCTTGTATTTTAATTTCATCAATTCTATATTGTAGGTATGGCACTTGAAATTAGACCTATTCCGACTTTAAAGGGGCAAGAAGCCTTGGCGTTTGCGTTGGCCGCTGAACGTGCGACTAAAGTACGAGGTCGTCAAAATTTTTCGGAACAAATACGAAAGGCTGACGCGATTCTCAAAGAGGCCGGTCTCATTTGATTTTAGAAAATGACTTCCGTTTTCGTCGTTATAACAAGGAACTTGCCGAAAGAGTTTCTGGTTTTGATTGTGGCGACAAAGATTTGAACGATTTCTTTCGAGAGGATGCATTTAACTACGATGCCCAACTTTTAGGACGTTCGTATTGTTTCTTATCGGCAACGGACAACGATATTGCGGCAGCATTCACTCTATCGAATTCCGCAATTCGGGTTACCGAACTTCCAAACAACGCCAAGCGTAGACTGGTAAAGCTCATTCCTTGGATCAAACAAGGCAGAAACTATCCCGCCGTTTTAATCGGACGTCTTGGAGTTAACGTAAAATACAGGAATCAGAAACTCGGATCGCAAATCATTGACTTTATAAAGGCCTGGTTTTTAAGCGACCACAACAAAACTGGATGCCGATTTATCGTTGTTGACGCCTACAATAGAGAGGATGTTCTGCATTTTTATTCCAACAATCACAACGATTTCTCTTTTCTATTCAGAGACGTTTATCAAGAAAAAATATGCAACAGCATTCCAGAAGAAGAGCCTCTCAGGACACGACAGATGTATTTTGATCTAGCGACACTTTTGTAATCGTGTAAAAAGCATCTAGATGGGGATGCCTATTCCTAATCGTTTTCAAAGAAATCTTTCAAATCCGTCCATCTTTTGGTTATGGGAGTTTGGCTTGACTTGGGATTCCAGGAAACCGAACCCATCGAAATTGAAAGCCTGCCAATTTTTCCCCTTTTTCCTTGATGGCAAATACAGTAGGTCTCTTGCCCAGCTCTACAGATGCAGCAACCATCGTTCCAGTGTAGATTAGATTTCTTTGGGATTTGCTTGCAATGTCGTTTTTTACTTTTACCATACCATAAACGGCCTCTTTCTTTTTTGGGCTTATTACCTACAAAAAAGGATTCCGCCTACACTTTGTAGACGAAACCTTGCTGAATGTTTTGGTTATTGTCCGATAAAGGTGAAGTTCGGGGTAAGCTGGCTACAGTCGGACGTGGAGCTATTTGTAGCTGCCGGAGTATCTGCCGTATAGGAAATCGGAGATCCCTTGGCTGCATTTGCCGTTTGTGCTTCTTCGACTTGAATGCTCCACTTAGAATTGGCTGCGCAATCGTTGAGCTTTGCTTTGTTGGTTGCACTCCAGCCTTCGGTTGCCTGAAGACCAGCCAAAGCCAGCGTATTGGTTTGAATTGCTCCCGTATAGTTGAAGTTGTTGCTCTGCGGCATGTTGTAGCCAATCATCGTCCAGTTGCCGACATACGTCCCGCTTTCTGCAACATACGCGTCCTGCATCTTCACGTAGTATACGGGGGAATTATTGATTTGTTGTGGTGTTTGTGTAATGCAATTGCATTTTCTTTGAAAAAAAATGTATATTCTTGCTGAGGATGTATATGGCCGTTGATATGACACTGACAGAAATCAACCCGGCACAAATGCTGGTCTTGAAATCCTTCGCGAATGTGTCCAGCGAAGAGGAACTTTGCGCCTTGATGAAGACGCTAAGGGATTTCTATGCCCAACGGTTGGAAAAGGAACTCGACCACCTGTGGACGGACGGCACTTTGGACCAAATCCGTCTAGATGAATTGCAATCCGAACACCTGCGGACTCCGTATCGTGGATAGCAGGAAAAAAATTGTTATCGACACGAACGCAATCTTGCAAATGTTGGGGAGGCATAGCAAGTATCACTTCCTTTATGAAAAATTTTTGAACGAGGAATACGTACTGTGTTTGTCCAACGAAATTATGCATGAATATGAAGAAATTTTGGGAATGCGGGCGTCTCCGGCAGTCGCAAGTTTGTTCGTTAAAGTTCTTGAGTTTTCAGAAAATGTCATCCGCAAAGACCCATTCTTCAAACTAAACCTAATCAAAAAAGATCCCGATGACAATAAGTTTGTTGACTGCGCATTTGCCTGCCAAGCGGACTACATTGTGACGGACGATGCTCATTTCTCAGAATTGAGACAAATTAAATTTCCTGTGGTACATACCAAATCATTGGATGAATTCGCTCAAGGCGAAGCATAGGATTCTCTATGGTTTGATGACGATTGTATTCCTCTCAGCTTGATATTGTCGCGACATTTTCACTTCAAACTTACGTGAAGTTGCAGCAGGCTTACTATTCTGAAGCCTCTACTGTTGGCGGTTGGACGCTTATCGGTTACACGGCTCCGAATGATGGCGCAACGACGAACTTCTACTACGGTATCGGTGAAATTGGTCTTAAAAACAGCTCGAATGTTTCCAGTGCAACGGTTGCATGGCAGGCTGCAAACCCGAAGGCATTGAACGAATGCGCAGCTGTGGCTAGTGTCACTGCTGGTAATGTAAACCTTTCTGGAGCAAACTGGACTGTTAGCGTTACTCCGAACTCTACGAACACCGATTTGACATTCAAAGCTGAAGCTAAGACTGCAGGTTGCCAGGCTTTGACTCCGACCTTTGCTAACATCGGTAAGTAATCGTCTAGCAAAAGACAATTGCAAAAAAGAGTTCTCCTACGGAGAGCTCTTTTCTGTTTTAAAAGCTGATGATGATGACTCTTTTTTCATTTATATGATAAAATACAAGCCGGAAGAGACTCTTTTAAAGACTATTGAATCGAACGATTGGACAACCATTCCGCCAAATCCACGATACGAATACCTTCGTATTGATAAGGTTCATGTTTTGTCCTGGCTATAACCATTTTAGGATATGCGTCGTGGATTTTCAAAAGAGGCGATACCTCACGATCAAAAGTACTTTCTGTGCTAATATCATCCGAAACCTGTATGTAGATTTTTTCATCTTTTTTCAAGGCCACAAAGTCTATTTCCTTTTTATAAAGAAATCCTGCATAAATCTCATAACCACGTCGAAGAAGTTCTATGGCGACTATGTTTTCATACGCCCTGCCATAGTCCATATTTTTTGTTCCAAGCCGAGCGTACTTAAAAGAATGATCTCCCAGATAATACTTGTCTTGTGACGCAAGGTACTTTTTCCCACGAATGTCGTACTTGCGAACTTTATAGAATGCAAACGCGTTACACAGATAACCCGCATACGAACCGATCGTTTTGTCATTAACGGGAACTTTGCTACTAGTCAAAGCATCTGAAATGCTTCTTAGGGATGTTATATTGGATATATTGTCAGAAAGAAAGTCGCATAGCCGTTCCAATAAAACCTTATTCCGAATATTGTATTTTTTTACGATATCTCTTAAGACAAGCGTATCAAATACGTCCTTGATGTACTTATATTTATCCGTTGAATTGTTGTACACGTAGGAACCGGCCATGCCGCCGCCCTTCAAATATCGGTCAAGTGCACCCTGAATATCTGTTAATTCATAATACCGCATAAACTCAACGAAGGAGAAGGGGAACATTTCTATAGCAAAGGTTCGACCGGTGAATAACGTGGAAAGATCGCTGCTTAAAAGAAATGCATTTGATCCTGTTATGTATATGTCAAATTTTTCTGTTGCATGCAAGCCATTAATTGCTTTTTCAAAACCTTTGCACATCTGAACTTCGTCAATGAAAACGAAATTCGGAACATTTTGTTTGTATTTTTTTTGAACAAAATCATAAAGCGCATGGTATTCTGCTAAAGGCTCTGATTTAGGATCGTTGAAATTCACATGAATTACGTTTGCTTTACGGTTCTCTTTTTTTAAACGCTCCATAAACATGTCCATTAGTTTGGACTTGCCACTACGGCGAATACCCGTAATAACCTTGATGTCTGGAGTACCGACGACAGACAACAAGCGATTTATGTATTCGATTCTTTGGATTAACTTCATTAGGAAGCCTATTTCGTTATTTCGCAATAATAAAAATAATAAAAATTGCGAAATAAATATAGCGTGGCTGTATTTTTGTTTCCGCTTACGTGAAGTTGCAATAGGCTTACATTTCCGAATCTGTTGCTATCGGTGACTGGGGTGTCATTGGCTACAAGGGCCCGGGTGATGAAGATGTCAAGAGTGATCTCACGGGTGGCGGCAAATCCCACACAACCAATTTGGAATATACAGAATCTCAAACTTTCGCAAACAATACTGTTGCTCTGGGAGCCAGCGATATTATTGGATGGAATGCAAAGAATCTAGCAAAGTTGAATGATTGCAATCCTGCGATCAACTGGCAGGTTAAGGTAAAAGAAAACACTAATTCTGCTGGTGACGCTGAATTCACGGCGACGGTTCTTAATCAGGCAACATGCTTGGCGTTGGCTCCGAACTTCGAAAAGATTGGCAAGTAATAGCTAGTTGACATAAATATTCAAAAGGAGCCTTCCCGTATGGGAAGGCTCCTTAAGCACATTTTGCCTTATTACTGGCCGATTTTGGTAAAGTTTGGAGTAAGAGCAGCGCAATCGCCGGCGTTATTACCTGCAGCCGGAGTCGTTGCGTTATAAGCAATGGGAGATCCCTTCGATGCATTTCCGTTGTCTGCTTCTGCAATAGTAATCTGCCATACAGAATTTGCGGCGCAGTCATTCAATTTAGCTTTATTGGTTGCAGTCCAACCAGTTTGAGCGCTCAGACCGGCCAATGCGACCGTCTGAGCAGTCGTTTGACCCTGCGCATACGTGAAATTGTTGCTACCGGGCATATTGTAACCAATCGTTGTCCAGTTACCAACATAGATTCCGCTTTCAGCCACATAAGCATCCTGCAACTTCACGTAGGATGAGTCCGGATGACATAATGTCAAAAACTTCAAATTTTCTATATTTTGGACAAATTTGAAGTTCAACTTAAAATCTGGACAAAAAAATATATGTTTCAAAGAGAAATTCGCGAAAAATTGATAGAGTACAACCGCAATTTTCCAATCGTGTCCGTGACCGGACCTCGCCAGTCTGGGAAAACAACCCTTTGCAAAATGGTATTTCCAGGATACGAATACATGAATCTGGAAGATGAGGAAAGTCGCGATATTGTAAAACAGGATATCAAGGGTTTTCTCAGGAAGTATGGTAAAGGACTTGTGATCGACGAGGTCCATCGGCTGCCCGAAATTTTTTCCGCACTCCAAATTGTTGCCGATGAAGATGATTCGAGGCGATACGTCATTTCAGGAAGCAGCAATTGGCTGATGATGGAAAACATAAGCCAGTCTCTCGCGGGGCGTGTAGCCTTTTTGCGGTTGTTGCCTCTATCCCTAAAAGAAATCGGTGTAAATCACGGCACGAACGAACTGCTTCATAAAGGTTTTTACCCCGCCATATGGGGCAAGAATCGCCCAGTCTCCGCCGTCTATGACAGCTATTTTAGCACCTATATACAACGAGACGTTCGGCAGATAATTAATATCAAGGATATGGACCTGTTCAGAAAATTCGTTAGGCTTTGCGCAACACGGGTTGGCAGTGAATTTATCGCAAGTAGCCTAGCTTCGGAAGTGGGTGTTTCCGTAAAGACGATTCAGGGATGGTTGAGCGTACTTGAAACGTCCTATATAGTCTACCTTTTGCCGCCCTTCTACAGGAATATAGGGAAACGGCTTGTCAAGAGTCCAAAGCTTTATTTCTGCGATGTGGGCCTAGCCTGCTATTTGCTCGGATTGAAGAGCGAAAACGACGTGTCGAACTCACCCTTGCGGGGTGCACTTTTTGAAAATCTGGTTATAATGGAGTTTGTAAAAAATTTCTACAACAAGGGGCTTGAACCTCCTGCGTATTTTTATAGGGACAAGTCGCAGCACGAAATCGATCTGCTGCTTGATGAGGGAGGCCTTTCTGCATATGAGATAAAGTCGGCGACGGCATTCAATAGTGATTTTGTAAAGAATTTAAATTACCTGGATAAAGTAATTGAGGGGGGCTTGAAGTCCCGTCAAGTCATTTACGACGGGGAAAAGGGTTGGGACAAGCCTGATAACGGATTTATGAATTTCAGAGACCTAAAATTTTTTAGTTTTTGAAATCTATCGATTCAGGGGGCCTAAACCAATTTTTCCATCTTGTCGCAAAGCGCGAGAATTGACGGTCTAATTCTGAAAGATAAGCCGGCCAATTCATTGGGTTCCAACAACGGCACGAGTTCACCAAAGGATTCTTCCGTCAAGTTTTCTGCGCAAATTCTCAATTTGTCGACAAGTCCGTCCAAATTTTTGGCCGCGACTACGTTCCTATACGAACGAGCCTTCTTCAAGCGCACGAGTAAAACATCCATTCGCGGCATAGCCTTGCACAACGACTCGTACTGATAGACATCGTACAGATCGCGCATCAGTTCTCGCTCGTTCCATGCTGCGATCTTGTGTGCGAACGCGGCTCCGGGCTCCATTACACGGATTATACGGGCTGGATAGCCATATGGAGTGCTCAACAACGTCGATGACATTGGTATAGACGGGCATTTCTTTTCAACGTTAATCTCTATTTGCGCTTGTTGTCCCGCATAATCTATGATTATACGCAAAGCTTTCGAGTTCATTGTTGTATTGAATGACAATCCTTCAACTTGAGCAAGGGCTTCTCCGACAAGGGCTTTTACATCCTTTTTAGAATCGAAGGGGACAAAGATATAGTCGACATCGTTTGTGTATCGAGGACTGTGCATCAACCTTAACGACATGCCGCCTTTAAGAATTGCGGAATTTCCAAACTTTTGAGCAAAAAAGTCGACAATCCACGACAAAAGGGCTTCGGTGCTTTTAAACATTTCCATAAACTGTATTCCTTACAAATGCCTTGAACTTTGGATTGGCGTAACGCTCCAAATACGAATCCACTTTTTCTTTTGACAATGCGGAAAAATGAATGTCTTGAAAAATGTTAAAGTAAAATCTTTTCTTGTGCTGGTAAAAATAGAGCGTGTCAAGCACAGCTTTTTCTGCATCTGCAATTCGCACTCCATTCTCGAGAATGGTCGTCCCGAAATACAAGTTCTTTGATATTTGGGAATATGAGAGATTCACATCGCCCTTATACTCACTGGCCCTCGAATAAACAACGCAGCTCACTAGAAACGGGCTTTCCGTGCCAATAAGTTTGTAGAAAGCCAAGGCTGAGCCGAAAGATACGTATGATTCTGTTCTGACCTTCGCCGAAAGAATCATGCGGTCAAAATTTTGTGTGACATAGATGCCGCGTGAATAACGTTTTAGTAAACCGGCATCTTCAAATTGCCTAATCTTAATCCAAAGCATTTGTTGGCTCGCCATATCAAAAAGCGAACTTAACTCAGAAAGAGAAAAAACTCCGCCAACTTTTGGGGCAAATTCAAGCAGCTTTTGGGCATTTTCCAGCATCTTTATCATACTGCTACAAAATATAATAAAATTTATATTATATAGCAATATGAAAATGCGACATGCGATTGTTGTTTCAACAAAAACAAGACGAAATCGAACGCAACCTACGTGAAGTTGCAGCAGGCTTACTTCAGCGAAAACAACCAGATTGGTGGTTGGGATATGATTGGCTACATCGCTCCGAATGGCGGCGAAACGACCAACTTCTACTATGGTGCTGCAATCGCTCATTCTGGAAGTGCATCTCAGAACGCTCAAAATGTTGTTGGCTGGGCCGCTGATAATAAGGTGACTCTCAACGAATGCGTTGCGGGAACCGTCATGACACAGGCAAAAGCAACTAACGCGACCACAAATTCGCATTGGATTGTTAAGGTTTCTGTGAATACCGGCTCACAAGCGGATGTCACTTTTAATGCCTCTGCTAATAGTCCAGGCTGCGTAGCCCTTACTCCGACTTTCGACAAAATCGGCAAGTAATCGCCTAATAAAACACAATAAAAAAGAGCTCTCCAAAGAGAGCTCTTTTTTATCCTAAACTCTGCTAGCTATTACTTGCCGATCTGATTCCAGTTCGGAGTGAGCTGTAAGCAGTCTTGATTAAGAGTACTCGGAATGAAGGTTGCCTCACCAGCAGCTGATCCTGATTTAACCGTAATGGTCCAATGGTCGCCCTGAGTACAATCGTTCAATTTAGCTTCGTTGTGGGCAGTAAAACCGACCTTTCCCGTTGCATCCAAAGCTGCAGTGTTGTTGGCATATCCGGTTGTATCCTTGTAGCTGAAATTATTCGTTTTAGACGATGCACCACCGGTAGCACCAGTAGCGTTCGTATTGTCGCCAGGGCCCTTATAACCAATAACAGACCAAGTTCCAATAGCTACTGCTTCAGAAACATAAGCCTGTTGCAACTTCACGTAGGTTCTTGCATTAATGTTGAGTGCTTGCGACGTTAGAAACCAACCGATATTTAGAGAAAGTCATTTCTCCAAATGTTTTTAAGGTATCTACAGCGACGCTGTCGTAATAGTGATGTTGTAGGTAGTCGCTTAAAGTAGAATTGTCTAGAACGATGACGTTTTCTTTGACAACATCTTTGATTGGATTGACTATTCCATAATCTTTTAGTGCTTCTTTAACTTCCGGTAAATAAGGAGTCCAATATCCAAAAGAAACTGAATTACGGTAGCTACCGATAGGCTCTGCTAAATAGGGCGGATTTTTGTGATGGCTGAAGCGCATAAAAGATTTCATGCTGAGCAAAAACATTTTATCTGAATTCTTATTCATGAATTCAAAAACTTGCGAGTAGTTCGTAGAGTCGTCTACAGCAAGCGTGCGTAAATTGCCGGAGTTGGGGTCACGAACCATTTCTCCTTCTGTTGCATAGAGATAAACATTTATGATCGCAATGCATGTGAGTGCAATGACTGTGATTTTTGGAGACAGCTTCAATTTTAAATCTCTTGCTAAAGGAATGGCGAGGACGGCTGCGTAGAGCCAAAATCCATTTTCGACTCGGTAGACCAAACGTCCGGCGAATTGTAAGTAAGCTATTAGACTAAGAATTAAAGTTAAACTAGCGACGAGATAAATAAATTTGGATCGATTGGTAAAATAGAGAACTAGGCAGAAAATAAACCATGTCCAAAATAGAGGCGCTTGCAGAGAATGGGATAAAGCGCTGACTAAATTGCGAGGTATTTGTGAATGTTGGATTTGATCTTTGTAGGGTTGAATTGTTGCAGAATAAGGTCTGAGGCTGTCTGCGGAGAATGCTTCGGTATCATAGAAGGTCCAAGTGGTGAGCATGTGGTAATCTTTACCGCTTAAACCGCGTTCTTCGAGATCTTCGTATACTGCGTTTTGATTGTAATTATTTTTGTCACCAAATGCGACTCGTGGACCTTGAAATTCGTTAAATTCCTTGTATTCCGGGGCTTCATAAATATGCCTGTCAAAAGCGTGCATGGAAAAAGTACTGGCGAATAAAATGGCAAGGCAAGTGATGGTGAGCCATTTTGCATTCCAGCATTCCTTCAGCATGAACAAAAGGCTGAGGCAAAAAAAAGGCATGCCCATCAGGAACGCTTGCCAACGCATCATAGATCCCCAGAGCATAAGGAACAATGCTATCGTGAAAGGGAATGCTTTTGTGAATTTGGAAGCGTTTTCTTTTTTGCTGACTTCGCAAATTTCGTAGGCGAATAAAAGCATGCCTGCTGCGCTTAAAATGGAAGCGCATTGCGTGAACTGTACGACCAGGTAAAAGTCGCTGGCGAAGAGGGCTGTAAATAGCGTGGCTAAAAGCGTTCCCCAGTTTGCTCCCATTTTGCGCAAAAGGACATAGCCAATGGTAAAGAACGAGATAAAGACGGCTGTCATTTCGCCGATGTAGTACCACCCGATTTTAGGGAAAAGGTGATAAAGAGGCAAAAGCGCATATCCGTAAATGGCGTTGACAAAAATCAGGTGCGGGTTGTATTCGGTACCGAATGCGCCTGTAAGCCTGGTTGCCATAAAATAGTCGTCGATGGCTCCGAACTTGAGATCCCCAAAGATAAGGCAAAGAACTAGGAAGAAGAGGTTGATGATGGCAGAAAATGCCAAAGCTTTTTTAATAGGCATGGGAGAAATATATATTTTTATCGATATGTCTATCCCTAAGATTGTACACTACTGTTGGCTAAGCAATGATCCGTATCCGGAATTGGTTCAGCGTTGTATTCAGAGCTGGAAAGAAAAACTTCCGGATTATGAATTAATACTGTGGGATATGAATCATTTTGATGTGCATTCTGTGCCTTGGGTGGAGCAGGCTTGTTCTGTAAAGAAATGGGCTTTTGCGGCAGACTACATCCGTCTTTATGCACTTTATAATCATGGCGGAATTTATTTAGACAGCGATGTGGAAGTTTTGAAATCATTCGATGATTTACTGGATAGACCATACTTTTTTGGGAAGGAGCATACGCCGGATAGGATTGATTCTAGTCATATCATCGAGGCTGCGACTTTTGGCGCAGAAATTCATCATCCCTTAATAAAAAAATGCTTAGATTATTACGCAGGTAAAAATTTTATTATGGCGAACGGCGCTTTTGATACGACCGTTCTTCCGCATATCATGGCAAGTGTCTTAAATCAAGAAGGCGCTTTGCGAGATTTACTTCCGATGCATTATTTTTCGCCCAAGAATACAAGAACGCAGATTGTGGAAGCTACTGCGGAAACATATTCTGTGCATCATTTTAATGGCTCGTGGTATTCTATGGCACAGCGGAAGCATGTAAATGCTCGAATTAAATTTTGCAAATTGTTTGGTGAAAATGTGGGAACGTTGCTTTCTACGATTTATGCGGTGTTTGTGAATTTGAAGTATAATAGTTTTCAGGACACATTGTCCCGTTGCAAACAAAAAGGGCTTTCTTTATTCCAGGTGAAAAAATGGCAATCCCAAAAGTGATACATTATTGCTGGTTGAGCGGGGAGCCTTATCCGGAACTTGTGCAAAAATGCATGAAGTCTTGGCGGAATCATTTGCTGGACTATAACTTTGTGTTATGGGATCGAAAAAAAATTCAAGAATGTTTGTGCCCGTGGGTAGAATCTGCATTAGCAGAAAGAAAATGGGCCTTTGCTGCAGATTATGTACGGTTGTTTGCTCTTTACAACTATGGCGGCATTTATTTGGATTGCGATGTAGAAGTCCTAAAGTCTTTTGATGATATTCTTGCTCAAGATAGTTTTCTTGGACGGGAATCTCATAAGAATGTGATAGAAGCTGCAGTGATGGGTGCAGAACCGAATCTAGCGTGGGTAAAAAAATCTTTGGATTGGTATGAAAACCGAAGATTCAATGTATCGGACTTAAATAATCCATCGATTGCGATACCGGTTGTTATAAAAAATGCGTTGATGATTTTTCACGGTGTTAAAGTGTTGCCGGCGGAATATTTTTCTCCCAAAGATAATCGGACGGGGAAACTTCGAATCACGTCAAAGACTTATTGTATTCATCATTTTGATGGAAACTGGTTCAATGATTATCAGCGTGAGTACTTTAGAATTCGAGTGGAATTTTCTAAAAAGTATGGTGCTTTTGTGGGGCTTGTTGCGGCGAGTCTGTTTTCGCTGAAGAAGAAATTGTTTAATAGGTGATAGGTGAGATGGCAAAAGAAAAATTAAACATCTTGTTTGATGCGACAATTCTTGTGGATGGATCTGTCGATTCTAGCTCTCGAACAGGAATTTATTTTGTTGCAAAAAACATTTTAAATGAGATGACACTGAAAAATGATGTGAACGTTTATCTCACCGCGTGTCCGTCGAAATTAGCTGGATTAAAAAAAATTGCGTCTCGAAACTGCAAAATTTTAGATAAGGGGAGTTGGCTTTCCAATCAGGTTTTTTCTATTCTCTTTCATATTAGATTGATAAAGAAAAAAATTTTTTCAATGGCATTGATCAGGAAAATGTTTTCTCTACTTGAGCTGATCATTGATAATGGTTACGAAAAAATTTATTCGAGATTTTTATTTGCTTGGCCGGAAGAGCTGAGAGAATTAAAAAATATCGTTTATTTTTCTCCAACTGCAGACTCCTCAAAACATTTGCGGAAAAATGAAATTAGAAGGTTTGTCGTTTTACATGATGCGATTCCATTTAAGTTACACGAATATAAGAATCAGTTAAATAATAAATGGGTTTGTTATTTTTTAAATAAAGATGTTTTCTACTTCACCGTTTCTAATTCGACGAAAAGAGATTTTTGTAACATTTTTCCTAATATTGCCCCCGATCATTTCCAAACAGTCTATTTAGGGGCTAAAGAGTCGTTTTGCCCTAAGCTAGATCAAATGCTAATTGCGTCGGTTAAAGCAAAGTATGGAATTCCTTCTGACAAAAAATTTGTTTTTAGTTTGTGTACGCTTGAACCTAGAAAAAATCTTATAAGGGCAATAAGATCTTTTATCAAATTTTCTGAAAAGAATTCGATCACTGATATGATTTTTGTTTTGGGGGGACCTTCTTGGCATGACTTTGAAAAAAAGTTGGTCGAAGATGAAGAAGTGAAATCTTTGTATTCGAAGTATGTCAAGTGGATTGGTTATGTTGCGGACGAAGAACTTCCTGTTTTGTATAGTAATGCGGAATGGTTCGTTTACACAAGTCAATACGAAGGATTTGGATTGTCTCCGTTAGAAGCTATGAAATGTGGGTGCCCGGTGATTGTCAGCAATAATTCATCGTTGCCTGAAGTTGTAGGTGATGCAGGTATAATGATCGATTGGGATAACGATGAACAGCATATGGTTGCATACGAGCAATATTACTTTAATGAATCATTAAGAAAAGAAAATGGGCAGAAAGGACTTGAACGAGCCAAATGGTTTTCGTGGAAGAGAACTGTTGATTCGATAATTTTGTCTATAAATTCACGAGAAGGCTTGTTGTAAAAAGGATCAATATGAAGCAATCGTTAAAAATGATTTTTGATGCTACTGTTTTAACAAATGGATTTCGAAAAAATGATTCTAGGAGTGGAATTTTTTTTGTAGCTTCAAATATATTAAGAGAATTGCTGAAACGTTCGGATGTGGATGTATGTCTTTATGTGTCTCCAGAAAAGTATTCTGAAGAACTGCGTTTAAAAAAAGAGATTTATCAAAATGTACCTTTTGTGCACAATCAGTCGAATGTTTTTTTCAATAGCCTTGCGAAAATTTTAAATAAATTTTGGTTGGTTTATGAAAAGTATCCTAGAAATTTTTTACTAAAAAAAATTTCTGCGGCAGGGATTATAGGAGTTCAAGGTTTTTTTAGAAAAGTAATTAAGATTCGATCAAATAATGAAAATGTCAAAAACGCCGAGGTATTTTTCTCTCCAGTATATAAGGTACCTCCATTTGTGAGGCAAAACACTGGATTGAGGAACTATATAATTTTTTATGATGCAATTCCTTTTGTTAATCTAAACTGTTACACATCTACAGAATGGGCGAATTTTCTTAGGGATATAATTTCTTCCGTCAAACGAACGGACAAAATTTTTTATATCTCTAATCATACAAAAAAAGATATGGAAACAATATTTCCGTATTTGACAGAATCTCGATCTAGTGTATTGTATTTGGCTGCAAATAATAATTTTAAACAAATCTCAGACTGTGAAATTCTTAAACATATTAGAGAAAAGTATCAAATCCCTTTTAAAAAAAGGTATGTTTTTTCTCTTTGCACTCTTGAACCTCGAAAAAATTTGGTGCGAGCGGTTCGCTGCTTCATGACTTTTGTTCAAAAAAATCATATAGAGGATTTAGTGTGGGTTATGGGTGGTGGTCATTGGGATTCATTCATAAAAGAATTGCAGAAAAACGGGGTCGCCTGGGATTCGAAATATGTTGTTCAGGCTGGCTATATAGATGATGAAGACCTGCCTGCTCTTTATAGCAATGCGGAATGGTTTGTCTATACAAGTCAATATGAAGGATTTGGCTTACCCCCATTAGAAGCAATGCAATGTGGTTGCCCCGTAATCACAAGCAACAATTCTTCCCTGCCCGAGGTTGTTGGTGATGCCAGCATCATGATTGATTGGGATAGCGATGAACAACATATTGAAGCATATGAAAAATACTACTTCAATAAAGAACTGCGGAAAGAAAATAGTCGTAAGGGCCTGGAACGAGCAAAGATGTTTTCTTGGAAAAAAACAGTTGATAAGATGGTCGAAATAATGAAAAGGAATATTTAGTTCCTTATAATTTGCAGAAACTTGAGTAACTTATAAAGTTGTACTCCTGCAGCTCGAACGATTAAAGAATAATTTATGGAAAACAATTCTTTTCTCCAATGGTCTCGCACGGATTTATAGCAATTTGCAGAGTCAAATCTAGATTTATTTGCGTCAGCCCATTCGATATGACTTAATGGGATTGTATGCTGATGAAAAAAAGGAACGCTATCGTTGATTTTTAAATAATGATAAATAGCACAATCTTCAATGGCCGCTTGCCCTGAGGACATTGCTTTGCCCCATTGTGCAGTCGTGTTCGCTCCATGTCGGTTATTATAGTTGAGACATTTTGCACAATAAAAAATATTGCCCATTAGGCAAAATTCTATCCAAAATAACCAGTCTCCGCTGGATTTAAAGGATTGATATGTTTTGGGTATGAATTTGAGTGTTTCTTTTTTGAACAAAACAGCGCTTGCATTTAAAATGAAATTTTGAAATATCATTTTTTTACGAAGAAGCCATTTGCCATTAAAAACTCTGTCCTCTTGAATGTTTATGTCTATTGTCTGTTTTTCTGGCGTGACTATAAAGGAATTTGTAAAAACAAGATTGACGTCATTTTTTTTTATTCTTTGTACAGTTTCTTCCAAAAAATTCAATTCTGCCCAATCGTCGCTTTCAGCAATCCAGATGTATTCGCCTTGGGCTAAGTCAAATCCCTTAGCCCATTGTTTGAATGGCGAACCGCTATTTGTTTCGTTGTAAACGACGTGACTTACTTGTGGACGATTGCGATATTCTTCAATGATTTCTTTGCTGTTATCCGTACTGCAATCGTCAAGAATGATGACTTCAAAATCTTGGAAAGTTTGATTGAATATGGAATCAAGACGCTGCCGAAGATAAGGCGCGTGATTGTAGTTAGGGACTATGACGGAAACGAGAGGCATGTTTTTTAGTCTATTCTCAAAATGTTTTTTTCAATGATTTCAATAGTTTTCTCATGTCCTATCAAAGCTGAATCATTCTTGACTTTGTCAAAGTTTTTCTCGATTTTTTCGATAGTCTCAAAATAACAATCTAGGATTGTTTTGGGCTTTAGGTTGAGCTGGCCGGCAAGCAACACAAAGTCTTCGCTGTTAATTTTTTTGAATTCGTAGTGCTTGCCGACCTTCATTGATAGCTTGCGGGTCAAATCCGGGTAAATGATTGTGCTGACTGTGTCGTAAATGGGGGCTAGCTGGATGGTATTTCCCTGGAATAGTAGGGAGTAGTTTTTGCCATGGGCGTCGCAGTTTCCTATGATCAGGTTGAATATGATATAGCGGAGAAAATTACGCGTTTCGATTAGGGGAATTGTCGTTTTCTCTTTGAGAAGGTTATAGATGTCTGCGATGCTTGGACCGCCGTCGTTCTGGTATTTGCGGTCGCTTAGGATCCCGAGTGCTTGGCAAATGTCTTCTTGGTGGATCCTTGAAATTTGGTTGTTCTCGGAAATGCGGTCGTAGCGCTCTATTAAAAGGAACTCTGTATAGCCAATTTGCTTAAGTTCTGTCTTGGATGTTGGAAGTCCGCTGTATTTGGCAAGCTTGGTGCAGATGTATTCGTTTGCAGCAAGGTTGGATAGTTTTCCGCTTCCAGTTGGCTTGAGAATATGGGTAGATGGGGCTCCATTTTTTGGCAAATAGTATTTACCATTTATATAAGCGAGAGGGAGTTTTTCTTGCGCTCCGGCAAGGGAGAGGCGGAGCTTCTCCTTGATCTTGAGCAAAGGACGGGTGTTTATGTTCTGAATATATTCGGCAAGTTTTTTTTCGGACAGAGGTTCGTAGTTGTCCCGTGAAAATGCATACGCACTTTTGGCTTTATTGCTTTCTCCCTCTGGCAAAATGGAAACCATGCCGGCGCATTCTCCGCCCAGTTCTTTGAGAAGTTTGAATGTGCTGGTTTCGGATATATGCAGGTAATCCGAGATTCTCTTTTTTACATCGCCTTCAGGCAATAGTCCTTCAAAAAAGGGGAGGCAATCTTTTTGTGAAAATTCAGCATTGCTTAAAGGGAGTGATAATGATATGGGCGGTTGCCCTGCTTTGATATAGGCTGTGTCGTAAAAAAAGACAACACCTTTTTCTGCGGTGGACTCTAGATATCCGGCCAGTTTTTCTCCTAGATATACAGAAAGTTTCATTTGCTTTCCTCGTTTCCGATAATCTGCATTTTGAGGCCTAGCATCTGTAGGACTTGCATCACTTTGCCCAAGTGTAGTGACTGCTTGCCGTTTTCAAGCTCTGAGAAAAATCGTAGCCCGACGCCGCAAAATGTGGCACATTCCGCTTGTGTCAGTTTGAGGCTTTTACGGCGTCCTTTTATGGCTTTGGATAAATCTTCTGTATTTTGAATGTCCATGCCATAAATATAATATTCCCGAACGGGAAAATTAATGCTTTTTGTTTGAAAATATGTAAAATATTCCCGAACGGGAAAACATGGAACGCTAATCTTGAAAAAATTGAATGGATATGGAATCAAGATGCTGCCGAAGATAAGGCGCGTGATTGTAGTTGGGGACTATGACAGAAACCTTGGGGATGGGCATGCTATTTTCCGAAATAATCATTAATGTATGTTATGAATAGTAGTGCGTTTTTCTTGTTTGATTCTTCATAATTTAAACTGTTAATCAAATCTTTTTTTGTTGATTCAGCCCAATTAATCTCTTCAATGCTGTCGCCAAAAGCGACCCCATATGTATTTTCGTCTGCTCGGCGGTAATCTTTTTTGTTTTTTCCTGGTTCTGGAACAACAATGGATTTGCATCCACAGATTGCTGCTATGGAAGAATAAAATGTTTGCGTATCGTAACTATAACAGAATTCACACTCGTTCAATATTTTAACTTTTTCTTCTTCTGACAAATCGTCAAGAATTGGACCGTCAAAGTTTGAAGGTAAATCCTTTCGGTTTCTGCCCTTTCGGATAAAATAACAGTTTCCGGCATGTTTGGAAAAATTTGACTGTTTATATAAATTGTTGTCAAAATAATTGATTTTGACTTTTCTCGCAGATGGATTTAACGTGTAATCGTTGAATATATCTCGAAAACAAATAAATAAATCTTTTTTATTGTAGGCAGATTTTTCTTGTGGATAGCGATTGAAGTATAACAACCATCTAACAACATTCTTTGCTTTAAGCGGGTTCCCGTAAACTATTTCTGGATATAATACTATAGTTTTTTTGTTTGAAAAGAAAGGGCTTATTTGTAATTTACACCCTTTTAAATGCGGAGCTCTGAAATATTCGGGGAAAAATTTCTTGTTGAAACCGAGAGTTGGAAAAAGTCGGTTTAGGAATATTGCTATGGCTAGTTTTATGTTGACTATAAAATGCTCTCTTTTTGAAAAAATAAGCAAATCCTTTTCGCTAGTCGGAAAAGAGTGTAGTAAAAATAAACGAGCATCATAACCTAGCTTGGTTAGACACCTGCATAGTTCAGAGAGAACTAACGGTCCTCCACAATAAGTGTAAGTGTTGATGATTATAATTTTTTTCATTTTGATGTTTGAAAGAATTTTTTTTAGCATTTGCTTTCAAAGAGGGCTGATTCCATAATAAATATGGGTCTATTCAGGAATTCGCCCATTTCGTCTGTTCTTTGGATGTTTTGGGGGGATAAATCTTTGTATATGATTGATTTGTCTTGTTTTTCTGCGACCCCGATATGCTTGATATCCCAAAATCCTTTTGTTCCGTTTTTTATAAAGTCAATCATTTCTTGCTTAGTGCCATTGTCGAAAAGGCAGGTTTCCCTATTTCCTTTCCAATTGAATCCTAGTTGGAATACGATGGTTTGGCAAATAGAAGACATTTTGTTAAGTTGCTGAATCATGAATTCTTTAGCCTTTTCTATACTTAACGATTTGTCGCCATAATCATCGCCGAGGTGATGGATGACGTTTAGCAGAAAACAGATGTCATATTTTCTTGTGTCATTGAAATTATAATACTCGTTTTTCACTTCCATTTGGCTGCATAGTTCGAGTAATTTTGTTGCTGCAGACATAAATTCCGCATGGGCGGTGTTTCCTTCGTAAGAGGTAACATGCTTTGCTCCGGCTTCAATGGCGTTGAAAGAAAAAAATCCTGTATTAGCCCCGATATCAATTAAGGATTTGCCCTTTAACGAAACCTTTTGAGTGATATAGTCAAAACGTTGTTGCTCGGCTCGTGATTTTGTGTTTAGCGTCTCTTGAGCAAAGCATCTTGATAGGCTTCGCGGTAGAATCTGGTATTGTGAATGCTTGCTGATGGCGTTGTAGCTAGATTTCAGTCGGTCAATCAATTCCTGTTTATAAATTTCTCTTGTATCGTCTCTTTTGTATATGTCGTATGGTTCAAATGTTTCAGGAAGGAACGAACTTTTGTTGTGCCATATGGTATTATACGAAAGTCCCCCACTCCAATAATAGCGTGCATTTTTGTTTATTGATGATGAATGTTCTACTGCAAATCCATAATCTTCTAGAAAATAATCGAAGAAGTTTTGCCCGTAGTCAACAAACAGTTGGCTGGGGCCCCAAAAACGGGGGTTCGCTTCTATCATGAAAAGTTGATTGTTTTTTTTACGAACCTCAACCATTAC
Source organism: Hallerella succinigenes (assembly GCF_002797675.1). Taxonomy (NCBI): domain Bacteria; kingdom Pseudomonadati; phylum Fibrobacterota; class Fibrobacteria; order Fibrobacterales; family Fibrobacteraceae; genus Hallerella; species Hallerella succinigenes. The sequence continues at coordinate 1,220,876 of NZ_PGEX01000001.1, read as the reverse complement.
AAGGCCTTGGAAATTCAGTTTCTTGAACATGGCAATAAATTTGCTGTCGTCTAGAGATGCACTTGATATTTCCGCCGCGATAACAGATTTCCCAAAGGGCTGCTGGGCAATATTCTCTTGAAAAAGTTTATAGATTTTTTGATTTTTCGAAAAATAGTATAGTATATAATACGAATTGCCCTTTACAAATTCTTCACAAAAATAATCATAGCCATTGAAAACTATGGAATTGAAAACATCTTCTGAATCAACAATAATGGGGGCTGAAAGAATTTCTGTTGTCTCGTAATATTTTGGCTTTATAACAAAAGGAATATTTGTTTTGTCAAAATCAACTTCTTTGGGGATTAGGATGCCGTTTGCATCACACAAATCTCGGAAAGCTTTTTTGTCGGAAATAATATTATAAACGTCATTCGGCACTAGGGGAATTATGCAACCCAGTTCTTCAAAATAGGGTCTATTTTTTTGTAGAAAACGATTTAGAGCTTCTGTTGAGGGCGCTATAAACAATTCGTCCGCATGAGTAATGTTTCTTACCTTAGAAAGAGATTTGGAAATGTCGGCCAAATCTAAAGAAATTTTTTCTCGTATAGAAACGACGTTGGAACTGTATTTGGATTTAAAAATGGGGTCGTTTTGAGAAATGGCGATAATGTAAAAATCTAAATGATTTTTCTCTAGTGTGCGCAAAAAGGCAATTACGGCTCGCATGTTGAAGCCACTAAATATCACGATTGCCTGTTTTTCGTCTGTTTTCATCGTTTTATAATTTCAATGACTCTATTGAGATCTTCTTCCTTCAGCCCTGCATACATTGGTAGGCAAATCACTTGGCCAGCCAATTTATGCGCTACTGGCAGGTTTTCGGGACTTGCGGAATCAAGGCCTTTATAGGCGCTGAATGTGCTGATAAGCGGGTAGAAGTAGCGGCGTCCGTAGATGTTGTGCTCCTTGAGCTTTTCGTAGAGGGCGTCTCGGCTCATACCGTATTCTTTCTCATTTACGAAAATCGGGAAATAGGCGTAATTGTGGTGGACGCCCTCGATGTCATGTAGCATGCGTATGCCGGGAACATCCTTGAGCGCTTCGCGGTACTTTAGCGCGGTTGCCTTGCGGCTTGCGATGGCTGCATCCACCTGCTTCAGGTTCAAGAGTCCATAGGCGGCACGGACTTCGTCCATCTTGCTGTTGATTCCGGGGGCAACTACGGTGGTTTCCCCAGCAAATCCGAAGTTCTTTAGGTAATCGATTCTCTTCTTGGTGGCGGCATCGTGGCAGACGAGAGCTCCGCCCTCTATTGTTGTATAGACCTTCGTGGCGTGGAAACTGAGTGTACTCATGTCACCGTTTTCGAGAACGGTCTTCCCGTTGACCTTTACACCAAAGGCGTGAGCTGCGTCGTAGATAACCTTAAGGCCGTATGTGTCGGCAATTTCTTGGATACGCTCCATGTTGCATGGATTGCCGTAAACGTGCACCGGCATGATGGCCGACGTTTTCGGGGTGATGGCCGCCTCAATTTTTTCGGGGTTGATGAGTCCAGTTTCTTCTTCAACATCCACGAATACGGGCTTTAATCCGTTCCACCAGATGGCATGCGTGGTGGCGACAAAGCTGTAGGGCGTCGTGATGACTTCGCCGTTGATGCGTAAAGCCTGTAGGGCGGTAATCAGGGGGAGGGTCCCGTTCGTAAAGAGCGACAGGTACTGTACGCCAAGATAATCTGCCAGGGCCTTTTCCAGTTCCTGGTGGTAATGGCCGTTGTTGGTAAGCCACTTACGGTCCCAAATGTCCCTAAGCATCGGGATGAATTCATCCAGATCGGGAATAAGGGGCTTTATGACGGTTATCTTTTCTTGCATATTTATTTCTCTGAAAATGCTTAACCGGTTTGCTTTTCGCTAAACGGGAACTTTGGCGTTACGTCGCCAGGCTCGCGGCCGCCCATCCAGTTGCCTATCTTGATGGTCTTGGCGGAAACGGGAAAACTGAGAACATCCAGTGCTCGGCATAGTGATTCCGCGTTGTCATGGAATGCGAGCAAAGTGATGGAAAAGTTGCCCCAATTGAGTGTATTCTTGGGAATGGTGCAAATCTGGGTATATTCGCCTTTTGCCTTTGCTTTGGGAACTTGTTCTCCGGCACTACTAGAAAAGATTGTGGTCCCGAACTCATTTTTATAATGCATCGTGAGCCACATTTTCTCAAAATCTTTTGTAAGCCGGTAGCGAATTATAAGTTCCATGTCGTCGTCCATAGGCATGGATTCACCGTATTCGCCGCCTTTGCGCCTGATTCCGATTTCAAGGAGCTCAAATCCGTCTTTGGAATACTCGATTTTGTCTTTCCATTCCTTGTGGGTAGGGGAGTCGCTGTCGCCACGGATATATTTTGAGACGATTGAATCCGCGTCACCGTAATCTTTGATTATACCGTTTTCGAGCAATAGTCCTGTTTTGCACAAGCTCTTCACCGCGCCCATGTTGTGGCTCACGAACAGTACGGTCCTGCCTTCGCCGCGGCTTACGTCCTGCATCTTGCCGATGGCCTTTTTCTGGAATTCGGCGTCGCCCACGGCAAGCACTTCGTCCACCACCAATATTTCGGGTTCCAGGTGTGCCGCGATGGCGAACCCGAGACGTACGGTCATGCCGCTGCTGTAACGTTTTACGGGAGTGTCCAGGTAACGTTCGCAGCCGCTGAAGTCCACAATCTCGTCTAGTTTGCGGGTGATTTCGGCACGGGTCATTCCCATGATGGCTCCGTTCATGTAGATGTTCTCACGCCCGGTCATTTCCGGGTGGAAACCTGTTCCGACTTCCAAAAGGCTCGCAATGCGGCCTCGGGCGCGGATCGTGCCGGTGGTCGGTGCGGTCACTCGGCTTAAAAGTTTAAGGAGTGTACTTTTCCCTGCGCCGTTTCTGCCGATGATGCCAACAACGTCGCCTTCTTCGACCTTGAAGTTGATATCCTTGAGTGCCCAAACATAATCGCTTTTACCCTTGCTTGTACGGTCGTTTACTTCGCCCACTTTCAGGTAAGGGTCTTCCTTGTGCAAAATCTTGGTTTGCCAAAAACGGTTCAGGTCGTGGCTGAGCGTTCCTGTGCTCACGAGCCCCAGGCGGTACTGCTTGCTGATGTTCTCGAATTCAATGGCGGTCGACATACTACTAGATCTGTTCTAAATGCGTAATCCAATCATTGAAGTGTCTGCATTTTTTTCTGATTTTATTTAACCCAATTCTGCGTAAAACTTCAATTCCTGCTACAGTTTTGTCGTAGGCGGGGATGGCTTTTAAAATTCTTTTTGACGGGGCCGTTTCAAAACTATTGTTTATCAGTTCTGGATTCGGTTGTGCACTGATTGCCTGTCGTAATTCGTCAATTTGGCAGTCGAAGTATTCTGTAGAAAGCTGTTCTATGTCTGCAAATAATAAAGCTTCAAATTCGTGCAACTGTATATACGGCTTAAAATGACGTTCGTGACCCACCTTTTGTAAAATAGAATTCTCTAATTGACGGACTTTATCGTAGGCATCAGAATATTTCATCGCATTGGCGTAACCGGGAGTGTCTGTTGGAAGCGCATAGAAATCAACCATTGTTGAAACATAAGAATCTTCGCTTTTCGAGGCGCGCTTTAATACAGGTTCTAGAGAGTTCTGCATTTTGCTATACGAACACATTCCGCCTTTATACATAATTCCATGTCTATTATCCCTTTTGGTCAATATTGTTATTGGAATTATAATTTTTTCATAATCCAAAAAATGAGGCGCAAGTATGGCTTTGGCAAAATGTTCTTCGGACGGACCTTCGGTGACTATAAATATTTTTTTCATTTAAGGTTGTCCTCCGATGATATTTTTTTCCCATATTTCGGAAAGACTGTAATTTTCCAACCACTCATCCAAATCTTGTTCATTCAATCTTTTGAAAATCGAGGATCCTGAGGCAGAGTTTGTCTCGGCCACAATTACTTGATCGGGCGTAAAGCTATCCAAAAGTCGGGGAGACTGTGTTGCTACCACAATTTGGGCGTATTGAGAGCACTCTTTTATCATAGAGGCAAGCAAATCAATAACTTGTGGGTGCAAACCTAGCTCGGGTTCGTCAATAAGGATGATGTTAGGCAAGAGTTCCGGCGGCTGCAAAAAAAGTGTTGCGAGGGCTATAAAACGAATGGAGCCGTCCGATAGGTGATCTGGTCCAAACAAATAATCGTTGTCGATTTCAGATTTCCAATTGAGCTTTATGGATGACATATTTAACGGATCTGGAAATAAATCGAATTTTCCAAATTGAGGGACAGCGTATCGGATTCTACTTGTAATACGTTCAAAGTACTTAGGGTATTTTTGTTGGATTCTGTATAAAAATGCAGGTAGGTTTCCGCCATCAGCAAATAAATATCGATTATTGGCTATGCTTGCCGAATTTCTGATATGAGATTGGTCCGATGTGTCATGAAATTGATATGTCCGGCATTGTGACAGAATTGCCTTTAGAGCGTTGGCGCCTGCGTATTTTTGGTCATCTGCATATAGAAGGCTTTCTTTCTGACCTCCATCCAGCTCAAATTCTTTGTCATTGACTTTGATTTTTTCTTCTAAAAAAATCAAAGCATCTTTTACGGATTTTGCTAATTTAAATTGATATACATCTTTAAAATTAGGATTTTCAAATGTCAAGGATGATTGGATAATTGGCGTTTTTTTTGATCCAAAATGAAGAATGTTGTCTGCCCCGCCATTTTTCCCAATATATAATTGCAGTGCTTCGGTTGACATATGGTTCAACATTTCAAAAAAGGATATGAAACTGCTCTTACCAGCTCCATTTGTACCAATAATGATGTTAACATCCTTTAGGTCCAAATTCAACGAAAGCTCATCTGAACCAAACGACTTGAATCCAGAAATTGCTATTTGTGTTAACTTAGATTTATTGTTCATTTTGACCTCAACTACAAAATAGTAGTTTTGCGCTAGGAATATAGCCCATTCAATGCTGTTTTCCCGTCATTTAAGAATTTTCCGATGACGGTATTGTTTTTGAGAACTTCTGCTAAGTTGCTGTAACGTTTTACGGGGGTGTCCAGGTAGCGTTCGTATCCGTTGAAGTCCACGATCTCGTCGGGCTTGCGGGTAATCTCGGCGCGGGTCAGAGTTCCTGTGCTCACGAGCCCCAGGCGGTACTGCTTGCTGATGTTCTCGAATTCTATGGCGATCATGTATTGGTAATATAACTAGAAAAAATTGTTTTAAACCGTGTCCATAAACGTGCGCTGAATGTGGTTGAAGACAATCACGCCTAAGGCGAGAAGCAAAGCCGCAAAGCCTGCGCTGTAGCCGAGTGCGGCCCAGCTGAATTCGCCGACGCCAAGCATGCCGAACTTGAACGTTTCCATGATGCTTGTGAGCGGATTCGCCTGCATCAGCAATTTGAGCTTGGGATTTTCGATGGTGCTGAGCGGGTAAATCACGGGCGTTGCGTACATCCAAAGTTGCACAATAAAAGTCAGCAAAAAAGTAAGGTCGCGGTATTTGGTCGTGAGGCTGCTGAACAGCACACCGAATCCGAGTGCAAGCGCGGCGAGAATTAAAATCAGAATTGGCGTCAAAAGCAAATACAGGTTCGGGTGCACAGGCGCATCGGTAAAAAACATGTAATACGCGAACACCAAAAAGAAGAGCCCCATCTGAATCGCAAGGCGCACCAGATTGCTCGTCACGGTCGCCATGGGAACAACCAAACGCGGAAAATAAACCTTTCCAAAAACATTCGCGTTATCGATGAACGTTTTGCTGGTCTGGTTCAGGCTTTCGGCAAAATACTGCCAAAGGCAGATTCCCGCCAAATAGAACAGCGGTTGCGGAAGTCCGTCGGTACTGATCTTTGCAATCCCGCCGAAAACAACCATGAACATAATCGTCGTCATAATCGGCTGGATAAAGAACCAAAGCGGTCCAAGGATTGTCTGCTTGTACCACGTCACAATGTCGCGCTTGACGAACATGCGGTACAAATCGCGGTATTGCCAGAGTTCGTGAAAGTCGACGTTCAACAGACTCGTTTTCGGCTTGATGACGGTTGTCCAGTTGTTCTGCCCTTCTGTCATGTTAAACCTTTTCCCGAATCACGTACTGCGGAGCCTGATTGATGCAAATATAAACGCGCCCCACGTATTCGCCGATGAGACCGAGCAGGAACATGATCATGCCGCCGACAAACAAAAGTGTCGAGAGAAGGCTTGCGTAACCGATCGGCGCAGCTGCGACCGTTATTTTTTCGTAGATTACAAAAAGGCCTGCGGCAAATCCAATGATCGCGCAAAGGATGCCGATGAACGTGGCGGCGCGCAAAGGTTTTACAGAGAAGGCGGTAAAACCGTTTACCCAAAGTCCAATCAATCCGGCGATTGTATAGCCGGATTCGCCTTGCAAACGGTGGCGATGGCTTACGGCGACGTTCCCCAAATTTTGGGTCGCTCTAAAAACGAGCCCGCTGATGTACGGGAATGGATTCGGGTACTGCACAATCTCTTTTGCGATGAATTGCTTCATAATAAAGAAGCTCGTCGTCTTCAAAGTTTTCGGCTGCCCGATGATCGCTTCCGCCATCTTTTTGTTGACCCAGCTTCCGAATCGGCGGAACAGGTGCTGAGCGGAATGTTCATAATAGCCGTAAACAACGTCAAAGCCTTCTTCAAGTTTATCGACCAATTTAAAGCTTTCGCTTGCCGGAGTCTGTCCGTCATCATCGAGACTGATTACGTAATCGCCTGTGGCTTCTGCGTAGCCTGCCATCAGGGCGTTGTGCTGTCCAAAATTTTTTGCAAGGCAAATGCCCTTGATTTTTTTATCTGCGCATGCGAGCTGCTTGATTTTACCCCAAACGTCGTCCGGGCTGCAATCGTTTACCAAGACGATTTCGTAGTCGAACGTGCGTCCGTCTTTGGATTCTGCGTTTCGATTTTTTACGGTAGTGCGAATTTCGTTTACGACGGTTTCAATCGTATTTTCGCTACGGTAGCAGGGAAGCACAAAAGAAAGTAAAGTCAAATTATTTTGCTCGCTCATGGGTATGAATATAAAAACAAAATTTACATTTAAACCGTGAAGAAGTTACTTTATCCGCTGATTGCAAGTGCGTTGATTACGATTACGCCCTTTTTGATTACCTTCGAAAAGGGGCAAGATATTGTGCGCGGTCTTTTTGGCTTTAGCGAATTCGCGCTACTGTTGCTGTTTGCCTGTGCAAGGGATCGCACGAAAGGTGCGTTGCGTATTGTGCTGCTTGTGGCGATTTCCGCTTTGATTCTTGCGGTCGCCTGGATCGATTTGCAGAATCTGCTTGCGCTCAAGAATTGGAATACGGGAGTTTATGGCGTGATTCCGCTTTTGACGTGTTCGCTTGCCGTGGCGATGATGGCGAAGGTGCCGAGTTTTCCCTTTCCGACAATCAGTTTTATTGTGTTTGTTTCGCTGATTGCGCACCTTGCGGCGTTGAACTGGAATGCATCTCAGCCGCTTGCGCAGTTCCCGGTGGTGGATTACTTGAGCCGTACTGCGCCGAATCCCGTGGAACGTAAAGTTTTGCCGGAGTCTTTTGTGCAAAAGTACAAGGTGGTGGATTCGGTAACGGTCACGCGCCATTATGTGGATACGCTTCGCAGCAACGTGGTGATTCTGGTCGAAAGCTGGGGCGTTCCGATGGAGGAGTCCCGCTTTACGGAAGAACTTCGGATTTTTGATGGGGTTGTACAACAGCTTGGGGTGCATTCGAGAATGTACAGCCGCACGCGTACCGCCGAACGGGAAGACCTGATGCTTGAATTTACGCGCGATTCCGTGACGCATGCGAAGGATACGACTTTTTTACCGCAGGAATTGGCGAAGAAAGGTTTTAAAACAAGTTTCTTTTTTGGCGGCGACAGTGCGGAGCAGTGGCGTTACAAGTACATCTACCGCATTTTTGAAAACGCTTATTTCGGCGGGTTCAATCCGAATGCAAGACCGCTCGCGGTGAATGCACCCAAGCTTGACTTGAGCCTTGCGAAAGAGGCTCTTCCCGATAGCGTGATGGCGACAAAGATCGACAGTGTACTTTCGGATTCTACCGCTTTGGATTCCGCAAAACAGTTTATCGCTTGGACGACACGCGATACCAAATTCCCGTTACAAGGTCTGGGTGGAGCTTATCAAGGCTCTGCGGATGAAAATGATTCCGCGTACACGGTGCGTTTGATGGGAACCCTTCGCCTAATTGCAGACTTGGCGCGTAGGCATCCGGATGTGCGTTTTGTGGTGCAGGGTGATCACGAGCCGATTCTTTCACCGGTCGCTTTCCAAGAACGTTTTTATAAGCGCTGGGTGCCGTTCATTGTATTAAATTGAGGGGAGAGGGTTTTATGAGCATTCGCATTCCTTTTAACAAACCGCCGTTTGTCGGTTCCGAAATTGAGTATGTACGTGCGGCTGTCGAAAGTGGTCGCATTTGTGGCGATGGACAGTTCAATCAAAAGTGCCACAAATGGTTACAGGAACATACGGGAACTTCTAAGGCGCTGCTGACGACGAGCTGTACACATGCGCTTGAAATGGCGGCGTTCCTTTGCGATATTTTACCGGGTGACGAAGTGATTATGCCTTCGTTCACTTTCGTTTCGACGGCGGACGCTTTTGCGATGCGCGGTGCGAAGTGCGTGTTTGTGGACATTCGCCCTGACACGATGAACCTTGACGAAAAAAAGATCGAAGAAGCGATTACGCCAAAGACCAGGGCGATTGTACCTGTGCATTATGCGGGTGTTTCCTGTGAAATGGATACAATCAACGCGATTGCGAAAAAGCACCACCTGTTTGTGGTCGAAGACGCGGCGCAAGGCATGATGGCGACTTACAAAGGCCGCGCTTTGGGAAATCTAGGCGACTTTGGCTGTTACAGCTATCATGAGACCAAGAATTACAGCATGGGCGAAGGCGGAGCGCTTTTGATTCGTGATTCGAAGTTTGCCGACCGTGCGGAAATCATCCGTGAAAAGGGAACGAACCGTGTGCAGTTCCACCGTGGCGAAGTCGATAAGTACACTTGGGTGGAACTCGGTTCGAGCTATTTGCCGAGCGAACTGAATGCGGCGTATTTGTATGCGGAACTGGAACAGGCGAAGCGTATTTTTGATAATCGCATGGCGAGCTGGAATGCGTATTACGAACGTTTGGAACCATTGCAGAAGAAGGGCTTGATTGAACTTCCGAAGATTCCGGAAGAATGTAAGCATAACGCGCATATGTTCTACATTAAGATGCCGGATCTTGAAGGGCGCACGAAGATGATCGCTCATCTGGTGAAACATGAAATCTTGGCGGTATTCCATTACGTGCCGCTGCACAATGCTCCGGCGGGAAAACGTTTTGGAAGATTCTCTGGCGTAGATGCATTTACCACGCGAGAAAGCAACCGCTTGCTACGCCTTCCGATGTTCTACGGCTTAAAATTAGACGATCTCGATTTTGTCTGCGACAAGATTCATGCGTTTTTCTGATAGCATTTTTTATGTGTAAAAAAATACTTCTTTTAGGCGGCAGTCATGCCGAAATTCCCTTAATCCAAGCTGCACACGAATTGGGCTGGTACGTGATTACTACGGGGAACAATCGCGATGGACTAGGTCACGCCTACGCGGATAAAAACGTTTTTGAAGATTTCTCCGATCACGAAAAGATGCTCGCCCTTGCGAAAGCCGAAGGCGTTGATCGAGTCTGCTCCGGCTGCAACGATTTCGCTTTGCTGAGCACCGCTTATGTTTGCGAAAAATTAGGCTTGCCCGGTCATGATTCTTACGAGACCAGCCTCGAAATTCACCACAAAGACAGGTACCGCGCCCTCGCTACGCGATTAAACATTCCGACGCCGAAAGCGCTCTCGGTTCACAATGCAAAAGAATTTGAAATCGCGCTTCAAACGCTCACTTTTCCTGTCATCGTAAAACCGGTGGATCTCACGGGCGGTAAAGGCGTTCACCGAGCCGACAATGCGGAAGAAGCCCGTGCCGCATACGCAAACGCTTTGAGCCGCACCCGGAAAGACTATGTCGTTGTCGAGGAATTTGTCGTCGGCACGAACCACGGGTTTTCCGCTTACTTGCAAAATCAAAAAATCACATTCTACTTTGCGGACAATGAACAGTATTTTTTGAACAAGTATATGGTGAGCGGTGCAAATACCCCGACGACCACAAGTGTGCACGGACAAAAGCTTCTTTGCGAATACAGCGAGCGCATTGCGAAAGAGCTAAAGCTGGTCAATGGAATTTTGCACATCCAGTATATTGAAAAATCGGATGGAACGCCGGTGATCATCGAAATTTGCCGCCGTCCGCCGGGAGATTTGTACATCAAATTCGTGCAGTATGCGACGGGAGTCGATTACCCGAAAATGCTTATTCAGGCGGAAACAGGAGAAGCTTGCACGGAATCTTTGCCGTCTCTCGGAACGCCGCCCAAACCGTTTTTACGTCACTGCATTATGGCGGCGCAAAAAGGTACGGTTCAAGATGTGACCTTTGCTCCTGAACTTCAAAAGAATATTGTTGAAAAATTCCTGTGGTACAAAAAAGGCGAGCCGATCACTGACCCGCTTTATTACAAGGCAGGAATCGTCTTTATGAAGTTCACTTCTCCCGAAGAAATGCAGACCCTGACGGAGAAAATGACGGACTTGGTGAAAGTCCAAACGGAAATGAATTGCTCGTTGAGAATTACGATTTGAATGTATATTAGTTTTTATGTTCAAGATTGCTTTTATCGGTGGTGGAATTAACTCTGCAATTGGCGAAGTGCATCGCGCGGCGAGTCAGATGGATGGCTTTTTTAAGCTGGTCGCCGGCGCATTCAGCACGCATGATGCGGTGAATCGTGCAACGGCAGAGACTTGGGGCGTTTCTTTGGAGCGTACCTATGCGGATTATAAAGATCTTTTAGCGAAGGAAAAGGGAAAGCTCGACGCGGTCGTGATCCTTACTCCGACGGATTTTCATAAAGACATTATTGTCGATGCTTTGCGCGCAGGTTTTCACGTTGTCAGTGAAAAATCCTTGGCGACGAGCGTTCAAGAGGGCGAAGAAATTGCAAAGGTGATTGCAGAAACCAAAGGCTTCTTTTGCACCACGTACAATTATACAGGTTACCCGATGGTCCGCGAACTCAAGCAGTTCATTGAAGACGGTAAGCTGGGTAAAATTCAGCAGGTGCAAGTCGAAATGCCGCAGGAAGGCTTTATGCGTTTGGGCGTTCAAGGCGAACCTCCTAAACCGCAGGCGTGGCGTTTAAAGGATACGGTCATTCCGAAAATTTCTCTGGATCTTGGCAGTCATTTGCACAATATGGTTTACTTTTTAACGGGTGAACGTCCGGAGCGCATTGTGGCTGATCAATCGACTTTTGGGCTTTTCCCGCAGATCGTGGATAACGTCGGAGCGCTTGCCAAGTACACGAATGGTGTTCGCGCCCAGATTTGGTTCAGCAAAACAGCTCTTGGAAACCGCAACGGTTTGCGCATCCGCGTTTACGGCAGCGAAGGCAGTGCGGAATGGTTCCAGCTCGAACCGGAAACGCTCAAAACCTGTGACTTGCGCGGTCATGTGAGCTTGTGCGATCGCACGGGTGAAGTGAAAATTGCAAACCAGCCACGTTACAACCGCTTTAAGGCGGGGCATCCGGCCGGGTTCATCGAAGCCTTTGCAAACTATTACGAAGACATTGCGGATTGCCTTTCGCAGTTCCAAAAAACGGGAACCTTTAAAAGCAAATATGTTTGCGGAATCAAGACGTCTCTCGAAGGTCTTGCAATGATGCAGGCCGCAGCAAAGTCGGCGCAAACAGACAAGTGGGAAAACGTTTAATCCTGTAAATTCAAAAAAGAAAGTCGAACCCGAAGGCTCGACTTACTTTTACAGGCGCAGCATTTTATCAAATTACCAGTTGGCGACTGCAATGCTGTAAGACGGGAAAACGCCTTCCGGTTCCACGACCTTGGTGAAATCGGTGCCGTTGTAAGCATACAGAGCGGCAGCGCCATAAGCATGGTCGCCCACATAGAGCTTGCCGCTCACAGCGTCGAACACAAAGCCGCCTTCGGCATCCGCAATTTCCGTAGACTTGGCTGTGCTCTTCTTTGCGAGATCGACTGCGGCAATCGGAGCGTTACCATAGGAGTTGTAGATATTGACATATGCGATGTTGTGGATGGTGTCAAGAGCCAGTTTAGTCGAGCCGGCGCCAAGGTCTTTGCCGGTCATCACGAATTCGCTCGTCTTCTTTTTAAGATCGACGATTTCGATGCCACGGGTTTCATCGCCCGGCAGTTTGTAATCGGCATCGTAAGCGCCCTGAGTCAAAACAACGAGCTTGCCATTGTGCGTCTTCATGCTGGCCGGGTTATAACCCTTCAAGCAGATGGTATCCTGGAGTTCACCGCTTTCAGCGTCATAAAGAGCGAGAAGAGCCGGTTTGTTCGGAACATAGTTGTTCAAACGTCCGAACAAAACAGCGAGCTTGCCATCGACGACCTTAATGGATACGCCGCTAGCGGTGGTTGCGCCTTCTGCAGCAAAGGCAGAAACGTCAATGGAGTCCAAAATAGCGAGAGAAGTCGCGTTCACCTTGAGAATCGTAGAACGACCGTTCAAAACGATCCAGCCGGTTTCAGCATCGGTAAAGGCGATTTCATACGGATAAGCGGAATTGCCAATGCTTGCCTGCTTGACGATCGCACCAGAGCCTTCCGAAAGCTTGCTTGCGTCGATCAAGGTCACATGGCTCGGGGAGAGTGCATAAACGTACTTGCCGTTTGCAAAAAGGAAAGCGTCGCTACCGAGATCAATGCTGGCGTCTTCGAACGAGTTATCGTTTACGTTGCCATAGGTGAGCATGCTACTCGTGTAATCGGTTGAAAAGTGAACGACGACACTGTTGCCGTAAGAAACAGTTTCTTCCGAGCTGGAGCTTTCTTGGGAGCTGCTGGATTCTTCGACGCTGCTCGAACTTTCGTCGTCGTATTCTGCAGAAGAGCTGGAGCTTCCGCAACCGATGAGGGCAAAGGAGGCTGCGCTCGCAGCAAGAATTGTCAGAATTTTTTCCTTTGTGATGTGCATTGTTTTCTCCTATAGGGTGTTAAAAATCTTGAATGATGGTCGCCTTGTATTCTCGCCCGGGCTTCGGGTAAGAATCATAAATGTTTTGATGGTCTTCATCGGTGATGTTGTTTACCGCAAATGTGAAACGCGTTTTGGTTTTGAACGTTTTGGAAACGCTCGCATGCAAAAGGGTTTCGCTGTCGACGCTTTCCTTGTTCGCGCGGTCGCAATAGGTTTTACTGCGGTAATGCAGTTCGCCGGTCAAATCGATTTGGAACGGCAAGTGCCAAGTGCAAATCAAATGTTCGCTGAAAACAGGTTCGTTTGGCAGATACTTATCGTTGTAATACTTGGCGCTGGAAAGGTCTCGTGGATTTTGCACGGTTCCCTTGAAACTCAAATCCAAGAATCGGAATGTCCGATTGCTCCATTCAAATTCGACGCCACGGGTGAGAGCTTTGTCCATATTCAAAGGCTTGACAAGGCTTCCGCTTGTGACCCAGGTAATGCCGTCTTTGGAACGCGTTTCAAAGTACAGAACCTGCAACGTATTCTTAAAACGGTTTTCTGCAAAACGGAATCCTACTTCCCAGTTCAAACCGGTTTCCGCTTTCAAATTCGGATTCGAAAGAACGTTTTGGTATACGCCGTAAAGCTCAAGCATCTGCGGCGCCCTAAAGTAACGGGCGACAGAGGCAAAACCTTGCACCGGCCATTCTTCTTTTCCGAAAAGGGCCGCAGTTCTTGCCGCCCAATACAAATGCTTTTTTTTCGCACTCGGAAGCGTGTCACGGTTCACCGCGTTAAAAAGAACGCCCCGAGACCTGTGAATGTAATCGCCGCGTCCCGAAAGATTCAGGTCAAAAGTCAAAAGGCTGTTCGGAGAAATTCCGAATTCCGCTGCAAGGTCGCCCTGCGCCTTTTCCAAGTGCCAGTCGTACCGTGAAGCGATCTGATTGTTGTCGCGGTTTTCCACGCGTTCAAAATCGCCTGTTAAATGCAAACCGCCGTGAATCTTGTACGGACAGTGGAACGGTTCAAAGAACAGTCGCAGTTCCGGACGTGCCGTGTACGAGATTGCACCGTATTCCATGTAACCGTTATAAGTGTAACCCAGACGGTCCAACGGAAAATACGAATGCGAAACGGCCTTTTCGACTTTGCCCGCAGCCCCTGCTTCCAATCGCCAGGCGTCCGTGTACGGGGATTCCCATAGGTACTTCGCCTGCAACAGGGAATTTTCAAAACCGGCGACGTAAGTCTGGTTGTTTTCCTTGCCTGGATTTCCGCCCCATTCGTTTGAATGCGTGACGATCCAGCTCGAAAAGGAATGTCCGCTGTGCATGTAGCGCAAAGAATGCGTGCCGGAGAACTGGGAATAGTCGGCGTTTTGACGGGTGCGAACCGTATCGTCTTCCGTGTTGTACTTGGTGTCATTGCGGTCCAAATATTCGTAGTCGTTATCGCTGTGGCGGAACCCTGCTTGGCTCGAAAGTTTTAAGCGGTCGCTCAATTTGTGCGTGAGCGCATACGAAAGTTCGTAGCTGTTGTGACTGCCGTAGCTTGCAAGCAAACGGTTACGGTTCGAAGCTTCGGGCTTGGATACAAAGTTGATAACACCGCCGATCGCGTTACCGCCGAATTTGGCTGGCGCATAATTCTTGTATATCTCGACGCGTTCAAATTGGTTCAGGTCCATGCCGCCGAGCGAAACCGCTCCGCCACCCGCATCTTGCACAGGAATCCCGTCGATGCAGATGAGGACTGTCTTTGCGGAAGCGCCGCGTACGGAGACCGTTTCAAAGCTTCCCATGCCGCCGAGCTTTTGCAGCTGAATGCCCGCTTCTTTCGAAAGGAGTTCCCCCGCAGAAAGGCTCTTGCCTTCCCACGCCTTGGAATCAATCGTGATAAAGTCCGGGCTTTCGGTGAAGGGAGCTTCTTTTAAGCCGCTTAAAATTTCAGATGTGCCGAGATTTTGAACGCTCGCACTATCGGCAGCAAAAACACTTGGAATGCCAAGCGTCGCCGAAATCAGCGCACACGCAAAAAAACGCGCATGAGGTGCGTTCATGGATGTCTCTCGCATCTGTTCGTTTCCACAGTTCTTCTGGCTCGGGGATCGTTCTACGCCGGCTCCTTCACATGCATTTCTGCACATTGGTTCTTTGCCGGTTTCGTCCTCCCATACAGCGGCGGGACCGTTCCCGATTCTCACGGGATTCTCTCGAAGGCTTTGCAATTTGCATTGCCTCGGCTTTTCAGGGCATGGAAATCGTTTGTTTGTACGCAAAGATAGCTCTTTTTCTATCTTCTGTCTATGCAACTCTTTGCTGGCATTATCGACCCTGAAACGCTGCTTGCGAAATCCGCCGCGCTTTGCACGGCGCTCGAAATTCGCTATGATCTTTTTTTGGAACGCGGAGCTTCGCTTGAAGATTTGACCGCTCTTTCGAAGCGTGTTCGAAACCTTTACCCCAAAGCTTTCCAGATAGGCACGATCCGCCTCAAGCGCGACGGGGGAATGTTCTCGGATGCGCACGCCCAAGACCGCGACCGCTACTTGAACGCGATCCTTTCGAACGTCGACCGTCCGAACGTGGTGGACATCGAAGTCGAAGAGCTCGAAACCTTGCTTCCCAAGGTGCGGCCGGTTCTTAGATCGACCGGGACAAAGTTTCTTGTTTCGCATCATGATTTCTTGAAGGTGCCGTCCGTTTCGGAATTAGAGGCTTGGATTGAACAGGCAAAGGCCGCCGGCGCAAACGGTTACAAGACCGCCTGCATGAGTACCGCCGCCGGCGATTTTGATGAAATTTATCCGCTGATCGAGCAGGAGTCGAAGAACTTTGAACTGTTCTCGCTCTTTGCCATGGGAGCCTCTGGACAGGAGTCCCGAGTGAAAAGTTTGCTTTTTGGGGCAAACATCACCTACTGTTCCATCGGTAAAGCGGTCGCTCCGGGGCAACTTTCGGTCGAAGATGCCCTGAATCAGTACAAAAAACTTGCAAAAAATCGCTAAAATTTGCAAAAAATAGCCAAATTTATTCAAAAAAGCCAAAGTTTCAAGGAAAAGTGCTTTTTCGCTCACAAATACACCCAAGTGGCTTTTTTTTACTAAACTTTTTAGAGATAAAGAGGAAACAAAAGAATTATGCGTCTTTCTGAACGATGTGCTGACAACAGCGTGATCATCAATGCCAAGGGTTCGACCAAGGAAGAAATCCTGAACGAACTCGTGGATACGCTTTGCGCTTCTTACAAGCTCGAACATCGCGACGAAATCTTTGATGCTGTCTGGAAACGTGAACAGACTCGCTCTACAGGTATCGGTTGTGGATTGGCGGTGCCGCATGCGAAGATTGACTATGTGGATCGTATGTGCATGGTGGCTGCTACGGTGGAAGAGGGCATCGATTTTGATGCAATGGACAATGAACCGGTCCATTTGCTCATTTTGATCGTGAGCCCGGGCAATACGGTCGGTCCGCATCTCAAGGCTTTGTCCTCGGTGAGCCGTATCCTTGCCAACGCCGAAGTCCGCAAGGACTTGATTGATTCCAAGAATCAGGTCGATTTCCTTGATATCTTGGGCAAGGCCGAAGACAAGTATCTGTAAAAATCAATCTAAAAGAGATTAGAGCCTTGACGCAAAGTCAAGGCTTTTATATTTTTGCGGTGCTTTGGACGATTAGCTCAGTTGGTTTAGAGCGCTGCTTTCACACGGCAGAGGTCACTGGTTCAAATCCAGTATCGTCCACTTTAAGAGATCCGATGTTCGCACCGGGTCTCTTTTTTCTTATATATTGAATATATGAGCCATACGATAGACGAATCCAAGATTCCTGAACCGCCAGTCGGTTCGCACTTGCTTTCCCCACGGACGGGGTTTAACCATCACGGCATTTACATTGGAAATGGCCGAGTCGTCCACTATTCGGGAATGGCCCGCACGCTCACGCACAAGGACATTGTGCGTCTTCCGGGCCTTATCCGCTACGGTTGCATTGTCAAGACTTCGATCAAGCGTTTTTGCGACGGTCACGGTTTTCGCGTGATTGAACATCCGCATGCCAAGTTTACGGGTGAAGCGGTGGTGGAGCGTGCCAAAAAACGCCTGTATGAACGCTCCTATTATTTATACAGCAATAACTGCGAGCATTTTGTGAACTGGTGCATTGACGATACGTTCAAGAGCCCTGCTGTTACACGTATTTTGATCGGCTTTGCAACGCTCGGATTTTTGATTCACGCGCTCGGCATTTCCAAGCTGACTCGTAAAATGCCGATGTGGGCGCGCGTTCTTTTGAGCGGAGCTTCGGCTTCGATCGGTTCGTTTATCATTGCGCACTTTACGCTCGACGCTTTGCAGCCTGCTGAAGGGATTCGCGGTCGAGAACGCCGCAACCGTTACTTTGGCCGTGTCGGTACGCGCTGCGGTCTCGCGCTGGCTCCGCTTTTTGCCATTTTGGGTATTCGCAAGGATTCCAAACTTTCGGAAAGCCTTTTCCCGTTTTTCCTTCCTGTATTTGGAGGCTTGAGCACTTATGCCGCCTTCCGCTTAAAGGATACGTTAGAACGCGATCAGCTTCGCAAGGTTCGCCGTCGAAAGGAGGAGTTGGAAGCGATGAAGTCGGTGGAAGACGCCGAGTGATTTTTTTTTCGCATTGTATGCAACGATTTTTTTTTATAAGCATCGTAGTATTGTGAACTTACGATACGAGATGCTTTTTTTGTGCGCCGTTTGGGTGGGTGCAGCCTTTGCGGAGCGAACGCTTTCTTTGGAAGATTGCGTAAAGCTTGCCCGTGAACAGAGCCTTGACATGGAAACGGCGAGACTTTCGGAACGGGCTTCCGAGGCTTCTTTGAAATCGTCGGAGGCATCGGGGCGTCCAACGGTTTCTGCGTATGTAAGGAATACGCTTTACGATACGCCTTTCGATGGACAGTCGCAGGACCATTACCGTTTTAGCCTGGGACTTTCCGGATCGTACACAATCTGGGATGGCGGTTCCACGAGCATTAACGTGGAAAGCAAACAGCTTTCGCTTGAAGCGAGCAAGTACAGTACGGAACTCGCCGCGTTGAATGTGCAAGAAAGCGCGATGAATGCTTTTGTGAACCTGCTCGCTGCGAAGGAAGATCTGGAAACCGCAGACTCCGCGCTTGCGCTTTCGGATTCTTTGGTGAGTTATAACGAACGTTTGTTCGATGCGGGTTCCATTACACGGAGCGATCTTACGCTGGTGAAGAGCGACGCCGCGAGTGCAAAGGTCAAGCAGATTTCGGCGGCGCAGGCGGAACGTGCGGCAAAGACGAATCTCCGTCAGGTGCTTGAAATTTCCCGTTTGGATTCGTTAAGGATTGTCGCGCCCGAGGTGAATTACGAGAAGCCTTCGGACATGGGTGAACTTCCGACTTTTGACGAAGTGCTTTCGGAAACGAAGGCGCATTATCCGGGATTTATTTCGGATAGCTTAAAGGTGCAGGCTGCCGCAAAAGACGTGGAACTTGCGGGCAAGAACAGTTCAATTTCGGTGACGCTCGGGGCGGAAGCTTCGACGGGATTCCAAGCCTGGGAATCGGACCGCTATGCGCGCCAGATGAAAAACGGTTATACGCATAGCTTGACGCTCGGCATTAACATTCCGATTATAGACGGTGGAACGACGACGGCGAAGGTGCTTTTGGCGCAAGTGGAAAGTGAACGGGCAAAGGTTTCCCAACGTGAAACGGGAAAAACCTTGGAAAATAATCTGGAAAAACTTTATATGCAGGCGGAAAGCGCCGACGCGAGCTGGCTTGCCGCAATCGCCGGGCTTGAAAGTGCAACGGAAGCTTACCATGTGGCTGTGGAACAGCGAGCTGCCGGCACGATTTCTTCGACGGATTTCTTGCAACAGAAGAACAATTTGCAAAGTGCGAAAAATACACTGACCCAGGCGAAGTACACGAGCATTCTCGCTCGGAATCTGCTCGACCTTTACATGGGGAGGTTCCAATGAAAAAGCTTTTGAAGGTTTTGATCGTCCTCGTGATTTTGGGCGCGATCTTTTTTACCGTTCACAAATTCTTCTTTGCCACCGAAGCGGAAAGCGCCGGGGTGATGATGAGCGAAAAGGTAAAGCTTGCCACGATCCAAACGACGATTACTTCGACGGGTACGATTTCGCCGATGGATACGGTGAGCGTCGGTACGCAGGTTTCGGGCGACATCAGCAAGATCTATGTGGACTTTAATTCCAATGTAAAAAAAGGCCAGGTGATTGCGGAACTGGATCGTTCCAAGTTGCAGTCGACGCTGTACCAGGCGCAGATAGCGGAATCCAGTGCAAAGAACGATTACGAGCACAAACTTTCTGTGTACAATCGCACGAAAAAGCTTGCCGAGTCGAACAGTGCAAGCGCTGTGGATTTGGAAAATGCAGAATATGAAATGAACTCGGCAAAGTTCTCATGGGAAGCTCGCAAGAGCGAAGTGCAGCAGGCAAAGCTGAATTTGAGTTACTGCATCATTAAAAGCCCGATCGACGGCGTTGTGCTTGAACGTTCTGTGGATGTGGGGCAAACGGTCGCCGCTTCGATGAGCGCGCCGACTCTTTTTGTGCTTGCAAAAGATCTTTCCAAGATGCGTGTGATGGCGGACGTCGATGAAGCGGACATTGGGCAGGTGAAGGCTGGTCAGAAGGTGACCTTTACCGTGGACGCCTTTCAAGATGAAACGTTCAGCGGCAAAGTGGAATCGGTCCGTTTGAATCCGACGGTGACTTCGAACGTGGTGACTTATACGGTGGTGATTTCGGCAGACAATTCGGATTTGAAACTGCTCCCGGGCATGACGGCAACTTGCACGATTGTGACGGAAGAAGTGGAAAACGCTTTAAGCGTTCCGGTGGCCGCGATCCAGTTTACACCGGCCGCGGGAACTCCGATGATGGATATGCGTAAAATGCCGCGTCCGGAAAAACCCAAAAGAAAAGCTTCCGACGGTGACGACTTTGGACCTCCGCCGGGAATGCAGGGCGGCCCGATGGGCGGTGGCGTTTCCAAAAAGCGTTCTTCTTCGACCCAGAAATTAGTCGGGAAAGGCGTTTGGATTAATATGAACGGCAAGGCCGCATTCCGTCCGGTGAAAACAGGCTTAAATGATGGCGTCAATGTGCAGATACTCGCGGGTCTTGCAGAAGGCGATTCTGTGGTGGTACGTCAGGAATCGGCTGCTGTCGTTTTTCAAAGTTCGGACGGAACCGTGAGTCCGTTTATGCCGGGACCGCGCAAAAAGAAGAAGTGATGCGGGGCATCACTTCTTAAATCGAAATCGTTAACGGTTTTACTTCACAATGCCGACTTCGCTAATCTTGGCGAATCCGTTTATTTTTTCGCCGAGTCGAACGTGGACCCATCCGTCTTTCACGCTTAGCACTTCGATTTCGGTGCCTTCGGAAAGCATGTTCAAGGTTTGATCCTTATCGCTCGGGCCGCTGGTGATGTCGGCGGTTTCCGCAATCACGACTCCCAAGGAATATGTATTTTCTTTGTAAACCTTGTAGCCGACGCTGCAGGCTAAAATGCCAAGAATCAAGGCGATGGGGAAGATGCTTGCGGCGAGGGCTGTCTTGACCTTTGGATTTGCAGAAAGCACACGTACAATGCAAAGGAAGAAGATGACCCAGACGAGAATCAGGATGCCGATGAACTGTTGCTTTTCGGAAAGGACGTGGTGCGCTTCAAAGGCGAAGTTCAGAATCGGATTTTCCATGTCTTCGGATTCTTCGACTTTATCCTTCGTCATGCTGCGGGCGAATTTGAGATTGTATTCGTAATCGTCATTCGTCGGATCAAAACGAAGCGCCTTTTCATAGTTCAAAATGGCGAGCCCCAGGCGATTTTCGCGGAAATAAGCATTGCCTAAATTATAATAGAGGTCACCGTTCTGATAGCCGTTGTCGACGCAGTTCTGCCAAGCTTCCGCCGCCGAGGTAAAGTCGCCTGCCTTGTATGCGGCGGCGCCTGTAAAGAGCGTTTTGCAACTTTCGGCAAAAAGGGAAGACGTCAAAAGGGAAAAAATCAAAAGTAGCTTTTTCATTTTAAAACCTCCAGTGCGTCGCAGAGAGTTTCAAATTCGAGGAGCGCCTTGGAACGTTCTTCTGCGGATGCGGTGACCGGGGCGAATCTTGCGAAGGCGCAATCTTCTTGCCACTTCATAACCTTTTGAATGTTTTCTTCGCTCACGCCGAGCTCGGTCAAATTCAGCTTCACCAGGTCTTTGGTCATACCGCGGAATTCACGGTTCGAAAGATCCGAAAGGTAACCGACAAGACCATTTTCAAGGGCGGCGTAGAAGGCTTTGCCGTCATCCTTTTGCAATGCTGTTTTCGCTGCGGACGTGTACTGCTTTAAATTCTTCTTCGCCTTTGCCTTGCGTACAAGAGCCGTGTTGCTTGAATTTTTTCGGTGCGAACGGATGAAGGCGCAGAAGATTGCATACAACGGAATTGGAATCAACAGAAGAATCCAGAAGAGCGGCGACTTGTACAGCGGAGCTTCTTGCGGGGGAACTTCGTGGACGGAGTGCATGTAGCGAATGTCGCGGCCCAGGTCTTCGATTTCTTCCTTGGCGGCTGGCGTGTATGTCGGCGTGCTCGGGATGTATGGGGCCGCAGAACCTTCGCCCTTTTCGACGACAATTTTCCACGGGCCTTCGGTTTTGGTTTCGTACTTCTTTTTAGCGGGGTTGAACCAGTTGTAAGAAATCGCAGGAATTTCGAATTCCCCCTTCTTTTTCGGGTAAAGGAAAATGCGAATGTTCTTGGTGGTGATGACTTTTCCGCCGGTGACTTTCTTTTTGATGTCGTTTTCCGGGGGAACAGAGCGGAAGTCCGAGAAGTCGGGGAGCTTCGGGTCGGTAATCGTTCCCGGTTTGCCGTCGCCTGAAATTTGAATGGAGAGCGTGAGCGCGTCGCCGAGGGTCAAAGAATCCTTGTCGAAAGAAGCTTTGAAATTGTAATTGCCGACCATGCCGGTGAAGTCTTTGGGCTTGTTCTGCGCCGGTAGCGGAAGAACCGTAATCTTCAGCGGGGCGGTTTTGGCTTCGGCTTCTTCCGGTTCCTGCTGGATGCTGGAGAAACTGACGGAAACGCCTATTTTATTGGATTTTTTTTCTACGACTTTTGGTTTGCCGATTTTTTTGTATTTGAACTGGAAGGGAGGAATTGAAACTTGACCCGTTTTAAGAGGAGAAATCCAGGCGAATTTATCGCTGCTAGAAGCTTCTCTTGGATTGTCTTCTAATGGCATCAACTTAACATTGGAAAGGTCTGCGCGATGGGCGATGAAGTCACTGCCGAGATCCATGTTGGTTGCCATCAGTTCGCCTTGGAAATGTTCATAGGTATGAATATTTAAGGTGACGGAAAGCTGTTCGCCTTCATAGACAGTCTTTTTGTTTGGAGTGAGCGAAACATCGACGGCTGGATCATCGTAGGATTTGCGGACATTCATTGTCAAATGGAAAATATCGTATTCTGCGTTATTGATTTTCCACGAAAGGACGCCGGCTGCTTTGCGCCCTGCTTTTTTGGGAGCGATAAGCTTAAATTCGTATTGAGTTGCGGAAGCCGTACCTCTGCGGGTTCCGACTTTGACAACAGAGGAGTCTATGGATTTGAGGACAAATCCATTTTGGACAGAAAATTGGGGTGGCGCTTGGACGGATTCGATCTGATTTTGAAGGACGATGAATTGGAACGAAAATTCTTCGCCGGTCTCCACGGGATTTTTATTGACTTGTACATCCCAAGGACCTCTTGTCTGCATTTGGCCTGGACTGGATTGCTGACCGCCCATCATCGCGGCCATTCTTTGTTGCATTTCGTCAAACATTGCCCAGGGATCGGTTGCCTGAGCATGAATGGAAACAGCACCTAACAGAACTAAAAAGAAAAAGCGTTTCATAACGCTTAAAAGATACAAAAAAGCTATCTTAGAGCCATGTCGTATAAAACGTTGGAATCGCTCTTTGAGAAATATTCAAGAATTCAGATGATCGGCCCGGTGGGCAGTGGAAAATCCCGTTTGCTTCGAGAGTTTGCAGAAAATCATCCGAATGTCGCTTTGTCTTCCACTGAACTCCAGCGACGGATTCAGCGCGCTTTGGCTCCGTTTTGGCAGAAACGTTTTATTAGCTTGCGAGATGAAGATGCCCCGCGCGTGCGCGATTTGCTTTTGAAACCGAAATTCTTTTTGCACACGGAGCATTACGTCGAAGATAATCCGTTCCCGCCGACGAATCCGGGAAAGCTCGACGAGGCGCTCGCCATGGCGAATCTGCCGGAATCGGTGCTTAAAGTCAAGCTTTTGAGCCTTTCGAACGGGGAACTGCGCCGCATTTTGCTCGCTCGCCTTTGGATGGAATCTCCGGACTATATTCTTTTGGACGATCCGTACGGCGGTCTCGATCCGGAATATCGGAACCATCTTGCCCGTGGTATTTTGAAAATGGCCGAAAAAGAGGTCCAGCTCGCTGTGAGCCTGCAACGTAAAGAAGAGCTTCTGCCCCTGATTCCCGCTTTTGTTTATGAGAACGGGGAATTCCGTGAATTCGAAGGGAAACTTCCCGAAGCGCTCCCGCCCGAAGAAAAAAAGCCTTTCCTCACGCATTACGAAACCCAGGTTTTGCATGCCCAGGAAAATGTCGGAGAAACTCTCTTCGACTTGCAACAGGTGAATGTGCATTACGGTTCCACAAAGATTATTAACAATCTGACGTGGCAAGTGAAAAAGGGTGAACACTGGGTGGTCATGGGCCCGAACGGTGCTGGAAAAAGTACGCTGCTTGCACTCCTTTCCGCAGACCATCCGCAGATTTATTCAAATGACATAACGCTTTTTGGAAAGAAGCCGGGCCATGGCTTGAACGTTTGGGAACACAAGGCCCAAATCGGATTCTTCTCTCCGGAACTTGCGACGCAGTACCGTGAAAAGTTGAACTTGGAAGAAGTCCTTTGCACGGGCTTTACGACGGGTCTCGGACTTTTCGTGCCTCCTTCTTGGGAAGAAAGAGCAAAGGCGATTAGCTGGCTTAAGGAATTTGGCTTTGCCGATGTTTTTCGACCGTTCCAGGACCTTTCTGCAACGGAACGACGCTTGATTCTGATTGCCCGCGCCGCGATTCGCCCGCCCAAGGTTTTGATTCTTGACGAACCGACTCAGGGCATGGACGTGGGATTCCGCGAAAAGCTTTTTGACCTTTTGCAGTTCCTTTCCAAAGAAACGACCATCATTTTCGTAACGCATTACGAAGAAGAATGGCCACCTTGCATGACGCATATTCTGCGCATGCCTAAATTCTCTATGGAAAACGCTCTTTAAAAAAGACGTGTCACCATATTGCCAACGTACACCGCGATGATGCCGATAAAAACACTCAGCGCTGCGTACAGGGCAAATTGCAAAATGCATCCCGACTTGATAAAGTTCAGGCCTTCATTTGCAAACGTGGAAAAGGTGGTAAATCCGCCGCAGAATCCGACGGTCAACAGCAGACGCGCATTCGGACTCAAAATGGGGTCCGAAAGACCGTAAAAAAGTCCGATCAAAAAGGAACCCAAAATGTTGACGGCAAAGGTGCCGAACGGAAAAAATCCCGGCGCGTAGGCATTCAAAAAACGGCTGCATAAAAAGCGGCAGATTCCGCCGAAGAAACTGCCGACGCCAACGCAAAGAATCGAAGGAATCATGTAAAAAATTTAGTATCTTTAAAGATTACAAGAGGTGCCTGTGATAACTGAAGAACAAATACTTCGAGCTTTGTCGAGTGTTCAAGATCCCGATTTGCATAAAAATATCGTGGAACTGGGCTTTGTGAAGAACATTCAAATTTCTCCCGAAGGTGACGTTTCGTTGGATTTGGTGCTGACCACTCCAGCGTGCCCAATCCGTGACCGTTTTAAAAATCAGTGCGAAAGCATTTTGATGCACTTGGGAGCCCGCTCAGCGGTGGTGAATTTGAAGGCAAAGAATGGGAGTGTGGAAAGCTCGCCGGCTCCGAATTTTGACAATGAACTTTTGAAGGGCGTGAAGCGTATCGTCGGCGTGGCGAGCGGTAAGGGTGGCGTCGGTAAATCGACAGTCACAGCGAACCTCGCCATGGCTTTGAGCCTTGCGGGCGCCCGTGTGGGCGTTCTGGATGCAGATATTTATGGCCCGTCGATGAACATCATGTTCGGTGTGGACTCCGCTCCAGAAGTTTTCCCCGATAAGACGCTTGCCCCGGTTGAAGTCAAGGGCGGTATTTCTCTTGTTTCGATGGCGATGTTTGCGGAGTCGGACAAGGCGACAATCTGGCGCGGTCCGATGGCGAGCCAGATGATCCAGAATTTTGTGCACCGCGTGCGCTGGGGCGAGCTCGATTACTTGCTAATCGACTTTCCTCCGGGAACAGGCGATATTCAGCTAACGCTGACCCAGCAGTGTCCGCTCACTTGTGCGGTCGTAGTGACGACTCCGCAGGAAGTGGCGCTTGCGGACTGCCGCAAGGGCCTTGCGATGTTTGACAGTGTCGGAGTGCCGTCGGTCGGTATCATTGAAAACATGAGCTACTTCATTTGCGATGGCTGCGGTAAGCGTCACAGTATTTTCCGTTCGGGCGGCGGTGAACGTATTTCCAAGGCTCTCGGAGTACCGATGCTTGGCAAGGTTCCGCTTGAACCATCCGTTGCCGACTGCGGGGACCTTGGAATGCCGGCGGTCCTCCGTTATCCGAACAGCGAAAGCGGTAGGGCATTTGCCGATATCGCCGAAAAAACAATCTGTGCGATTGCCCAATTGGAACATTCCGGCAACGTTTTGCACAATTTCAACTTCCGCTTTGACGAAATTCCTTTGGAGGAAGCCTCATGATTCAGCCTTTGAAAGTCTTTCGCACAAAGAACAATGAGCTCGGATTTGACTGGGACGATGGGACGCGGTCGGTCTTTAAGCTGCGAGATCTTCGTCTCGCTTGCCCTTGTGCGCTTTGTGTAGATGAAAATACGGGGGAGCACCTGCTCGACCCGAAAACCGTGCCGGAAGATATCTTGATCGAGAGTATCCAGTCGATTGGACGCTATGCGGTCGGCATCCTCTGGAGCGATGGTCATCGCACGGGCATATACCCCTATGATCTCTTAAAGCGTTTGACGGATAAGGCATAAAAAGCCATATTTTGGAAGGAAAGTAAAATAAACTTGGCGTAGGTTGTCTCTGTATGAGTGATTTTAATGAATCGTTGTATTTTCGTGACTTAAATCGATATCCGACTCTGAAGCCGGAGGAAGAGACTGCGCTTATCTCGATCATCAAGAATGGGGAAACGGAAGACATCCGTCAGTCTGCATTGCAGCATTTAATCCGTGGTAACTTGCGCTTTGTGGTCAGTGTTGCCCGTAAGTATCAGGGCCGCGGCCTTTCTCTCTTGGATTTGATCAATGAAGGTAACTTGGGTCTTTTCAAGGCCGCCAAGCGCTTTGACAGCTCCAAAGACGTGAAGTTTATCAGCTATGCGGTCTGGTGGATTCGCCAGTCGATCCAGAAGGCCCTCTTTGAACAGGTCGGCGCAGTCCGCATTCCGCCGAACAAGCTCACCTTGGTGAACCGCTTCAAGCGCGCTCTTGTGCAGAACGGCGGCGACTACGAACGCACCATGGCGATGCCGGAATTCGCAGATTCCGAACAGGACATCGTGGAAGTGATGGAAAAAATCGTGGACATTTCCCTCGACGCTCCGATCAACGACGATGGTGCATCGGGAGATTCCGTGAGTTCCCTCATGGATGTCCTCGGAACGGAAGGCAACCAGGAAGACGAGATGGAAAAGAAGGAGCGCAAGGCTCTGATCGAAGAAACTCTCAAGTCCCTGCCGCACCGCGAAGAGGAAATTCTCCGCATGTTCTACGGTCTCGATGCCGTGGAAGATACGACTTTGAAGGATATAGGTGAAGACCTCAAGCTCAGCCGCGAACGTGTGCGTCAGATCAAGAACAAGACTCTCCGCAAGTTGCAGAAGAACAAAGAGAAGCGCGAACGCCTGAGCGATTTCTTGGAAAACTAATGGCCATTTCCAAAGCGAAGGCGCGTCGAGCCGCCGTCTTTTTTCTCACGCTCCTCGGAGGAGCGTTTATCGCTTTATTCGCTTATAACCTCTATTTAAAAATCGGTCCTCGCCACCTGGAAGTCCCGAATGTTCCGTTCGGGCTGCCCGGCGGAACGCAGCTTGCCGTGGGCGACATGCCCGATACTTTGGCAGGTCTTGAATTGATGCCGCTTTCGACGCAGCAGGAACTGCGCCGTGCCGCGGAACTCCAGAAGAATGGAATGTTTAACGATGCGGCGGAAGTATACGAAGCAATCGCTTTGCAGTACCCCGAAGCTTTCCTTGCGCAGTGGGGCGTTGTCAATTCTCTGCTCGCTCAGGATTCCCTGCTCCCGATTTGGCAGTCCCAGCTCGATCGGATGCAAAAGGCTTTGCGCGGGCGCTATCCGGAGTCCTCGGTCGCCTTTTTGATGGATGCCCGTGCCGCAGAAAAAGCGGGCAGCGCTTCGACCGCTTTGGAACTTGCCCGCGTGGCGACGGAAAAGGCGCCGGTCTTTGCCGATGCGCGCCTTTTTTACGCGGACCTGCTGTACAAGGCGGGCCGTTATGCGGAAAGTGCGATTGAAGCCCGTGCCGCAATCAGCCTTTCGCACGGGAACGAACCGAAGGCGTTCGCTCGCCTAGCTGAAATCTATCACGATGAGGGGGGTCTTGACAGTTGCGGACTTGTGGTGGAATACGCTCTTTCCAAATTCCCGGTGAACGCGGAACTGCTTTGCTTGCAGGGTTACTTGCAAGAATACAAGGGACGCTTTGAAAACGCAGAAGGAACTTACCGCCGCGTTCTCGCCATCCGTCCGGGCTTTAAGCTCGCTACGGAAGCGCTCCTTTCCTTGGGCCAAAAGGCTCCTCCGGGAGTGGGCGGCGGAGCGCGCCTTTCTCCGCGCGATCGTGCGCAGGTCGCATACGAAATCCTCGAACCGCTTGTGAATCAGTATCCGGAAAATTTGCCGCTCCGTGAAGCGCTTGGACGCTCTTATTTAAAGGGTCGTGATTTTGACCGAGCCAAGTCGCAGTTCCTAGAAATTCAATCCCGAGATCCGGAGTATCCGGAAATTTCCCGCCGCATTCA
The DNA here is from genome assembly GCF_002797675.1 of Hallerella succinigenes. Lineage (NCBI taxonomy): Bacteria > Pseudomonadati > Fibrobacterota > Fibrobacteria > Fibrobacterales > Fibrobacteraceae > Hallerella > Hallerella succinigenes. The sequence continues at coordinate 1,192,535 of NZ_PGEX01000001.1, read as the reverse complement.
AGAAGCTTCCTCCGCGCCTCCGGTCCGCGAAACCAAAAAGAATCTTCTTGCCGATGACTTGAGCCGTGCTATCGACAGCATGAGAACGCTCCCGACGACGGAACATTCTTTTGAATCGGCTCTGGGACATTACCTTGTGCGCTATGGTGCAACGCAGAAGGAATTCTTCCGCAAGTATTCTGCGGCGAACTTTCGCAAGCTCGACAAGAACACGTGGCAGGAATCCTTTTATGAAGCTCCGTATTTTCACAGGTACACAGTCCTCTTCGACAAGGACGGACGTTTTTACGGTGTACATGTAGTCGTCACCGATTCGAACGTGGTGATGAACAAGACGGCGACGAATACGCCGGAAATTTACACGAACCTGCTGCAGTTGAATTCGAGGCTTTCGGGCGTCGGCTCGGAAACGGGCGAAACGGACTGTGACGGCAAGGTGCTTGCCGGAGCGACTTGGGAAACGCGCGACAACTTTGAAATGCTCGCCCGTTTTGCAGGAAAACCGGCAGAAGTCCGTATGATTCGCTTGAATCGCGACGCAATCCCGGAAGGGACGCGCCTTTGCGATTACATGAAATACCTTTTGATGTATTGATATTTGTAATTTGTAATTATGTTGCGCTCACGAACCTTTATTTTTGCCCTGATGTCTTTCGCTATCGCGATGATGCTTGAAGGCTGTACGTGCTGCGCTTATTTGAATCATATTTTTAATGCCGACCGCAATTACGAAGAAGCGGTGGAACTGGAACAGGCAAAAGCGGATTCGCTTCCGGGCGATTCGGATTTTGTGGCGACCGGTGAAGCAGCAAAGAAGTACGACAAAGTCATCGAAAAAGGTTCCCGTGTGCTGGAACGTTTCCCGGACAACGACCGGCAAACAGCCCGTGCGGTTTTTCTCATTGGAGAAGCTTTCCGTCACAAGGGGGAATGGAGCAAGGCCGTTACCAAGTACGATGAATTCGAACGTTACTTCCCCGATCACGATTCCATGCCGAAGGTGGAGTACGAACGTGCCTACTGCCTTTATAAAAATGGCGAATACGACATTAGCCGTTTTGCGTTGCAGTCGATTTTGGACGCAGGCGATTCGCATCCGTTCTACCATGATGGATTGAACTTGCTTTCGCTCCTAGAAGAAAAGGGTGATTTTACCGAACAGGCGATTGCCGCTCTCGAAAAGATGCTCGCCGATACGAACGGAACGCCTTATATGCGCGGGCGTGCGCACATGCGACTCGCTTCGCTCTACTTTAAAACGGAAAACTATTCGAAGGCGCGCGAACATTACAAGGCAAAAGAAATTGTGGAACTGCCGATGAACGATCAGTATTCCGCAGCCCTGCATGCCGCAGAATGCCTTGCGCTGACCGAAGCCTATGCGCCAGCCGCCGAAGAATATCTGGTGATGATCAAAAATAAAGAGTTCGAAAAGCATTTGCCCGATATGCAGGTGCGCCGCGCGGAACTCTTGCTTTTGGCGTCGAACTGGACGGACGGAGAAAAACTTTTGCACTATGTGACCGATGAATATGAAAAAACGGAATACGCTTCCCGTGGATTCTTTGACCTCGGCGAATTTTACCAGACCGAAAAGCGCGACTACGAACAGGCTTTGGCCTATTACGATTCGAGCTTTATGGCAAAGCCTGTTTCGAATTGGGGCAGAAACGCTCGGGAACGTCGCGATGCGTTAAAGCGTTTGCTCGCCCTCCGCGCCCAGGATTCTCTTGCCGATACGACTGCGCATGCGAAAAAGAAGTTCTTTGATACGGAATTCCAGATTGCAGAGCTCTTCCTCTTTAAGCTCTCGGAAATGGATAGCTCCCTGGTGCGTTTGGACCGCATTATTGAAGGCTCGGAAGATACCGCGATCGTCATGCGCGCCACTTATGCCCGAGCTTTTATCTACGATGAATTCAAACAGGATGAAGAAAAAGCGGAAGAACTTTACAAGGAAATCATCGCCAAGTATCCGAAGACGGATTACGCAAAACAGGCGCAGATAAACTTGGGCGTTCGCGTTACTGTGAAGACTCCGGAAGACGACGCGCACGAGCTGTTCTTGATCGCAGAAAGCTTGCTTGTGGCCGCAAAAGAAGTCCCGCTTGACCAAATGGATTCCGTGGACTCCGCTTACGCCCGCGCCTTGACCGCTTACGATACGGTTTATCAGGCTTATCCGGAAACGCAGGCTGGAATTCAAGCCTTGTACATGAAGGCGATTATCTGGGAAATGACCCCGGAAACAAAGGACAGCGCAGCATTCGCCTTTAAGAAGCTTCGCAATGAACATCGTGATACGCCGTGGGGCCGCGACGCAGAAAATCGCTTGCAGACCCGCGCTTCGATTACCGATGAATCCTTGGCCCGCTTGCGCAAACGTGTGGACCAGAATACAGCTTACGTCGAAAAGCTTTCGAAGCAATACTACGAAGGTCTCGCCGAGGCTGAAAACAAAAAGAAAGGTCCGGACATTCAAGTCGAAGAAAACGAAGAACTCGAAAACTCTTATAACAGCATGTACGATTTTGAGTAAGTTTTTGACATAAATTGTCAAAAAAGGAATCTATAATTGTGTACATGAAAACTGCACAAAAGAACACTTGTTTTAATAATCGCCTTGTAGCCGCATTTTCCCGTTATACGCCTAGCGGCTTTGAATCGTTTCGCCATCGCATTGCCGACCAGCTTGCGCTGCAAGGTTACGAGCTTTCGGAAGAGGATGATGAAACTCTTCTGAGCTATTACCGTCACGGTGAAAACGAAACATACGTCCTCGCCGCGTTCGGTTACGAGAATTGAGAAAAGGAATTAAATGGCTTTGTATTCCACAAAGCGAAGCTTATCGTAAAAGTCCGGCAGAACGCCGACCCATTTGAGCCATGGATAGTTCCCGGATTCCTTTTCGAGAATCTTGTCTTCGTCGGCTTCCGGGCCGATTTCCATCAGGATGATTCCGCCCGGATTCAAATGGTCTTTGGACTGTTCCAAAAGCTTGCGGACGAGAGTTAAACCGTCTGGGCCGCCGAACAGTGCGAACGACGGATCGTAGTCGCGGACTTCCGGCTGGAGCTTTTCTTTTTCGGCATCGGGAATGTACGGCGGGTTGCTGACGATTGCGTCGAACTTTTCGCCTTCCGGGAGAGCGTTCAAAAGATCGCCTTGGAAAAATTCCACGTTGGCTACGTTTGCAGTCGCATTTTCCTTGGCAAGTTCCAGCGCGTCTTTGGAAATGTCGGTAGCGACAACGCTTGCGCCTTTGATTTCCTTGGCGGCGGCAATGGCGATGGCGCCTGTGCCTGTGCCGATGTCGGCAATGCGGTACCTGTCTTTACCGGTCAAACGTTCCTTTAAGAAGTCGATCAGCGATTCCGTTTCGGGACGCGGAATAAGCGCTCTGCGGTCGCAGTGAATTTCATTTCCGCGGAAGCTTGTGCTGCCTACAATGTGCTGGAGCGGTTCACGCTTTGCACGGCGGGCGACGAGTGGACGCAGAACTTCGAGTTCGCTTTCGGAAAGCGGTTTGTCGAAGTTCAGGTAAAGCTCCATGCGCTTCATCTTTAAGCCGTGCGCAAGGATGTACTGCGCATCGAGACGCGGGTTGGGCACGCCCTTGTGCTGAAAGAACGTTGTCGTCTTGTTTAATATTTCAAGGACGGTGTTCATGCGAGCTTTCCAAGAACTTCCTGGGCGTGAGCCATCTGCAGGGCGTCGACAAGTTCCTGAATGTCTCCCGTCATCACGTTGTCGAGCTTATAAAGGGTGAGGTTCACACGGTGATCGGTCACACGGTTCTGAGGGAAATTGTACGTGCGGATTTTAGCGGAACGGTCGCCGGTACCGACGAGAGCCTTACGGCTTGCGGCTTCGGCCTGTTCTTTTTTGGCAATGACCGCATCCAAGATTTTGGAACGGAGCATTTCCATAGCGTGCAAACGGTTCTGCAACTGCGAACGTTCCGTTTGGCAGCTCACCACGACGCCTGTCGGAATGTGGGTGAGTCGAACGGCGGAGTCGGTTTTGTTGATGTACTGACCGCCAGCGCCCGAAGAACGGTACGTGTCCATGTGGATGTCGGCTTCGCGGATTTCCACATCGACTTCTTCTGCTTCCGGGAGAATGGCGACGGTTGCCGCGGACGTATGAACGCGGCCCTGCGTTTCGGTATCCGGAACGCGCTGCACGCGGTGCACGCCGCTTTCAAACTTGAGCGTGCCGTAGACGCTGTCCCCTTCGATAAAGACTCGGATTTCCTTGTATCCGCCGACGGTTCCTTCAGAAGCATCTTGTACGGTCATCTTCCATCCCATCCGATCGCAGTAACCGCGGTACATGCGGAAGAGGTCTCCTGCAAACAGGGCGGATTCGTCGCCGCCGGTACCTGCGCGAATTTCGAGAGTCGCATTGCGGAAGTCCCAAGGTTCTTTCGGGACCATCAAAATCTGAAGCTCGTTTTCAAGCTCTTCGATTCGCTTTTCAATCGGCGGAATTTCTTCCTTGGCGGCTTCGGAAAGTTCCGGGTCGTTTCCGGCAAGGACCTGCTTCCATTCCTGCAGATCGCTCGAAAGCTGGACGAATTCCTTCGCCTTGAGGCAGCTCTTTTCGAGACCTTTGTACTGCTTCTGGAGCTTGGTGTATTTAGCTTGATCGGCAATCACGTCCGGAGAGGCGAGTTCCGATTCGAGTTCTTCGTATTTTTCGATGACTTTTTGTGCGGCGTCTAACATTGCCCCAAATTTAGAAAATTTGAGAATTAGAGTTGTTCAAGAAATTCGATTCGCTTTTCAATGGGCGGATGTGTGCTGGTAAAGAAGTTGAAAAAACTTGCATCTTCTGAAGAGTCGATAAAAAGTGGCGATACGGCGGAGTCTTTAATGCCCGGAATATCGGAATTTCCGGAAATTTTCCGCAGGGCTCTGGCGAGAGCCCAAGGCTTGTGCGTGATTTCGGCACTGCCGGCGTCCGCCAAATATTCCCGCTTCCGGCTGACCGCAAAACGGATGAAGAACGAGAGCAGATAGGCGAAGTAGCAAAGGATCATTAAAACAAAACAAAGAAGCAATAGGGAACCTGCTCCCTTTCCCCTTTTACGGGAAGAACTTCCGGCGCTTGCAATGCCTGAACGGATCAGGTAATAAAAAAGCTGGGCGAGCAACAAAAAGATGCCGACAAAGACAATTGAAACGATCATGACGCGGGCATCGTTGTTTCGAATGTGTGAAAGTTCGTGTGCGATGACGCTTTCGAGTTCTTCGTCGTCGAGGTTGTCGATAATGCCCTGGGTGAGAGCGATTGTATAAGTGCTTTCGTTGATGCCGCTTGCGTAGGCGTTCATCGTGGGAACGTCGATGATTTGAACCTTGGGCATGCTCGTGCCTGTGGCGACACAGAGGTTTTCAATCAGGTTATATACGCGCTTGTTTTCTTTGCGTTCAATGCTGCGGGCGCCTGTAGAATAGCTGATGATCGAGACGTTGTAGAAGTACGCGATGAGAAACCAGGCGAGAATGCACAGGAATGCGATTGGGCCTACCTGGGTAAAATATTCAAAAGCGTGTTCTTTCCATGGGATGGCGACCAGACTGTTCAACTGTTCGCTGAACGCCCAGACGTAGCATGCCGCATAAATTAACCCGAGGACGATGGCCGGAAAAGATAAAAGCATAATCACGCAACTGCGATTGTTACGCGTGATCTGCTTTTGCAATCCAACATATTCTTTCGCCATAAAGCTCGGTTAGAACTGGACTTTTGGAGCTTCTTCAAGCGATGCGCGGGATTCACCCACGTCGAACATAGGTTCCTTGTGGAAGCCGAAGGCGCTAGCAAAGATGTTTGCCGGGAAGGTTTGAACCTGGTTGTTGTATTCCTTGGTAGCGGAATTGAAGAAGCGACGGCTTGCGGCGAGCTTGTTTTCGATGTCCGCGATTTCTTCTTGGAGCTGAATGAAGTTCTGGTTCGCCTTCAGATCCGGATAGGCTTCGAGGGAAACCTTCAATCCGTTCAAGGCGGAGGTGAGCTTGCTTTCGGCGGCGATCTTCTCGTCGACCGTGTTTGCGGTCATGGCACCGGCACGGGCTTTTGTCACCGCCTCTAAGGTTTCGCTTTCGTGCTTGACGTAGCCTTTGACGCATTCGACGAGTTGCGGAATCAGGTCGTGGCGCTGTTTTAAATGCACATCGATGTCGGCGAAGGCGTTTTCGCGGTTATTGCGCAAGCGGACGAGCGAATTGTAAATGCTGATGATGGCGATGACGATAATGACGATCGCGACGAGAATAACGAGCCCAAAACTCATAAAAACCTCTCTAAAAAGTTCGTTGTTGAACTGATTTTAATTCTGAAAGTAATATATAACATTTCGTTGTCAAAATAAACCTTAATTTATTTGTGATGGTAATCGTATTTTTGGCAGTATTGGGAGTTATCTTCGCCTTTCTTGTGTGGGGATGGGATGAGATCGTCTTGCGAGATGAGCAAGGACGTCTTTTGAGCTGTAAAGTGCAGCTGGATCGTGCCGATGAAGGCGCGTTAATCGGCCTTGCCTATGGGACTTATACGTTTGAAGTCTGGCATCGGGGCCTTTTCTGCTTAAAGCCTCGCCTGGTGCGGAAAATCAAGCTTGTTCATAATAAGGTTACCGAAAATGAGTGGAATTATGCGGTAAAGTTGGATGCGGAAGCAAAGTTTTTGCGTTCGATGCCGGATGATGCGGAAAAACGGCATCGCAATGCGGAATTCTTGACGGATTCGATTTTGTTTCGGGCTTCAAAAGGAACCTATTTTAAAATTCTGAATAACGTCTACTTGCTGCGAAACAGCCTGAACGATACGACGCATATTGACTCAGTGCTCATTCACCCGACGGGACTTTACCTGTTTGAAAATGTGCAGAAAACCGGCTGGATTTACGGAGATGCCAATTCCAAATCCTGGCATGCGACGAAAATGAAGGAAAACGTGAACCGGGAATCGAACTTTGAAAATCCGATGGCGCGCAGTGTAAGAAATGAAGAGGCTTTGCGGCGTATGTTCGAGGGCGTGGACTTTTCTTCGATTCCGTGCTTTTCGTATATCGTCTTTGACGATAAGGCGGTGTTGAAAGAAATTCCTGAAAGTACGGTGAACCGCAAATTCGTTTTAAGATCCCAGCTGTTGCAGAGCTTGTTGCGGACGTTTAGTTTGGCGACTCCGGTTTTTTCGGAAAATGAAATCGGCGAGTTCGCAAAAGAACTCGCCGCATTGTCCGATCAATTTTCGGATTACTAAACGTTAAATCTTGAAGTCAAGTCCGACAGCGATGTTGTGACTTGTTCTATCATACGTTTTCGTGATGCCAGTGGCTTCCTTTTTCTTGTAATCTTCGTAGATCGTTTCCATGTAACCGATTTGGACTTGGAATTTTGGAGTAAAACGGAATGCGAGGCCTCCGCCGATCGACCAGGAATCGGTCACGAAGCTCAGGTCGTTAATATATTCATCGGTGATTCCGTAGAGTGTCCGTTGGAGTCCGAGGGAAACCGTGAGCTGTTCCACGATGTCGGCTTCGATGCCGAAGACGAATTCATTTTCGTCACCGTCCAAATCGTCTTGCTTGTCGTTGGGATAGCTGGCGAAAGTGTCGAAGTAATGATGGTATCCGATGCCCGTGCGGAGCCAGTCGAACCATGCGTAGCTGACGCCGACAGAAAGGATGGCCGGAAGGTCGTTGTCCGTTTTTGCGCCGTCTGTAAATTGAGGCATTGTGGCGGCGACTGTCGCATCGATTTCTTCGGTGTCGGTTTCCATTTCAATGGAAGTGTTGTGCTCGTACTTGATGCCTGCGGAAAGTTTTTTGTAGTGGAAACCGAGGCTTGCGATGGGAGTAATGCCCCAACCGGTCTGTTCGCAATCGAGAAGCGTTTTGGTGAACAGGGCGTTCAGCGTTTCGTTGTCGATCGAGGACTTCATGGTTCCTTCGTATGCATTGTCGGCGTAGTTGAAACGGGCGCCGAGGAATGCGGAGAACATATCGAAGAAGCGGTAACTGGCACCGAGTTGCCAAGCGTAAACGTATTGCTTGCCGGTAAATTTTGCGCTAAAAAGATCGGTCGGGTTTGAAATCCCTGCAGCCGCGGCGAGCTTTGCAAGAGCCGGATTAGCGCTGGACTGGGCTGTAATCATCGCGGAAATGAGCTGGTCGATCATCGGGAGACCGTCATAGAATTTGGCTTCTCCACCGCCTCCGATTAAAAAGAAACCGCCGGACACGGCAAAGTTTCCGCGGTGCCAGTTCAAGAGAATGCTAGGCATCACCGGAACAAAAGATTCCCCTTCATAATCGCCAAGAAGGTCGGTTTCGATTTCTCGGGTCTGCCAAACGGTTTGGCTGTTGACCGAAACGAAAAGTCCGTCGTCTGCGAAAGCTGTTCCCGCCGGGTTGTAATAAACGGCGGAGTTAGAAATGGAGGCGTCCTGGGCAAAGTTTCGAACGAAGTCCGTGGACTGGTTTGTGTTGTGCATAATGCCGCCGGCAAAGGCAGCGGTTGCAAACAGCGGAAGAAGTTTGGTGATATGCATTGGATTTCTCATAGTGCCGCGCAAACTAGTTAAATAAGCGTTTTGTTACAAGATTGATGGGAATCTGCAAGTAATTCATTACATATAAATGAATTGTTGTTCATTTACGAAATTGGTTGATTAGTTGAATGAAGATTCATTAAATGACAGATTCTTAAGAAATTAGCCGGATTTGCTAACTTTTGGAATATGAATACGGATTTTGAATTTTTGGCTCGCGTCGAGCGTCTTCTGGGCGCCTCTGCTTTGCAGGAGGTGACTCAAAAACGTGTCATTGTTTTTGGCGTGGGCGGTGTCGGTTCGTGGTGCGTCGAAAGCCTTGTGCGGTCAGGAATTCAAAAAATAACGATTGTGGATAGTGACTGTGTTTGCGTTTCCAATCTGAACCGTCAGTTGATGGCGACGACAAAGACAGTAGGCGCTGTGAAAGTAGAAGCCTTGAAACAGCGTCTTCTCGAAATCAATCCGCATGCAGAAATCGATGCGCATAGGGAAGTCTTTTCTGCGGAAACGGCGGAAAGCTTTAAGCTTGATGAATACGATTACATCATCGACGCCATTGATTCTTTAAAGGATAAGGCGCACCTGATTTTGACTGCCTGTAAGACAAAGGCGAAGTTCTTTTCTTCGATGGGCGCCGCCTTAAAACTCGACCCGACAAAAATCCAAGTCGCAGAATTTTGGAAGGTGCAGGGCTGCCCGCTTGCGCGGGCGCTGCGGACCAAGTTCCGCTCTATGCATATTTTGCCGGCGAAAAAATTCAAGTGCGTTTTCAGTGAAGAACTTTTGCAAAACCAGGGCGGTACAGACGAAAGCGATCCGCGAAAGGCACAGATCAACGGGGCGCTTTCGCACATCACCGCAATTTACGGTTTCACCATCGCGGGGCTTGTCGTCAAAGATATTGTTGATAAATTTAAAGCTTTGGAAAAATTCAAAACTTCTATTTAAGAAATGCTGTCGGTATTTCATTGAATTTGAATTTTTTTTGAAAATTCATGAATATTTGCTATCTCTGCTTTTGCGAAGAATTTTTAACAACTTGCATCAGAGTCTAGCAAATTCGTTGTAAAATTGCTCCTCGCAATGACATTAATTTCCGGCTTATTCTTGAGGTAAGATCCGTTTTCTTTTTCGGCCTGTTACTGCATTAATTTCAGAGTATAATTTTATGCAGAGGCTGCTTGCGATTTCGCAGTTCTATAGGTGTGTTGTAGATTGGCGGTGTTTTTTGGACCCAGAGTGGTGTTGAAAAGTTTGCTCAAGTTCAATGGCGAGGCTTTGGGGCTCAATGCTGGTGTGTTTTTGATGCTCTACATTAAATAGGATTTAAAGAAAGTTTCCTAAAAATGTTGTGAAGACGATTAAAAAAGAATAATGAGCCATATTCATATTTCAAATTCTAACAGAAAATCTTAATTATTACAAGGTTGAAAAGTCGTAGATTTTGCTTTCTGGGAAAAGAAGTCCTGCCGCAGATTTCTTTATTTTGAAACTTACGCAATCTCCACCTTTTTTATCTCGTGGACGTCCCAGTAGCAAATCTACAGTGATCAAACTTTGTTCAAGCAACGTATCAAACTGGGGAATTATTGGATTTCTTGTATGCTCTATTTTTGTGAACATGAACTGTTCTCGTTCATCATCTGCCCTGCGAGAATTAACTTCAATCCAAAAAGTTTCATGATGTTTTTTCAAAAGTTTACTATGGAGAGACTGTAGTCTCCAAACAGCGACATCCGCAATTTTCTTAAATTCACTATTCTCTAGAATTTTATCTTCTTCTATTTCCAACAAGGAATCTAAATAATTAACATTGAGACGCAAGTTTTGGGAATTTGGAGATTTACAATAAAGAGTATTCCTATAGGATTTCACTCCTCCAGAAACATAGCCATACTTCTCTACTATTGCTGCACCACTTTTCAAACAACTAATATCCCAATCGGGAACCTTACAAAAAAGGTTTTTCTTAATATTTGGGCGGTTGCTACGAAAACTTTTTAATTCAATTCCTTTATAATCCGGGTTATCCGAATTATTCATACTAATTCCGAGCAATGATTCTACTTGACGTCCAATCGCCGTATCCGCATTTATGTCTGTATTATAGATTAGGCAGATAAATACTTTACAAAACAAGCAAAGTTTACTATATTTGCATCATGGAAAAAGATGATGCAAGAAAGAATGTCCAGAGCCTTCTCGAAAAACGGAAGACAATCGTAAAAATGAAGAAGGCGGGATTCAAGAAAAGCAAGATCGCAGAGACCTGCGGCGTGAGCCGCCCCATGGTGGATGCAGTTCTATCGCTTTACGAGAAAGGCGGGATGAATGCGCTCAAGCCGAAGACAAGGGGCCGCAAGGAAAGGGAAAAAAGGCTCCTTTCCGCCAATCAAGAATCCGAGATACAGAAACTAATCCGGGACAAGCGTCCCGAACAGCTCAAGTTCAAGTTCGCCCTCTGGACCCGCGAAGCGGTTGCGGAGCTTGTCCGCAGCAAATTTGGAGTGAAGCTGGCCAAGAGAACGGTCGGCGACTACCTCAAAAGATGGAACTTCACCCCGCAAAAACCGATTGTCCGCGCGTACGAGCAAAACCCCGAAGCGGTGAAGAAGTGGCTCGAAGAGGAATACCCGAAAATAAAGGCCGATGCGGTATGCGAGAATGCGGAAATCCACTGGGCGGACGAGACCGCCATCGTGAACACGGATGTCCGTGGCCGCAGCTACGCCCCCTGCGGGCAGACCCCGGTCGTGAAGGCTCCCGGATGCAGGGAGCGCTTTTCCATGATATCGGCGGTGAACAATCGCGGGAAGTGCCACTGGATGATGATTGACGGGGCGTTCGACGCGACGAAGCTCATCGACTTCATGACGGCTCTGGTGAAGGATGTGTATGCAGACGGGAAAGGGAAGAAAGTGTTTCTCGTGATGGACAACCTGAGGGTTCACCACAGCAAGCCGGTAAAGGAATGGCTTGAAGCGAACACGGACAAGATAAGCGTATTCTACCTGCCCAGCTACAGTCCCGAGCTGAATCCTGACGAACGTCTTAATGCCGACCTGAAACACGAAATATCTTCCAACGCACCGGCTCGGACTCGCGAAAAGCTACGCTCCCATGCGGAATCCCACATGAAAATGGTGAGCAACAGCCCTGAACGAGTAATCAAGTATTTTGGCGACAAGCATGTCTCTTATGCAGCATGACTATGTAAAAAATATATCCGCCGGAGCAATAATCCACTCATTCCGATATTTCATCAATTTGCCAAGCAATTCTCTAGAAATGGTATCGGCAACATCTGATATACTCAATATTAAATCACGCAAAGGGTTAACAACATCTGTTTCACAGCAACAACGAATATCCTCTTTAGACAAATTTACTACATGAAGTTCATTTGGAGAAAATGCTATTATAGCATGAATATCATTAGCCTCTGTTGCTTCCTTCAGCCCATAAATCCATAATCTTGGATCTCCATCTTTTGTTTCTGGACGATACAACGAAGTGGTGGTTTTGATAACTTTCGATCTTGTATGAATAAAAGTCGGTTTAGAAACTTTATTTTCTTGCCCTTTCTGTTGAATTGCATAATCATGGACATTATTTTCCTTAAAATAAGCCCTCATCGGTGCAGTCGCATCAAGGATGGCTTTTTTTAAGCCCGTTGCAGTTATTTGAACTTGGGTAAACGGAATATTATGATTGACTAAATATTCAATATTTTTCTTTTCAAAGGAATTAAAGGGACGCATATGAATCATATTCTGTTCCTACTTAATAGATTTCAAAATAACGTTCCCTATAGCTCTCGCCATCAATGGTGGAACTGCATTTCCTACAAGCGTATATTGAGGAATTTCAGATTTGCGTTTATCGCCGCCCGTCTGACGCTTTCCTTGAAAAACAAAAGAATCGTCAAACGACTGCAAACGAGCCATTTCACGAACTGTCATTGCACGAAATTCAGAATAATGAACAAAATCATCCGGCATAGTCACAACGGTTGGGCTTTGTCCTGTTGGATTTAGAACCGTATAATTTCGTTTATTCGATTCAAGGTTTTCTTTTTTCAGCTCCGCCTTGCAAGCATCGTCATAATCCCCATGCTTTGCAATAATTTCAAGACGACGCTTAACCTCAGGATTTTGAGAACTTGTCTGATGGTTGAACAAAACATATTTCGCATGTGCAGACGGATTTGCTAAATCTTCATTATTCTTGACATAGAATGGTTTTGTATCAAAAACAAATCGATGTTCCAACCGCCCTTCACGAGACCATTCCGCATAAGTCCGCGAATCTCCTGCTGATTTTAAAGGGCCTGCAACATCACGTTTTTTAACAAGCAAATCGAACTTCTTATTTTTCTTAGGAGTTCCATATTCAGTGCAAGTTTCTCCATTACCAATAAAATCAAGATCTGAAATCGCTTCGTAAACTGTTACTTTTTCTTTGTCGGAAACTGTCGCGGGAATGTTGGTAATCAGTTCCTGATCGTTTCGGCAACCGATAAAAAGAACTCTTTCGCGATTTTGCGGTACGCCATAATTAGACGAAAGAACCACAATCGGCTTATCGATACGATACAAGCGAACCGCGTCTAAAATAGAATCGAACTTATCCTTCGACCCTGCTTTTTCAGACAACTTTGATATTTCAACAAAACATTCGTCCAAAGTCATCGCGTAAACTCGAAGCATCGATTTGAATTTTTCAACATCATCTGTTTGTTTATCAAATTCTTTGATGTTCTCTAAAGCGATTACAATTCTTTGCACAATGGAATCGTCTTCAAGCGATTCGATAAACTTATTCATCGGATCGACAAAAGCGTCATTATCGATATCCGAAGACGATTTTTCTTGAATTATCAATGACCTTATTTTATTTCGAGATGCACTGTGTTTCAAAAGGCTTATGCCGTGGCGAATAGTTGCCACGTTTGCATCAGATTTGCTGGCCCGATAATCTATTCCACGAGTCATTTCCTTGAATTTTTCTTCGATACAATCAAAGAAATTCTTAACAAACCTTTCTGTTTTGGAATCATCTTCAATTTCCAACCGAACCTTAGCAATCAAGCAAGTTTTCTCAAAGTTCGATACGGTTTTACCTAGCAATGAATTAAGGTAATCATAAAGTTCACGAACTTTCGTTATATCAATAATGGAGCGGATCTGGCTCATGATTTCATCTTTGAATCGCCCATGATCCTTCGTCAAAATTCCCTTGACATTTTCCATTACGAAATACTTCGGACGAAGTTCAGTTATCACCTTGAGATAATGTTCAAACAAGTTGTCTCGCTTGTCGTATTTGCGACGACGTCCCGATAAACTAAAAGATTGGCAACTCGGACCGCCTGTAACAACATCAATTTCCCGGGAACCAATTTTTTTCTTCAAATGCTCGACAAAAGTTTCGGACATAATGTCTTCACACAAAAAGTCCGTGTCTAAGCCTAGCACATTATTGTATCTTGCTCGGTGCGTCAATTCGCAATTAGAATTGATATCGCTAGCTAGAATGAAATCATAATATTTTTCGTCCGTATAGGATTGAAGAAAGCCTTCGCTAATACCACCTGCACCAGCAAAAAGATCTAAAAAAGCGACCGCTTTTTTCCCTTTCAAAAAAGATTTCTTTTGGGTCATAAAAATCTTCCTATTTCATACGAAACAAATATACATTTATCCAAATGTCATTTTATGACAAAAAGTTTGCAGGCGGCATGGTCACACGCTTTGGAAAAATCCAAAACTTCTATTTAAAACAAAAAGTTCCCGATTTCTCGGGAGCTTTTTTAATTATTAGGGGAAAGAAGTCTTTAGAGCCCCAGAGCCTTGTCCATGCCGTTGATCAGCTTTCCATCGCGGATGACTTCGAAGCCACCGGTGTAGCCCCAATGCTGCCACGGAACCTGAAGGGAATCGCAGGATTCGCGGACAGCGGTGAGGTAGTTCAAACGGTCTTCTGCCGTGGAAGCGACGTTGTAAGCGCCGAATTCGTTGATGATGATCGGAACCTGATTTTCAACAGCCCACTTCTTGGCGGTGTAGATTTGGTTCAGGATGTAGCCCTTGCTACCGGTCTTGTAATAGTTCTTGACTGCGGATTTGATCCAGCTAGCCGTCGAAGCGTTCACGCCGAAATCCGAAGAGTAGACGGACCACTTGGTGGTGTCGTACGGGAACGGAAGGTTCTTGATGGAAGAGGCTTCCGTCCAAGAGGCGCCCTGGTGCGTAAAGATGTACGGCTCGTAAGAGTGTACCGCGTAGATGATGTTGTCATCGGTGAACGGAGTACGCTTGGCGAGGAGAGCGATGGAGTACCACTGGGCGTCACCGAAGATAATCGTGTGCTTGGTATCGACCGTGCGGATGGAATCGATCATACCCTGAGCGGCAATCGTCCAGTTCGCCTGGGTCACCTTACCGTCCTTCATATCCGGTTCGTTCAAAAGTTCGAAGAAGAGGTCTTCGCGTTCGTTCGAAGCGTAGTGGGCGGCGACAGCTTTCCAAACATTTGCCATCATGGCGAGGTACTTTGCGTCGGTGGACGTTGTTACGTTGTAGCTGTTGTCGTATTCGTGGTAGTCGATTGTGAGCGACATGCCGTAGCGCTTCGTCCAGTTCACGAAGGAGTCGAGTACGATGTAGATAGAATCGTTCATCTGGAGCTTCACGGTGCCGGTCGTGTCGGCGAGATATTCGGCGCGGTTGTCTACGTAAAGGTCCAAGTCGATCGGAAGGCGAAGAGCCTTGAAACCGTTTTCGGAAAGGATCTTAACATCATTTTCGCCGAGTTCAAATTTACCGGTGAACTTGCCGTCCGCTTCTTCGAGCCAGTTGGTAAAGTTCACGCCCTTGTCCAAATACTTCATCGCCTTTTCTTGGAGCGGAGTGCTGATGGTGATATCGCCGATGTTCGGACTAATCACTTGCGGTGCGTGAATCGTCATGTCGGCGGTCTTCGGCGGAAGATCTTCTTCCATGATGAAGTAAACGTCGTCAATCATCACGGAATCCACTTTGCCGTTGCCCTTAACCTGGAAGCTGATGTTGGTGACATGTGCCGGATCGAATGCGACTGCTTCGCCCCAACCGCCTTGGACGAGGTTGTTGAAGTCGATCGTGACGGTTGTCCAAGTGTCGGATTTTTTCACGGCGGAAAGATGCACGTCGTAGTCGATGACATCGGAAGTTTCTACGTGAATGTAGTGAGCGGCACCTTTATACGAATAGCGAATGCCAGCATACTTGCTGACGTCGACCGTGCTCGGGACTTCAAAGCCCCAGCCGACATACGGATCGTAAGCGTAATCGCCCTTGTCCAAAGTGAATTCCACCTTGAACGCATAAGAAGAACCGTTGTCCGTCGGGGATGCAATCGGATTGCCGCTTTCGTCAACAGGAGTCGTGATGACCGAGGCGGCTTTGTTGTCATTGTCGTTATAGGTGTACCAGCCGGAACCGATAGAAGTTCCACCGTCGCCGTCTTCCATGTCATCTAATAAAAGTCCGTTTGTTGGAGCGGCAATGCTCGAACTTGAAGCGGTTGTAGAGTCGGAAGAGGAACTTTCCGGATCGTTTTTGTCCGCTACGGAAGAGGAGCTTTCTTCGACTGCAGAGGAAACAAGAGGCGCGTCTTCTTCCGGCGCGCTGGATTTATCGTCGGAGCAGGCGCTTGTCCACAGGGCAAATGCGGATGCTGCAGAGATGAGTGCTAGGTTACGAAAGCGCATAAAGTCTCCTATTAAAAAGGTTTAAATTAAAGATATAGAAAAACGGAGAAAGAGGACGAATTTGAATACTGATTTTTAAATGTTTTCTGTATCAACCGTATTAGATTTAGATAGAAGGGAAAATTTGGAAAATGGGGAAGAATTGCTTTGGGCAAAAAGGCACAGTATAAACGGCAAACCAACTTACGCTCGCATCCTTATCCGCCGCCAAGAAAACCTCTAACCCCTAGATCCTAATCCCTAAATCCTAATCATGAAAATTGAACACAAGCAAATTAAAATCCGCGACCTTGTGGAAGGTTCCTGCAACGATGACGAAACGGGGCGCGTTGTCGCCTTTGGTGGCAAGCTCGACATTCGCCCGGCAATTGATACAAACTGTCAAATGTTATGCAGGGATTGCAATCGGAGAAAGAGCGACAAGTAGAGCAGAAGTTCCGCTACAGATATACTTAGTACCGAATTATTTTGGAAGGTTTCCTATTTAGAAATCTTCCAGACGCATTTCTGTTATGTGTTTTTACCGAGATATTATTTTGCTTATGATGGATTGGTTTAATTGCCGTGACATTCGATGGCGAATTGACGGAAAAGTCTCCCATAAAAAAGGCGTATGGGACGATGTAAGGTGATGAACAATCTAAAAAAATGGATGCGGAATAGTTGTTAGCAGAAATAGTGTCGCCTTTATTTGTGTTAAAAGTCAAAGGGATGTAGACGAAGTTGGAATCAAATGCGGTTTTCATAGAATTGTCTGTAGAACTAATCGTTACTTGCCTAAGCTTTATAAGTTTTGCAGCAATTTTGGTGGAATCTGCAAAAAGAATCGGAATTATCCCGTCAACAAAAAAGGTGTCGGAACCAACATAGTCTACAATGCCTTCTAAATCTATGGTATTTCGATCCCAATTTATGATATAGGGCTTGTTGGGGATGTATTTGGTCGTTTGCATTCCGTGGTATTCGAGTTCAGGACAGCGTATTTGTGAATCCGCAGCTGATGAAGAACTTTTTTCTACAGAACTTGAGCTTGCCGCATCTTGAGCGAAACAAACTGAAGATATAAAGAGTAATGCAAGAAAAAAACGCTTCATAAATTCAATATAGATATTAAATGTTGAAGTGATGAACGATCGTCGTGCAAAAACTTATGAGGCTGCGGGAACTTTATTGCATGAATCTATGCACTATATATATAGCTTATATGACGAGTATGGAAATGTTGAGTTAAATCCGTTGGAAGATAGGGCTGAATTAACAGGTTTCTTGTCATTGGATGAAAGTGTAATTCCTCTGTCGGACTGGTATTTCCAAAGAGGCTTCACATTTGAAAGAAATCGCCGTTATCTGTTCAAATTGCATAATTTGGGCGGTCGACCTTATCGGATAAACGCATAGGTTGATGGTCAAGTTTTGGATGTTGCGAGTAATACCCCCAAAACAACATTGTCGTGGGTCGTCAGCTTTTATTGATTTCTAAATTTATGCCAAAAAAATTACCGATTGAGGTTATTATATCATGTTTCGTGAAGTAAAGAAAGAAGAGACCTTCCCGCAGATCGAAGAGCGCGTGCTCGCCCTGTGGGATAAGGATGAATCGTTCAAGAAGTCGCTGGACTCCCGTCCGGAAACCGAACCGTATACTTTCTACGATGGCCCTCCGTTTGCGACAGGCCTTCCGCACTACGGTCACTTGCTTGCCGGTACCATCAAGGATATCGTTCCGCGTTACTGGACCATGAAGGGCAAGAAGGTTCCCCGCGGTTTCGGTTGGGACTGCCACGGCCTCCCCATTGAATCTCTCGTTCAGAACGAACTCGGTCTCGCTGGCGTTGCCGAAATCCAGAAGCTCGGTGTCGACAAGTTCAACGAAACTTGCCGCAGCAAGGTGCTCAAGTACACCAACGAATGGAAGAAGACCGTTCGCCGCATGGGCCGCTGGGTCGACTTCGACAAGGGCTACAAGACCATGGACAAGAACTTCATGGAATCGGTGTGGTGGGTGTTCAAGCAGTGCTTCGACAAGGGCCTTATTTACCAGGGCTACCGCATCCAACCGTACAGCCCGGCTCTCGCCACTCCGCTTTCGAACTTCGAAACGAACCAGGGCTATAAGGACCGTCAGGACCCGTCCCTGACGCTCATCTTCCCGATTAACTCCAACGAGCCCAAGTTCAAGGACACGAGCATTCTCGTGTGGACGACGACCCCGTGGACGCTTTATTCCAACTTCTGCATCGTTGTGGGCCCGGACATGGACTACAACCTGGTGGAGACTGATGGCAAGAAGTACTGGATTGCCGCAAGCCGCACCGCTGCCTACTTCAAGAACCCGAACATCGTCGATACCTGCAAGGGCTCTGAACTCGTGGGCAAGGACTACGAACCGCTATCTCGCATTTCCGACGCGTTCGTGACGCCGGACCAGCTGTCCCGCCACTACAAGATTTACCCCGCCGACTACGTGAGTACCGAAGACGGTACCGGCGCCGTGCATACCGCTCCTTCCTTCGGTGAAGAAGACTTCCAGAAGGGTGCTGAACTCGACCTCGGCCTTTTCGACCCGCTGGATACCGAAGGCAAGTTCACCGACAAGGTCCCGATGTGGAAGGGCCTGGGCGCAAAGGAAGCCGACAAGGAAATTATCCGCTACTTCAAGGAACAGGGCCGCGTGTTCAAGCAGGACGTGATTGTCCACAGCTACCCGCACTGCTGGCGTACCGGCGTTCCTCTGATTTACCGCGCCCTCAAGACGTGGTTCCTGAAGATCGATGCGCCTGTGACGAGCAAGGACGGCGTGACCAAGACTCTGAAGGAATGGATGGTCGAAAACAACCAGACCGTGAACTGGGTGCCGGACCACATCAAGAACGGACGCTTTGGCAAGTGGCTCGAAGGCGCCCGCGACTGGAACCTTTCCCGTAACCGCTTCTGGGGTACGCCGATTCCGGTGTGGCTCTCTGACGACGGCGACATGATTGCTGTGGGTTCTATCGAAGAACTCCAGCAGCTCACCGGCGTGAAGCTCGATGACCTGCACAAGCACTTTGTCGATAAGCTCACGATTGAAAAGGATGGCAAGGTTTACCGCCGCACGCCCGAAGTGTTCGACTGCTGGTTTGAATCCGGTTCCATGCCGTATGCCAGCCGCCATTATCCCTTTGAAAACAAGGAAGTTGTTGAAGCCAGTTTCCCGGCAGACTTTATCGCCGAAGGGCTGGACCAGACCCGCGGTTGGTTCTACACGCTGACGGTTCTTTCCAATGCTTTGTTCCAAAAGCCTGCATTCAAGAACGTGATTGTGAACGGTATCATCTTGGCCGAAGACGGTTCCAAGATGAGCAAGTCCAAGCGCAACTACCCGGACCCGAACGACCTTATTGAACGCACGGGTGCTGACGCTATTCGCTTGTTCATGATTAACTCCGCCGCTTTGAAGGCTGAAGACCTCCGCTTTAGCGAAGAAGGCGTGAAGGGCATCGTGAAGCAGGTGATGTTGCCGCTTTGGAACGCTGTTGCATTCTTTGTTTCTAACCACAACGCCGACGCCGCCAAGGGCCAGCTCAACTGGCGCCCAGGTCAGGAAGTCAAGAGCGACAACGAACTTGACCGCTGGATGCTTGCAACGCTGCAGGATCTCGCTGCCAAAGTCGAAGTGGAAATGAAGGCTTACCGCCTGTACAACGTGGTGCCCGCCGTGATTGCCGCGGTCGATGACCTCACGAACTGGTACGTGCGCCGCAGCCGTCGCCGTTTCTGGAAGTCCGAAAACGATGGCGACAAGAACGCCGCCTACGCTACCATGTACAAGGTGCTCGTAGACTTCTCCAAGATTCTCGCCCCGTTCCTCCCGCTCCTCGCCGAAGAAATCTACCAGATTCTCGTGCGTGAAGTGGACGCCAACGCCCCGGTGAGCGTGCACCTCTGCGAATTCCCGAGCGCCGACAAGTCCCTGATGGACGAAAAGCTCGTGGAACGCATCGCCATGGTGCGTGGCATGGTCGAAATGGGCCGCGTGATTCGCGCTACGAACAACGTAAAGAACCGTATGCCGATTGCCAGCATGACGGTGGTTGCTCACGGTAAGGTCGAAAAGAACGTGGCTGAGGCCATGAAGGACTTGATCCTCGAAGAACTTAATGTCGAAGAAATGAAGTTCATAGAAGACGAATCAAGTTTGGTTGAATGTACTGCTAAACCTAACTTCTTGAACATCAAGTCTGATTTTGCATCGCTTTTCGGACAACATCCGATGCGTGAATTCCAGCAGGAAATTTCCGGCTTCAGTTCAAGTGATATTATTAATCTTCAGAATGGTGGCTCTGTTACAAGTGCTTTCTGCTCTGATGTGAAATACACTTCTAAACATGTACTTATCCAAAGAAAAGTCCCTGAAGGTATGGCTGTCGAAGCGAACCAGCACTTCACGATTGCCCTTGATTTGACGGTGTCCGACAGACTTCGTCGTAAGTGCATTGCCCGTGAATTGGTTAATCGTATTCAAAATCGCCGTAAGGACCAAGATTTCGCCATTACAGATCGCATCAGCATTGAACTTTATTCTGAAAGTGAAGTGCTGAAACAGGCTGTAACCGAAAACGAATCCTACATCAAGGGTGAAACTCAGGCTAATGCTATCGTGTGGAAGGATTCTGCAGCAGGTTTGCAGGATACAGATGCTGACGGCGAAAAGGTTGCTGTTGAAGCTGTGAGAGCATAAAAAAGAAACAAAAGCCCCTGAAAAATTTTATTTCAGGGGCTTTTTTGTCAAAAATTGTCTTTGATGATTTGTATATTTCGTTGTATGAGAATGCTTAAAAAAAAGGCTCTTTAATATGAAAAAGTTTGATTTTGAAGATTTGGAAATCTGCCCTGAAATTAAAACATTTAAAGTGTTTCAGGTTTCCAAAATGCCGGATTTATTTCTTGAAGTTGAATTTAAGTATCCTAAAACTCCTGCATGGAAGGGCTGTATACCCATATTAGAAAAGTATCAAGGTCTTGATAAAACACAATTGCCAAAAGAAGATGTTGTTGAATATGTAAAAAATTGTTATAACGACTTGGATCCTCGAAATTCAAAAACATGGAATGCTGATGAGGATTTGTATTGGAGTGGTCGTTCCAAGGCAGATATGGCAAAACTTTTGTTTGATGTTTTAAATGGAGAAACACAATATCATCAAACGAATTGGATGTGTCGGCAATGTACTGATACAAGTAGCGTAAATTCGCAGGCGGCTAGTAGAATACGGGCTCTTAAACAAACTCATGGATATCACATTGCAACAAAAGATTTTAAGTGTGAGGTTTGTGGAAAATATACAACGCATGATTTGTTGATTAGGATTCCAAAACTTGTTGGGAATAGCAATAAACGTTTTTCTATACCAACATCGCTAATGCGTCGAATAAAAGAACTTTTTGAGTATACGGATGCCTGTTTTAATGAAAAGTATGGTGCTGGCTCAAAGAATTTAGTGGTTGATCATAAGTTTCCATCAACAAGATGGGTAGTTGGGGAAAATCCAAATTTTGCTTCAATGACTGATGACGAAATAAAAAGTAAATTTCAGTTGTTGACACAGCAAACAAATCTTCAAAAAGAAAGATATTGTGCAAAATGTTTGCAAACTGGTAAAAGAGGTGACTTCTTTGGTATAGATTGGTATTCGGAAGGAGATTGTAGTTGGAAAGGCGACAACAAATCTGATGAAAAGGGATGCGTTGGATGTCCATGGTATGACTTGGCGGATTGGAAAGAAAAATTCAATAAGATGTTAAAAGAAATAGGATATTGATTTTACGAAAGAATCTGTTTTTGCAGGGAATCTCATGATACAAACTGTAGGAAGCATATGTTCTGGTATTGAAGCGGCTTCTGTTGCTTGGAAGCCTTTTGGTGTAGTTTTTTCATGGTTTTCTGAAATAGCAAATTTTCAGTCAAAGGTGCTAAAAGAGAAGTATCCGGCTGTAAAAAATTTAGGAGATATGAATAATATTCCCTCTTTGTTGTTAAATGGTGAAATTGAAGCACCTGATCTTATTTGCGGAGGAACTCCTTGCCAGGCATTTTCTTTAGCGGGAAATCAGAGAGGGCTGAATGATGATAGGGGTAATTTGACGTTAAAGTTCGTTGATATTATCAATGCAAATGATGTTGCTAGACGAAAAAAAAGAAAAAGTAGGTGCTGTGTTTTTTGGGAAAATGTGGAAGGCGTTTTGACGGATAAAACGAATGCTTTCGGTTGCCTTATAGCTTCTTTAGCAGGATTAAAAAAAATTCAGAATGTAAAAAGATGGCCTTCTTCTGGATTATTGGAAGGACCCGATAGAAATGTTGCTTGGAGAGTTCTTGATGCGAAGTATTTTGGATTGCCCCAGCAAAGAAGGCGCTTGTATGTTTTAGCAACCGGAAAAAATTATCATCCCGAACAAATCCTTTTTGAAGAAAGTTCTAATGAAAAATATGAATATCCGGTAACTCCGCTATCCTTTTCAAAGGACGGACACCATTTTGAAGTATTTAGATCGTATTCCGATTGTCTTTATGCTGCATATGGAACAAAATGGAATGGAAATGCTGCTGCATACAACGGGTCATTATTTGTGGTGCAAGATGAACGAGTGAGAAGACTTTCTCCATTGGAATGTGAACGTTTAATGGGTTTTCCCGATGATTACACGAATATACAGGGTGCGAGGAAAACGAATCGATATCAGGCTGTTGGAAATTCATGGGCTGTTCCTGTTGTAAAGTGGATTGGCGACAGACTTATTAACGACAAAAAAATAGAATTTGTTGCGGGAAGGAATAGAAAATTTCTAAAATATGAAACGCTGTCAAAAAAAGCGTATTTGTATCATTTCGGTGATGGAAAAGTTGAATTAGCGGATAATAAGAAAGTCAACGCGTCTGTTGTACCAAGTCACTGTGTGTTTAAAACAATGCAGGATATTGTGACATCTGAAGTATCTCAAGATATTTATTTGTCTCCGGTTGGCTGTCATGGTATTTTGCGAAGAAAAAAAGAGCGGAATATCTCAATAAATCTGCGATTAGAGAAAGCACTAAAAAAAGTTTCGAAAATGATGAGCCCTGAGGACATCGAACGGAAATCTTTAGTTCAAAAAAGAGGCTCACGAGGAACGGCTGCTGTTCTAGATTTGTAGTTTTTCTGCGTTAGGGATAGTGACCCCTTGGGGCGGCGCTGTGGCGCCGTTTTATGAGGTTGGGCGGGAACGGAGTGAATCGGGCAACCCATAAAATATAGCCCGACCCACGAAGTGGGGAACGCCCTAAAAAAGAAGAACTCAACGTTCGCGAAATGAAGTTGGCACGAAGTGCAAACCAAGCTCGAGAAGCTCTCCGCCAAGCCGAACTTCCTCGCCATCAAGGCGAAGGGCCCGGATTACGCGAAGAACATGAAGGTGATTTCTGCCAAGCTGAATTCGCTGACCGTCGATGAAATCAAGGCCCTGCTGCAGAATGGCGACAACCACGCAAGGCGAGAGTCGCGAGAAGACTTGTCTTCTCATGACCGAGCCGAAGAGGTTGGGCGCGAAGCGCAAACCATCAAGTTCGATTTCGGTGAAGTCGGTGCCGACTGCCTGATGCTCAACCGCATCGTGGCCGACGGCATGGCCGTGGAAGCCAATCAGCACTTCACCGTGGCTCTGGACCTGAAGATCACGGACGAACTCCGCCGCGCCTGCGTGGCCCGCGAACTCGTGAACCGCATCCAGAACAGAAGAAAGGATCAGAACTACGCCATCACCGACAAAATCGAAGTGACGCTGTTCTCTGCAAGCGACGTATTCAAGCAAGCTGTCGCGGAAAACGAGGCTTACATCGCCGGAGAGACGCAAGCGGTCGCTATCAAGTGGGCTGCCGCTGCCGATGGCTTGGAAGCCAACGATGCCGATGGAGAGGCTTTCAGCTTTACGACGGTAAAAGCGTAATCGAAGAATCCAGACCTAAAAATTTAGACCGTAGCTCACCGCTGCGGTCTTTTCTGTACAAAAATCACTCTAAATCAGAGATTGTTAAGTTCTTTATGCTAGGGGACTGAAACCCTTGTGTTGGGAATTAAAAATTTTGATTTTTCTTCTTTCGTTAATTGCGAAATCTGAACGCACTTCTTTTTTGCATACTCAAACATCGCCCGCATATCAACGAATGCGGGTAATGTATTGATATCAATGGGCGAATAACTGTCGTTGAGGTATTCTTTATATTTCTTCGTCAGTCCAGTCATAAGTATATACCTCCATAATATTTTTCATCTGTTCACTGAAAATCCCAAAATGGAATTGGTGCAACATGCAAATTGGAATTGCTCCCAATTTTTCAACATAATGACCAAGTAACTTTTCGCTTGCTGCAAACCCAAATACATCGCCGTTGTATCCATAATCTTCCGATTTTTTCCGGCTATGCAAATAAATGACCGCCTACACCAGAATACTTAATGTTTTCGGTTAGCAGTTTGTTGTTTTGTGGGGCGGAGCACATCCACTGGATGTAGATTGCCTTAGCGTCAGAATTGTTTTGAAGAGAAACTAACCCTTGAATATCTACGGTTCCCTTAACAACAAGAGCATAGATTTCAGAGTTTTTTGCCAAAGAGCCCCAATTTACATACCAACCATTTTGCTTGTTGTATTTTGAAAGAAAGGATGACCGACGAATGCGCACCACCTCGGTATCCACAAGCTCACCTGTGGAATTGTCCTTGAGACAAGGGGTAAAATCATCAATATGTACAGAAATAAATCCAGCCATGTCACCTCTTGTACAAGATAGATTTTTCATTGTGATTTAACAATCGATTTAATCGGCTTAACCTTATGCATTATAACCTGGAATACCTTTTTCTTTAAAAAATAGCGAGCATCGCCGTTTTCATCTCAAGACCGGTCTCTTTTGTAAACATTTCATGCGGTTACGCGGAATTTTGGGTTATATTTAGGGTATATATGTCGCGCACGAGCTACATAATCCGCCGTTGTCTTTCAAAAGGCGGGCCTGGTTTTGTTTGCCGCGGAGGGCACCTCCCGTCGGCCCTTGACCGCGTAGCGTTACCCCCCCCGTGTAAACTTTTCTATACATAATATAAGCGATTTCGCCCTTGCGGATTCGCGATACCCAGTCCAAGTTTTTGCGGAGAGCCTCCGCAACACGAACACGCCTGCACTTTTGCACGGCGCGTCTTGCCGCATTTATAAATCGAGGATAACACCATGAAAACCATGCCAAATCCGAAAAAGTCTTCCTCCTGGAGCCTAGCGATAGGATCCATGGCGGTCCTTGTGCTTGCCGCCTGCGGTGGTGATAGCGGGAGCAAGTCCAGCGGAGCAGAAGATGCCCCCGTCCGCGAAGTTTCCACTATCTACGACCTTGGAGCCTGCACCCCCGACCGCGAAGGGGATACCGTGTATGTCACGGCGCAATCCATCGACTACCTGTGTTCCGGCAACAACTGGCTCGACATCACGACCCTGCCGGAGAATCCCGACCCGGCGCAGTCTTCTTCCAGCATCGTTCCGGGCATCGACCCGGAATCTAGCAGTTCCACAGTGGACGACCCGCTAAGCGGCAACGGCTCCAGTTCTTCGGTTCGTGAGTCCTACATCGAAGTGCAGTCAAAAGACAAACTTGTCGCCTGCGATTCCAGCGCCATCGGCCTACGCGCCCTGGTGCTGGCCGATTCTTCTTACTTTACGTGCAAGGCGGATGGCTGGGCAAAGGACGATACCTACCTGGGTTACGACATCGTTCCTACCAAGGAAGACTTGCCCCAGTGCCACGCAGGCAACGCCAAGCAGCGCATTTTGGTCAAGAAGGATTCCGTCTTCTTCAGATGCGATTCCGTAAAGTGGGTACCCGAGACCGCCGACGGCTATGTCGTGAAGAACGCGTCCATTTTGGGTGCGGCGCAGAAGGGTCCTTTCAAGTTCGATTCGCCCCTGACGCTCCGCGAAGTCCTTTTGCACGACGACGCACTGACCTACACGGGCCGCGAATACATCGATGAAATTTCCAGCAACAAGGGCGACTTCGTGATTCCGAAGGTAAATCTGGTTTATCCCTACGCGGTGCTTGAAGTCCGTGGCCTGTGGCGCAACGAAGTGACCGGCGAATGGAGCAAGGATTCCATGACGCTCCGCGCCTTGACGGACCTTACCACTCGCACCGAGGTGAACATCAACCTGCTGACCCACCTGGAATACGACCGCGCCGTAAAACTGGTGAACAAGGGCTACAGCGTGTTTGCTGCCAAGAAACAGGCGGATTATGAAATCATGACGGCGTTCGGTTTTGCGACGACGGTGGAGTATTCCGAAGACCTGAAAACATTCGTGCCATCCACCAGCACGAACCACGATGTCAATGCCACCCTGATGGCGATTTCTTTGCTTTTCATTGGCGACAGGAACGAAGCCGAAATCCAGAAGGCCATTGCCGACTTTAAGCAGGACATGGCCGGTGACGGCGAGTGGAACGACGCCCAGACCAAGGCCGACATGGCGGACTGGGCCGAAGGTTTTGACGGCGGTTCCGTGCGGGCCAACGTGAAGAGCTGGAACATCCTGGACATTCCCGCCTACGAGAACTACCTGACCATTTACTGGAACAACGCCTACGAACTGGGCGGCTGCGCCTCGACCCGCTACGATGTGGTGGCCCAGAACAGGAACGCCAAGAGCAAGAATTACAAAGTCCACTACATCTGCAAGGCCACAGGTTGGCAGAAGGCGACCGATTTCGAGAAGGACACCTACCAGTGGGCCGAAGGTGAAGAGGGCGAAGTCAAGAAAGGAAACGTGACGGCGACTTACTATGTGTTTGAAAACGGCAAGTGGACCGTGGCGAAAAACGAAACGGCCCTTGGACTATGTACCGAGGCCCGCAATGGCGAAATAGGTAAAATCGACACCACCTACTTTATTTGCGACAGCAAGAACTGGCGCAAGGCCACCATGCTGGAATACGACACCTACCAGTTCGGTGCGGGCAACGACGGCGAAGTCCGCATAGGCAAGGTAAATGAAAACAAGTATTATGTCTACGAAAACGGGGCGTGGCGGGCATCTGCAAGTGAAATCGAAAACAACCTGGGCGCATGCGTCACAAGCCGATTGAATGAAGTGGGTAAGTCCGGGAACACCTACTATACCTGCAAGACAAGCGGCTGGACGAAATCAACGGCTTTAGAATACGACACCTACGGCTGGGATGCCGGGACGGAAGGAGCCGTCAAGCCAGGCAGCGTGGATACCTCGAACCATTACGTGTACGAAAACGGGGCGTGGCGTGCAAGCAAGAACGATGTGGAATACAACTACGGCGCGTGCGTCACCATTCGCGAAAGTGAAAAACATCCGCTCAACGGCAAGTACTACATCTGCGAAAATAAAGCTTGGAAAGAGATCACCGCTACAGAATATGAACTAGGATATTGCACCACGGCAAAGAATGGTGCCGTCGAAAAAATGAACGACGTGTATTACATCTGCAAGTCTGAGAAATGGAACGTTGCAACTGTGCTAGAGTATGACACCTATGGAAAAATATGTCTTACAGACGGTTCAATTGTCTTTGGAGAAGTTACTTCAACAAACAAATATGTCTGTGATGCAGACACCTTTAGAACTGTAAATGAACAGGAAATTTCCCTGAATAAGGGTTGTGTCAGCTATACAGAAGGGAATGAAATCATAAGGCTCATATCTAGCACAACCGATTCCATTTATACTTGTAAAAAAGGGGTATGGCAGGGTTCAGAAATTATTGTTCCTGAAGGGTATCTGTTGGATAGGAGAGATAAAAAGATGTATAAAATTGTCACTATCGGAACTCAAACCTGGATGGCGGAAAACCTGAACTATTCCGATAGCGTCAGTTACCCCGGAATGCAAAAACGGAACTGGTGTTTAAAAAACAGCTTGGACAGTTGCGCTAAATATGGCCGCGTATACACCTGGGCTGCCGCCATGGATAGTGCTGGAACATTCAGTTCCAGAGGAAAAGGCTGCGGATATGGCAAGATTTGCACGCCCACATACCCTGTGCGTGGAATTTGCCCCAGCGGATGGCACCTGCCGACCAGGACTGAATTTGAAACCCTTTTCATGAATGTAGGAGGAGAATCAACGGCAGGAAAAATGCTCAAAGCAACAAACGGATGGAATTCTAATGGTAATGGAACGGACGCCTTCGGTTTTTCGGCGCTGCCTGTTGGCGGCTACAACTACGCCTACTTCTACTACGGCTACGGCGCGAACTTCTGGAGTTCTACGGAGAGCAATGGCAGCTACGCGTACATCATGTACTTGTACTACAGCAATGACGATGCGAGCCTGAACTACGACTACAAGCGCTACGGGTTTTCTGTTCGTTGTCTCCGGGACTGACTGTAGGCAACCGCCAAGGGCAGTAGCCCCACCCCCAACCTGCGCGAAGCTCGGTCGCGAAAATTTAAGAAATAGATGATTATTATGGAAAATATGAATTCAGAAATTACGGCAGCATTAATAGGCATTGTTTCAGCCTTGATTACGGCTTTTATCACAAAATCAACCGCCGACAAAAAGAACGCCATCGAAAACATCACCCAAGAACGCAAGAAATGGCGAGACGACTTGCGAGGTGCAACGATTGCGTTGAGGCGATATTTTGAAAATAAGGATCGTTTTTGTAACAAAGGGAATGAAACAGATGGTAAGGAAAATTGCGGCATCGTATTTCATTCCGCTGCAGAAGCCAAAGCATTCTTTGAAGTTCGATTGAACTTGAGTGATAAAGAAGATTGTAAACTAATGGCGATATTGGATATGTTGGCACACAAGGATGCAGCAGCAACTTATGAACTTTCATTGCAATGGAAAGATTATCGATTTTGGGGTGATGGTGAGAAGATTTCTGTAATGAAACTTCTTGCTTATTTTGAAGAAGGTATGTCCCATAATCTAAAATATGACTGGGAACGAGCAAAAACAGAAGTTCAATCCGATGGTTTGATGCGGTACTTTATCTTCTTTGTCGCTCTTCTTGTAACATCCACCCTTTTTTCATCAACGCAATTGTTTGGATTGCGCTTCCAAGAAATATCGGTTGGCGGATGGCTGTATTCCATATCGTTTTTTGCACTCATTGTTGTTTCGATTGTATGTATTATTAAGTATATCATGCGGATTCTCGCTGTTATTCAGAATAAATTTATATTTGGCAGAAATAAATTCACCGCCGCACAATTGGTTTCGGAGGTTTTTGGGACTGTTAGTCGGAGAAAAATAGAGCCAATGCAATTTTCAAAGAAGTGGAGCTTGTGCGTTTTCTTACTTCTTGGGTTAGGAATTATTCCCACCATCTTAATTGTTTCAACAGCGGTCATTCTGGTTGCCTATGGCTTGTTTCCAACAAGTATTGTTTCAAGCTTAATAGAAACCATTAATTTAGGATCAAAAATGTAGCTTTTCGCGTTAGGGATGGAAGCCCGAAGGGTTCGGACTTTGACGAGTCAATTCCGGCTCAATGGCCGGAATGACGAAATCAAAGGCTGAACGGACGCACGGCGACCTTGTTGTTGTTTGTAAAATTGCCGTGCGATACCGCGACAGCCCGACCCACAAAGTGGGGAACGCCCCCAAAAAATTTAGACCGTAGCTCACCGCTGCGGTCTTTTTGCTTAATTCTAGGCTTTTTTCTGTGGGTGCAACTTGCATTTCTTCTGAAGGAAAATATATGTTGATTGTAGGTTTTAACACAAAGGTATAATATGTTAGCGGAGCAAGCGGCAAAAGGAATTTATCTGGATGTCCCCGAAAAGGATTGGTCTCTGTTTAGTGGTAGTGTCAAGGGTTTTTCGCAAAAATAGTTTGTCCCAACATCAGATCTAGGCTACATTTCCGTCCTTTTCCTGTTCCCGTTTCAGCTCGTTCTCCTTTTCCATCTCGTAAAGATGCTTCATGTTCAGGTATCTCTTGGTACCCCATTCCTTCGTGGCGATATGCCTTAGCCTAGCGCACACAAGCATCAGGGCAGATTCCCCGTCCGGGAAGCAACCCACAACCCGAGTCCTTCTGCGTATCTCCCGGTTCAGGCGTTCCAGGATGTTGTTCGTCCTTATGCTGCGCCAGTGTTCGTGCGGGAAGTCGAGATAGGTCAGCGTCTCCATCACGCCCTTGCGGTAAAGGTCTGCGGCGGATTTTAGCCCCATATCGCGCAGTTTCTGTTCTACGTCGGCAACCTTTTTCAGTGTCGCCTCCTTGTCTTCCTGGGCGTACGTAGCCTTCAGCAGGGGCATGGCCGAAGCGAGCTTGTTGCGAGGGATCTTTGTCATCAGGTTCCTGAAAAAATGCACCATGCAGCGTTGCCATTTCGCATCCGGGAACACTTCCGAGGCCGATTCCAGGAAGCCCAGGTGTTTGTCCGATGTGAACAGCCGGACGCCATTCAGGCCACGTTCCCTGAGGCTTACGAGGAAGCTACGCCAGCATTCCTTGCTTTCGCTTGCGCCCTCGCATGCTCCGAGTATCTCCCGGTAGCCGTCTTCGGACACCCCTATCGCGACAAGTACCGAGACGCTGGTCATTTCGCCGCCCCAGCTGCGCTTCAGGTAGATGCCGTCAACGAACACGTAGGGGTATTCCCCGCCTATGGCCCTGTTTCGCCATTCCTCGATCTTGCCGTATACCTTCTGGTTCAGGTTGCTGACGGTCGAGGCGCTGACCCGAGAGCCCCACAGGAGCTCCGTGACGTCTTCCACGCGGCGCACGGATACTCCCGCCAGGTACATCTCGATGAGAGACTCCTCCACGGACGATTCCCTGCGTCTGTAGCGCTCGATGATGGCGGTCTCGAACGGGGCCAGGCGCAGCTTGGGTACGGACAGGTCGACCTCTCCGGCGGAAGTCAGAAGCTTGCGGTGGTAATGACCGCTGCGGTAGTTCCTGCGCTCGTCAGTCCGCTCATGCCTTTCCGCGTTGCACAGCTCCGCGGCTTCCTCGTCCAGCATCGTGTTGAGGGTTTCCTCGATGGTCTTTCTAATGACTCCTTTCAGGTCGTTCTTGAGGCCTTCTTCGTCGATTTTGATTATATTGTTGTCCATAGGATGGTCCTTTTTAGGTTGATTTGTGATTATTTCAAATCTAAAAATTGGAACATCCTATTTTTTTTACTCCCTTAGAGGAATTTGCGAAAGAAAATATACGTTACCTGTTTAGTGAACTTATCCGAAAGTTTGGATGGCGGAAGTCAACGCTGTCCGATACGCAAAATGAAAGTAGTAATCCCCAATTCGTGATCCCAAAGACCTTTACTTGCTCACTCTTGCAGAAACAATCGATGCTGCATATATTGTTTCTAGGGATAAGGATTTGAAGAAGTGACGCTGTCCTCTGCAAGCGAAGTCTTCAAGCAGGCCGTGGCGGAGAACGAAGCTTACATCGCAGGCGAAACTCAAGCGGTCGCTATCAAGTGGGCTGCCGCTGCCGATGGCCTCGAAGTTAATGATGCTGATGGCGAAGCTTTTGCATTCACAACGGTAAAAGCCTAAGACATACGATTATGTGTCATTGCGAAGGACGAAGTCCTGAAGCAAACCTTGAAACTGAAAAGGCGCTCCGAAAGTGGGGCGCCTTTTTAATTTCTGTGCTTTCTATTATTCAATCACGTTATAAATAGGGCGAAAATATTTAGAGCATGGGCAGGCTGGATATCTGCCAGGTTTTAAAGAAATTAAAGCTGAAGTTTTTTTTTTCACTTTCCGGTAGAAAAATGTCGGTCCCGAGCGTCTTTAAATACAGGTGAGGAAATCTTCGCCTGCTTTGCGGGGGCGTTCCCGTTGAAGAAGAAAAATGAAGACAACGAAGATAGCGGACAATTACGAGGATTACAAGGGCTCGGGTGTTTATGCGGACCTGCTGCTGGATCTGACCTTTAAAAAGGCGTTCAATCCCGATACGCAAAATAAGGTGTGCCTGATTGAACTTTTGAACGCGCTGCTCGAAGGCGAAATCGACGAACCGATTGAAGACGTACAGTCCCGCGACAAGGAGCATAATGACGGATCGAACGAAAACCGCACGACGATTTTTGACCTGCACTGCGTGGATTCCAAAAATCGGAAATTCATTATCGAGATCCAGATCGCGAAACAGGAAAATATCGTGAACCGCGCGATCTATTACGCGGCGCAGACCGTCGTTTCGCAAGGGGATCGCGGACGCGGTTATAAATACGGCCTGGATCCCGTGATCACGGTGGTGTTCATGGAGTTCAGCGTATTTGACGAACAGGACAAGTATCTCCGGAAAGCGATGCTCCGCGAAAAGGATGGCAAAAGAATTTCACGGACGCTGAACTTCGTGTTCGTAGAACTCCCGAAATTCAGAAAGAAGCTCGAGGAACTGGAAACGAACCTGGACAAGTGCCTTTACGCGCTATGCCATATCAAGGAATTGCGGAAGATGCCTTCGAAGTATACAGGCTCCTCTTTCGAGCTCTTGTTCCGTACCGCTGAATTAGCTAAATTCAGTAAAGAGGAACAGAAGATGATTGACGCAGCACAGAAAGCCAAGTGGGACGCTTACGCGATACAGAGTTACCGCGAACAAGAAGACGCCCGCATCCGTGAGGAAGCCGCTAGACTCCGCGCCGAAAAAGCCCGCGTTCGCGAGGAATCCGCCCGCGTTCGCGAGGAGGAGGCCCGCATCCAAAAGGAAAAGTCTCGCCTTCAAGAAGAGACCGTTCGCATTCAAGAGGAAATTTCCCGCCAGCAGAAGGAAGCCGCTCGCCTTCGCAATGAAAATGTTCTGATTTGTGAAAAACAGGCTCAATTGGACGAAATGAAGTTGAATTTGCAGAAAGAAAAGTTGCAGCTTGCAAAGCGTCTTAAAATGAGCGGAGTTCCGTTGAATGAACTAGCGAGTATTTTCCAACTTTCTCAACAAGAATTGGAAAACATTTAGCTTTTTAAGCGTGTTTCTGTTTTTAGACTCTTTCTCCGGAAAGGGTCTTTTTTATTGCAACAGAGAAATTCTATGAAGTGCGGTTGGACGTAAACCCTTCCGCACGAGACTGACGTTTTCACAATCAGCAGCTAAAGTAATGGACTTCCGGGTGGCTGATGTAGAGTCCGCTGACAGACGCTTGTGGGTACATAGCGCCGTTCTCGGTGAGGGATATTCCGACACTGTCGAAATCGATGAGCTTTGCGACGTTGAAGATTTCCTTGATGTTCGGGAGCACGGGGTAGCCGATTGCCGGGCGAATACCCTTCCAATCGTTTTCCTTTTCGAGTTCCTTGCTCAAGTATTCCGCTCCCGCTTCAGCGAGGCGATCTGCTACGGTTTGCATTAAAAGAACATCGTAGTCGCTGCCACCCTGTTCTGCTTTGAGCTTTTCCAAACGCTTCACAAAGGCTTCGCTCACGGTCACTGCAAAAACACCGACGATATCGCGGTATAGGTCATTGCCGGTAGGTTGACTAAAGGCGCTTTCGGTTTTTGCGTTTACGGGTGCCACATAGTCGCAGAGAGAAAGGCAGATGCCTTCCGGCTTTTGCTGGCGGGCGGTCGAAACTTCGACAATGTCTTCTTCGGTGCCGGTGCGGCCCGTATTGAACTTGATCGAATTTTCTGTGCCTGCTGCAGCGTAGAACGCCTGAATGGCGCGTAGGGCGTATTCTGGTCGATTCAAACTTTGAATGAGCGCATCGGCGTCGGCTTTAAGCTTTTGGGCTTCTTCGCAGTCTGCCTTGACCTTCCAAGTGTAGAAGAAATATTCCCAGTTGATGAGAGAAATGACGTCTTGGAGCGGAATGGGCGGAAGCTTGCTTTCGCCCATAAATGGCGGACGCGCCGGTTGGTACTTGCTCCAGTCTGGGCTGTAACGGCGTTCGACCGGAGTTTTCTCTGCGGCTGCCATCGCATTTGCGGTACTCGCCTGAATGCCGTTCTGCTTGTCCCGAATGCGCTTCTGTTCTTCGCGGTTTTCTTGAATGGTTTGTTCCGCAGTCTCGGGATTTAAAAGCTTGGCTGCAAGGCCCGGGTTGCTTGCAGCGTCGCGCACATGGAAAACGGGACCATCGTAGCACGGGGCAATTTTCATGGCGGTATGCGTCGGGGAAGTCGTTGCTCCGCCGACAATGATCGGAATGCGAAGACCGGCTTCCTGCATGGCCGTGGCGACGTGACACATTTCTTCAAGGGACGGGGTAATCAAACCGGAGAGGCTTACGATGTCTGCTTTATGTTCAATCGCTGCTTTCACGATTACATCTTCCGGAACCATTACGCCGAGGTCCACCATATCAAAACCGTTACACGCCATGATCACCGAAACAATATTCTTTCCGATATCATGCACGTCGCCTTTGACCGTTGCAATCACGATCTTGCCGCGGGAACTTGAATTTGAATCCTTGCCCGCTTCAATGTAGGGCTGCAAAACTTCCACAGCCTTTTTCATCGTACGGGCCGTTTTCACGACCTGCGGCAAGAACATTTTTCCTTCGCCGAAAAGACGTCCGACTTCATTCATCCCGTCCATCAAAGGCCCGGAAATGATTCCCACCGGGCTGTCTCCGCGTTCAATCAGCTGCATCAAATCTTCTTTCAGCGTATGGGAAGTTCCCTTGAGAAGCGCTTCCTGCAAACGTTCTTCGGGAGTTGTTTGCTTTGCTTCTGCAACTTCGGCGAAATCGTTCGAAGAACTTGCGACGGACGTGGCGAAGATCGCCTTCGGATCGTACTTTTCGCCGGTTTCCTTCGCCTTGAGCATCGCTTCGGTCATGCGCTGGGCAATCGCGATCAGTTCTTCGGAAGCTTCGGGGAATGTATTCAATACGACTTCTGTAATCGCCATGCGAAGTTCGAGCGGAATCGTCTTGTATTCGATTTCGGCGGCGGGATTCATAATGGCCATTCCCATACCGTTCGGAATCGCGTGATGCAAAAATACGGAGTGCATCGCTTCGCGCAAATAATTGTTTCCGCGGAATGCGAAAGACAAATTCGAAAGACCGCCCGAAATGCGGACTCCAGGCAAATTGTCGATAATCCAACGCGTCGCACGGATAAAGTCCGCCGCGTAGGCATAATGTTCTTCCATGCCCGTCGCTACGGTCAGCACGTTTGGATCGAAAATGATATCGTTCGGACAAAAGTTCAACTTTTCCGTCAAAAGCTTGTACGCGCGGGCTGCGATTTTCACACGGCGATCGTAATTGGTCGCCTGTCCCTCTTCGTCGAAGAGCATCACGATGACAGCTGCACCCAAACGCTGCACGGTCCGCGCATGATCGAGAAACGCTTTTTCGCCCATCTTCAGCGAAATGGAATTCACAATGCACTTGCCCTGTACACATTTCAGGCCCGCTTCGATCACTTCAAAACGGGAACTGTCGATCATCACCGGGGCACAGCTCACCGCCGGATCGCTTGCGAGCAAATTCAAAAAGTGCGTCATTTCCTTCTGGGCATCCAAAAGGCCGTCGTCCATGTTCACGTCTACAACGTGAGCTCCCTTTTCCACTTGTGTACGGGCGATTTCCAACGCTTCGTCGTAATTCTTTTCGTTCACAAGGCGCAAGAACTTTTTAGAGCCTGCAACGTTGCAACGTTCACCGACTTTGACAAAGAAGCTCAACTTGTCGTGCTTCTGAATCGGGGCGACAGCGAGAGGTTCAAGACCGCTGAGCATGAGCATCGGAGAGCGGTGAACAGGCTTGCGACGTTCGTAATCCGGAGCGAGGGAATCGATCGCCTTGCGGAAGGCGGCCATGTGCTCCGGGGTCGTTCCGCAGCAGCCACCGATCATGTTCACCAGTTTTTCTTTAAGATAGGGCTGAATCATCTTCACCATATCTTCCGGCGTATCGTCGTAACCGCCGAACTGGTTCGGAAGACCCGCGTTCGGGTGGCAAGAAATGTAACATGGTGCGACCGAGGACATGCGACGCAAATACGGCAGCATGCCGTCTGCGCCTAAGCCGCAATTCAAACCGATTGACAAAGGATTGGCGTGCATGACGCTCACCACAAAAGCTTCGACCGTCTGACCGGAAAGCGTTCTTCCCGAAGCATCGCTCACCGTCATCGAAAGCATCACTTCGAGCGGTCGGGACGTTTTATCCTTGACTTTCTGGTAAGCGCTGAGAGCCGCCTTGGCATTCAGCGTATCGAAAATCGTTTCGATGAGAATCGCATCCACGCCGGCGTCCACAAGAACGTCGATTTGTTCGTAGTAAGCCGCTTCGAGTTCGTCGAAAGTGATGCTGCGGCTCGCCGGGTCGTTCACATCTTCGCTCATCGAGAGCATTTTGCTTGTCGGACCGACGTCGCCTAAAACAAAAACCGGACGATTCTTCGCGTCGCTTGCCGCTTGCTTTGCAATTTTTACCGCGGCGCGGTTCATTTCGGCAATACGATTTTCTTGGTGATATTCGCGCTGGGAAATGCGCTGACTCGAGAACGTGTTTGCGGTCAGAACGTCAACACCTGCTGCCACATAGCGTCGTTGAATGTCGAGAATCACATCGGGCTTTTCAATCGACAGCATGTCGTTGTTGGCGCCCTGGATGCCGTAGGTTTGAATCACCGAGCCCATGCCGCCGTCTAGCAGCAGAATTTTTTGTTCAAAAGCTTCGCGAAGTGTCATGATGGCGTAAATTTAGAAAACGAGTTTGCAAAGTTTGGCTTTTCAAATGTCGGAATGGAGTGTTTAGGTTCTAAACAGTTTCGAATCGTGTCGGTTATCAGAAAAACGATAACCAGTAAAAGTTTGACATCGAATCGGTGCTATCCCATCTGCGCAAACGCTTTTGTATGGAAGCGGCTTTTCCGCAAATGCCAAAAGGAAATGGTTTCCAAATTCCAGGGCGGTGCGACGGTCGAAAGCCTGACTATGGTCGGATAAAGATTATTCCAAATTGCTGTATAAAAAAAGTTCCAGAGAAGTTTTGAATTTGGCGGTTTTGCGTTTTGGACTGGGATTTTCTTTCCCGTTTCGCTGTGATTAGCTCACAGCCTGTGAAAAAAAGAGCGTTTGCGCCATTGCAAAAATAAGACGGCAAACTTGTGGCGAATATAAATTAAAGTAAAAGAGTCTTTTAAACGGAGGGTGATTGTATGAAAGCCTATCAGAAGGGATTTACGTTGGTCGAGCTTATGACCGTTGTGGCTGTCATCGGCATCTTGGCAGTGATAGCAATCCCCGTGGTTGCAAGTCAACTTTCCAAATCGAAAGCGGCAACGGTTGCTTCCGCTGCTAAAAAGTACGTCCGTTTGCAGGAAGCCTATGCGCAGGAACATGCGGCAGTAAGCAAATGGTCGGATATCGGCTATACCGCTCCGACTGGATCCGTGTTTGAATTCAGCCAGGGGGAAATCACCCAGAACTATGACGTCGATGAAGTGGCTAGCGCTAAGGTTGGCTGGATGGCAAAAAATAAGGTCGCCTTGGGAGATTGTCCGGCTGGCACTTTTTGGTTCGTTTCTGTAGCACGAAGCACGGGCTCGTCCATGAGCTATTCAGCATCGGTTTCGAATGCGAACTGTGCCGCAAAGACTCCAGAATTTGCGATGGTGGGTGATTCCTACAATCGAGCGGAGAACGGGGTGATTTTTGATGCGGGCATTCCGACTGTTACGACTCCGGAATTGGAAACTTCGACTGCAGCGGCTCCCGAAACGATAACGAATACCTCCACGAAAAATACCGTGATGGCAACGGTTTCGGACCCTTCTTCGGTGGCGGAATCGATGGCGGGCGTTATCGAGCCGTCTACAACGACATCTACAACGACACCGACAACGTCGGCAGTGACCTCCACGGAGTCCTCTACGAATGCCTCTACAGCTTCTTCTACAAATACGTCTGCTAACACGAGCGCTGCCGTATCCACCAATACGTCCACAGGAACGTCCGGAAATACTTCCGCGGCGGCTTCGGCGAATACATCGTCGGAGGCAAATTATGCGACTTTGGCATCTGCTGCTGAAGCATACGAATCGGAAGTGGAAGGCTATGTAACGGAACTCGCTGCTCAAACTTCAGCGGAAAATGTTGCCGGCTGGTCGGATAGCGATTTGTACGGAAACGGCTTTACGGAAGATGAAATCTGCACAATGGAAACGGGCGAAATCGTAGCCTCGATAGCAGGCGACTTGGATGATTTCGGGTCGGCTTCTGCTACGGATAACGATTCGCCAACTTCCCAGAACGCAAATTCCCAAAGCGAACATACACAAAACGCCGATGATGAAGATGAATTCAGCGTTTCTAGCGAAGAGGAATACGCTCAAAAATGCGAAAATGCAAAGTCGTACAACGATCTCAAACACGATCTAATCAATCAGGCGAAGGAATTCTATCAAACCTGGAATGAAAGCTGGCGAAATCTCTTAAAAGAAAGAATGTCTTTGCAGGCGAATGAACGTCGACCGGGCGGCGACTTCTGTACCTTCAAAAAAAAAGGCAACCTCACCGAAGAATCCAACTGCATGACGGAACAGGAGTACAAGCAAAAGGTGAACAAGTGGATTTCGGACTACAAAAAACTGGTTCAGAAATACCATTCGTTCAAGTATGCCCTTGCTAAATCCTTGTACGACGCGAAAATCCAGGCGGAAGTTTGCGAAGCTGCAAAAAAATGCTATGGAAAGAAAAATCAAGGCAAAGGCGGTAAAAACGGAAAAAATAAGTGCGACAATGGAAAGCACAAAGGCTGGTACAAGCAACACCAAAAGGAGTGGTTCAGAAAATTTAGGTAAAAAAAAGACCGCGTTCATTCGCGGTCTTTTTTGGAAATGAAAACGAGAAATTAGATGTTGCGGAGCACTTCCTGAGAAGTCTGCGGAGCGAGTTCCGTATCCATCACAAAGTGACGAACTTCATTTGGGTTGATGCGGGCGTATTCGGAAAGAGCACGACCGATACCGGTGCGAATGTAATAGTTGTCATCTTTGGCGCAGTGCAAGCAGCAAGACTTGAGAAGATCCCAGTCCGTATGGTCGCGGTACTGCAACTGGAAAAGGATTACGCTACGACGAACCCAAATGTTCGGGTCGCGAATCCAGGTGGCCACTTTTTGGCGAATCGGTGGGATTCTCCAGGCAAGGTCACCGAGTACACTTGTAGAAATCGTATCAACCGTATCCTTCCACGGACGCGTTTTAATGAGCATTTTCAAAAAATTCAAATGCTGTCCGCCGAGAAGGGATTTGTGCTTGAAAAGATAATCGCAGGCAGCGTACTGCACTTCGCGATACGGCTGAACCCACATATCCGAAACTCTTGCGGCCAGTTCGTCGCCAGATTTCGGCGGGAACTTGTCGAAAATCGGGTAGGTAGCCTCACGACGTCGAATGACATTTACGCCGAGGAAGTCGAAGGAGTCCCTCATGCTCTTGGACATGGAGTGGGCTTCTTCTTCATTTGCTCTGGCTCGGAGAGCTAAAAGAATGTCTTGTGTAAATCGAAGCATTTGTGTAAAAAATACAACTATAGAACGATAATTTCTAGGTCTTGACAAACGGAAATTTTTAAATTAAATGGAAAGCACGGGTTTTGAATTTTTAAGCTTTTTACCCTTCTCAATCAAAATGACGCATAAAAAATCGACCGAAGAACTTCCGATTATAGAAGTTCCCCCAGAATTACGAGGCCTTTCCGATGAGGAAATCATCGCTCTGCATCCTGTGAATCCAGACAAACGCGACCGTTTCCGTCCGTCAAAAAGGGAACGAGCTGCGAAAAAGCTCGAAAAGGAAAAGGAAAAAATTCGCATGATCGCGGAACAGTATAAAAATCGCGATTCCATTTCGTCTTTTTCCCGCCCGATGCCAAAGATTTCGGATTACGACGGAAGTCGCCCGAGTATGCCGATTCGCCGCTCTGCCGCTCCCAAGAAAACGCTTTTTGTGCCGAGCCAAATGAAAAAGGTTGCTTCGGCTCCGGCTCCGACGGTTTCCATTCCGAAGCCGACGGTTGCACCGCTTCCTCCGCGTCAAAGCACGGGCCGAGTTCTCGTCGGTTCGTTCGGCGGAAAATTCGGCGCTCCGAAGACGCAGCTGATTTCGGAATCGGATTTTGCCAAGAAGCATGCGGAAGAAGAAGCGAAGCGTTTACGCGAACTCGCCAAAAAACGTGCAGCTGCGGCTCTCTCGCTCACCGTTCCTGTGGCTCCAGTCAAGCGCAAACGCGGACGCCCTCGTAAGAATCCGCTCCCGGAAGAACCGAGCACGACTTGAACGTTTTGAAGCTTCCTAAGTCCGGGAAGCTTTTTATTTACGGATTTTTGC
Organism: Hallerella succinigenes; assembly: GCF_002797675.1. NCBI lineage: Bacteria > Pseudomonadati > Fibrobacterota > Fibrobacteria > Fibrobacterales > Fibrobacteraceae > Hallerella > Hallerella succinigenes. Next base: position 1,151,908 of record NZ_PGEX01000001.1, on the reverse strand, counting down.
GATTTTTCGCAAGTTTCGGGGATTTACCCCCCTTTTGTAAAAAATTGAATATATCTTTGAACTATGAGATTTGGAGATATTTCTTGTTTTCAGAGCGGCGTCGCCGTTCCCGTTTTTTCGCTTCATTCCAAGGATAGCGTCGGTATCGGCGAATTTTTGGACCTCGTTCCGTTCGGAGACTGGGCAAAGAAGTGTGGCTTGAACGTCATACAGATTCTTCCGGTAAACGATACCGGCTATGAGTCTTCCCCGTACAGCGCTCGCAGCGCTTTCGCCTTGAATCCGGCGTTTATCCGCTTGCAGATCATTCGCGGAGCCGAGGCTTTTGATTCCGATATCAAGGCTCTGCAAAAAAAATATGCAGGGACTTCAAAGGTTCACTATTCGGACATCGCACGCGAAAAACGTGAAATTCTCCGCAAGATTTTTGACGCAAATTACACCCAGCTGAACCGCAACGTGGCTCTTTCTAAATGGATCGAAGCGAATCCGTGGGTCAAGCCTTACGCTGTGTACGCCATGCTCAAGGAAAAGAATGGCGAAGCGAGCTGGCGCAGCTGGAGCGAAGACCGGGATCCGACCGCTCTCCGCATCAGCGCGCTTTTGCGCAAGTCCCACAAGGACGCGCTGTTCCAGTGCTGGATGCAGTTTGAGGCCGAAGCCCAGTTCAAGGTCGCTTCGAATAAGCTGACGGAAATGGGAATTCGCATTAAAGGCGACATTCCTATCCTGATCAATGAAGACAGCGCCGATGTTTGGTGCAACCGCCAGTACTTCTCCCTGGACGATCGTGCGGGCGCACCTCCTGACATGTACAGCTACAGCGGACAGAACTGGGGATTCCCCACGTACCGCTGGGACGTCCTCGAACAGGAAAATTTCAAATGGTGGCGCGACCGTCTCGCTCAGGCGAGCAAGTTTTATCACGCTTACCGTATTGACCACGTTCTCGGATTCTTCCGCATTTGGGCGATTCCGCAGAACCAGCGCACGGGTATCCTCGGGCACTTCTCTCCGGCGATTCCGGTTTCCCTTTCCACGCTGACTTCCGCTGGCTTCAAAAAGGAAACAATCGAATATCTGCAGAACCCTAATATGTCGAAGAATCAGCTCCGCGCGTTCCTCGGCGATGCGACGGATGCCTGCGTCTCCAAGTATTTTGAGCTGCTTCCGGGTACAAATGACCGCTACATTTTGAAGCCGGAATTCAACTGCGAAAGTGCGGTCCTCGATACCGCCGAAGAACAGTGGATCAAGGATGGGCTTCTCAAGGTTCTTTGGAACCGTATCTTTGTGCCGGGAACTCCGGAAGGGGAATATTATCCGTATTGGTACTGGTACAACACCCAGGTCCTCGGAACCCTTCCGCAAGAAGAGCAGAAGAAGCTCGGCGAAATTTTGCATGCGAACGAAGCTGCGCAAGATAGCCTCTGGTATGCGAACGGTAAAAAGCTCCTTTCAGTGCTTGCGAATGAAACGGATATGGTTGTCTGTGCCGAAGACTTGGGCGCGGTTCCGCACTGCGTTCCGAGCGTTCTCGGCGAACTATCCATCAATTCGCTCCGTGTGGAACGTTGGGCTCGCAATTGGGACGCTCCGGGTCAGCCGTATTTTGAAGTTTCGGAATACCCGCGCCTTTCCGTGGCGACGACCAGCGTGCACGACTCTTCGACGATTCTCGGCCTTTGGCAGGAAGACGGTTTTGATAGAAACTTCTTCTGGAAAAATCACATGCACATGGCGAGTGAAGCTCCGCAGGCGCTCACCCCGGACATGGTCGAAGCGGTGATGCGCAATATTTATAAAGCGAACAGCCTCTTCGTGATTCCTTCGATGCAGGATTACCTTGCGCTCAGTTCGAGTTGGACGCCGAAGGATCCGGGGGATGAGCGTGTGAATACGCCGGGCACGGTCGGGCCGCAGAACTGGTCTTACAAGCTTCCTTGTTCGTTGGAGGAACTAGAAGCGAATACAGCTCTTTCGGCGACGATTGCGAAGCTCACGGATGAACGCGCCCGCCGTCCGCTCCGTTAAATATCTCTCTTATTTTTACAAAAGACTCCGATTTTCTGGAGTCTTTTTTTGATGCCTTACTTGTTTTTCACTACCAAATGAATGTTTGGAGCATAAAAAATCTAGAATTGAGGCATTATGGCAGAACATATATCTTTGAATGAATGCCCGGAATGGGTGAAGTCTGCGGTCTTTTACCAGATTTTCCCGGATCGTTTCGCGAGAAGTGCGCATTATGAATGCCTGGGAAGCTTCCAGAACTGGGAATCCAAACCGGCGACGAACGGATTTTGCGGGGGAAACCTGCGCGGTATCATCGAAAAGCTCGATTACATTCAAAAGCTCGGGGCGAACGCCCTGTATCTCTGCCCGATTTTTAAAAGTGCGGCGAATCACCGCTACCATACGGTCGATTATCTGGAAATCGACCCGGTTCTTGGAACGCTCAAAGATTTTGACGAGCTCGTTTCAGAAGTCCATGGACGTGGCATGCGCATGATTCTGGACGGCGTCTTTAACCACTGCTCCCGAGGTTTTTTTCCATTCTTGAGCGTGATGGAAGAAGGCGAAGCCTCTCCGTACAGGAACTGGTTCCACATTCATTCTTTCCCGGTCAAGGCTTACGCTGGCAAGCCGAATTATGAATGCTGGTGGGGAATGGCCCCGCTTCCCAAGTTCAATACGGATAATCCTGAAGTCCGCGAATACCTGCTGCATGTGGCCGAATACTGGACAAAGCGTGGCATTGACGGCTGGCGTCTGGACGTTCCGAACGAGATTCGCGACGACAGCTTTTGGCAGGAATTCCGCCGCCGCGTGAAAAAGGTGAACCCGGAAGCTTATATTGTGGGCGAAATCTGGGAAGACCCGACGCGTTGGCTGCAGGGCGACCAGTTTGACGGCGTTATGAACTATCCTGTGCGAAAGCTCGCTTTGGAATTTTTGTTCCCGGAGGGAATGCGCTCCAAGGATGCGGTTTCAACGGGCGATACGACGTCGGCGGGGACGGAAAAGGACCTGTTCGCATTCTGTCGGGGTTTCCAGGCCTTGTTCGACCGTAAACTGTTCGGAGTGCAGATGAACCTGTTCGGCAGTCACGATACCGCACGTATGCGCACGCTTTCGGGAAAAAATCCGGAATGTTCTCTGCTCGCATGGGCACTTCTTTTGTGCCTGCCTGGCGCTCTCTCTATATACTATGGTGACGAAATCGGGATGGAAGGCGGCAAGGATCCGGATAACCGCCGCTGTTTCCCGTGGCAGGATATGCCCGATGCCGAAGATTCAGAAACCTTCCGAATGGTGAAGACGATTCTCGCCTTTCGCAAGCGCGAGCCCGCGATGTATGACGGAAAACTCACGATTCGTCCCGAAGGGCAGGGAATTCTCCTTTGCCGTCGCAAGGGTAATGCGCTTGTTGAACTCCGCCTGGGGTACCCGGGACCCGTGCCTCTGCCGGGCATTTCGGCGAGAACCGAAATTGTTTATGAACGCAGACGCACTCCGATCGAGGGAGTTGCAGGCTATTTCGTGGCAAAAGACGGTATTGTCCTCACAAAAAGCACTGTCACTTACTAAATTTGAGCGCAACTTTAGGTTTCTTACGCCTTTAAGGAAAATGATCAGATGAAGAAAAAATTATTTGGAATGCGCGAGATTATCATTCTCGCAGTCATCCTTATTGCCGCATGGTCGATTATCCCGTCCATTCGAGTTCACTCTAAATCGGGTGACGCAAAGAAGGAATACATCAAGCAAAACCCGAAGGTTGCCAGTAAGGCGATGAACTTCGGCTTAGATCTCGCTGGCGGTACGAGCATCACGCTCCAGATCGACGGCAAGGGTCTCAAGGATGAAGACGTCAAGGACATTCAGAAACAGTCGCTTGAAATCGTCCGTAACCGTGTTGACCAGTTCGGTCTTTCCGAACCGCAGATTTCTCCGTCCGGCAACGACCGTATCAATGTCGAACTGGCAGGTGTGGACGATTCCACGGCGAAGGCTCTCGTCGGTTCTACGGCTAAGCTCGAATTTAAGATTCTCGCAGAACAGGAAAAGTTCGGTCAGGTCATTTCGATGATCGACAATTACCTCCTTGGCCGCGGCGCTATCGCAGATTCGACGAAGGCAGACAGCTCGGTTGCCGATACGGCAAAGGTTGCCGCTGCTCCGGCTAAGGCTGACACGCTCTCGGATGCAGAACTCTTTGCCGGAAACGCTGCAAAGAAGGATGCCGTCGCCAAGACGGATTCCGTGAAGACGGACTCTGCAAAGGCAGAATCTGCAGCTCCGACCGCCACCCAGGGCACGGCTCTTTCCGCGCTCTACCTTTCGTTCGGCAATGGTGGCTTTGTCGCTCAGGAACAGGTGGAAACCATCAAGCGCATCTTGAACGACCGCACCGTCCAGAGTCTCATTCCGCATGACGTGGTCTTCGCATGGGGCTCGGGCTTCGAAACCCCGAACGGCTCCGTGATCAAGGCAAAGCGTCTTTATCTCTTGAAACGCCGCGCTGAAATGAGCGGTGAATATGTCTCCGATGCTCGTCCGTACCGCGTAAGCGATGGAACGAACTCCGGCGAAGTCGCTGTGAGCCTCAAGTTCTCCGGCATCGGTCCGAAGCGTTTCGGTGCCGTGACCGCTGCAAACATCGGCAAGCAGATGGCCATCGTCCTCGACGATCAGGTGATCAGCGCTCCGGTGATCCGCGACCGCATCCCGAACGGCGAAGCTCAGATTACGGGTCTCGACGACATGGCTGAAGCCAACCGCCTCGCTGTCGTTCTCCGTTCTGGAGCTCTCAAGGCACCGATGAACATCATTGAAAGCCGCACGATCGGTGCAACTCTCGGTGAAGACAACATCAAGTCCGGCTTTGGTTCTGCCTTGATCGGTATTCTGATTACGGTAATTTTCATGATAATGTACTACCGCTTCGGTGGTCTCGTCGCTAGTGCCGGTCTTATCTGCAACGCTCTGATCACGGCTGCAGTTCTTTCGGCGTTCAACGCGACGCTGACTCTTCCGGGCATCGCTGGTATGGTTTTGACGATTGGTATGTCAATCGACGCTAACGTGATTATCTTCGAACGTATCCGTGAAGAACTCCGTGCTGGCAACAAGGCTCGCGCCGCTATCACGAAGGGTTATGAACGTGCCTTCAGCGCGATTTTTGACTCCAACTTGACAACGTTCCTCACCGCCCTTATCCTTTACAAGATTGGTACGGGCTCGGTGAAGGGTTTCGGTCTCACCTTGATGATCGGTATCGCCGCTTCCATGTTCACCGCTCTCACGGTGACCCACGCTATCTTTGATATCAAGCTGGCTAAGCAGGACTCCAACACGATTTCAATCGGTTCCGGCGTTCGTGCTTTGAACAACGCCAAGTTCTCCGTGATGAAGCACGCTGGCAAGTTCCGTCTTGTTTCGATCATTTTGATTGTCGCTTCCGTCGCTCTCGCTTTGACAAAGGGTTTCAACTTCAGCATTGACTTCACCGGTGGTACTGTGTTCCGCGTTCAGTACAATGATACGCAGGATCACATCAAGGACTTGAACGATATCCTCGCCAAGTTCAATGTGAAGGATGGTTCGGTTCGCGTCGTCGGCGGTACTTCTCTCGCTAACGCTTACGAAGTTTCCGTGAAGAGCGAACAGGGTGCAGACGTGATAAAGGCTATCAACTCCGACGATCGTGTCACGATTCTTTCCCAGGACGAAGTCGGTGCGACAATCGGTGATGAACTCCGTTTCAACGCACTCCTCTCCGTTATCTTCGCATGGATTGCAATCTGCTTGTACGTGTGGTTCCGCTTTGGCAAACTCGGTCTTGGCTTCGGTCTCGGCGCTGTGGTTGGCCTCGTCCACGATACGGCAATTACGATTGGCTTTATCTCTCTCCTCGGTCTCTCGGTGGACGGTGCTCTCGTGGCAGCGCTCCTCACGATGATCGGTTACTCGGTGAACGATACTATCGTGAACTTCGACCGTATCCGTGAAAACGTCCGTCTCAAGGGTACTGCAGACTTCGATAACACGATTGATGATTCCATTTCCCAGTGCGTCAGCCGTACAATCATCACGTCTCTCACGACTCTCTTTGTGTGCGTGATTCTCGCTGTGATGGGTGGTTCCTCGATCCGTGACTTCGGCTTGGTGATGACCTTCGGTGTGCTTGTCGGTACGTATTCGTCCATATGCATCTGCTCTCCATTTGTCTCCTGGTTCAACCGTCACGTGCGTCACGTCGTGTAATTTTTCAAACAAATCGAACGAAAGACCTAGGCATTGCTCTAGGTCTTTTTTATTTTTGCACTCGTTGGCGTCCACCATACAAGAGAGGCTTGTATGCTTAAGTACTACAAAATCGAAAACGGTCGCATCACGAAGGCCCCGGACGAAGATTCCGCGGATATCGTGTTGATGGATAGCCCCAGCCAGGAACAGCGGGGTGCCCTTGTGAAGAAGTACGAAATTGCGGAACACACGATTGCCTCTGCATTCGATAATGACGAACTTTCGCGTGTGGAATACGACGACGATTTTACGACGATCGTGTTTAAGAAGCCTCGCAATTATACCGCGGAAGACAACTTTGAATTCCGCGTGGAATCCTTCGGAATCTTTGTTTTTGAAGACTGGGTCTTGCTTCTTTCGGACTCGGAAATTCCGCTGATGGACAGCCGCCGCTTTTCGAAGATTGACAGCTTGAATACGTTTGTCGTCAAGCTTTTGAACTATTCCGTGTACCACTTCAATGAACACTTGAAGATTATCAATCGGATCAGTGAAGAACTCGAAGACAAGTTGCAGAACACGCTCGACAATAAGTACCTGCTCTACATGTTCACCTTGAACAAGGGCTTGATTTACTACGTGAGCGCGTTGAACTCGAACGAAGCCCTTTTGAAAAAACTCCAAATGGGACGTGGCATGCAGTTCGATGAAAATGAAAGAGAACTCCTTGACGACGTCGTGATTGAAAACCGCCAGAGTCTGCAACAGGCTGAAATCTACGCAAACATTCTTGCATCCTTGATGGACGCGCGTGCGAGTGTCGTAAACAACAACATGAACGAGTTGATGCGAACCTTAAATATTGTCACGATTGCCATTACGATTCCGACTTTTGTGGCGAGTATCTTCGGCATGAACGTAAAGTTCCCCTTTGGCCTTGGCGAAGGAAATCCGTTCTCGTTCTGGATTATTGTCGCGATCTTTGTGCTTTCTGTGGCTGGTGTTCTCCTTGTTTGGCGTAAGCGCAAATAACGCCCAATGAGAAAGCTGTCCCGAATTTTCATTATCAATTCTTACATGCCGAAAATGCTCTTGGCGGCATTTATCGGTTTAGTGACGGGATCGGTTGCGATTGTTTTTCGTTTGTTTCTCGAATCGATTTCCGAATTAACGCAGAGGACTTTTTCGGGACCTGTGATTTTCCTTGCGCCGGCGCTGGGCGGTCTTGTCGTGGGTCTTTTGCTGTTCGTAATCGCAAAGACTCCGGAAGCGGCAGGGCAGGGAACCGACCGGTCCATTTATAACTTCCATCATCATGGCGGAGCCCTTCGCAATCGTGTGGCTCCTGTGAAATTGCTCGCGAGCTCGATCACTCTCGGCAGTGGCGGTAGCGCGGGCTATGAAGGCCCGGTTTCGCAGATCGGTTCAGGGCTCGCTTCGACGATTTGCCGCTTTTTTAAGATGACGCGATCGGTACGTCGCCAGTTTGGTCTTGCTGGAATGGCAGCGGGTCTCGGCTCGATTTTTAAGGCCCCGCTTGCCGGCGCTTTGACTTCGGTCGAAATCCTTTACCGTGAAGATTTTGAAAGCAGTTCCTTTGGAACATCGATCATTGCATCGGTTGTCGGCTTTACGGTGTACACGAGTGTCTTTGGGACGGCGCCCGCGTTCAACGTGCCTGAGTTTTATTTTGCGAACGGAACGGAACTCTTCTGTTGCGCGGTTCTCGGACTTTTGTGCGTGCCGTTTTCGTATCTGTACGTGAAGTGCTATTACAAGGTTGAAGACTTTTTTTCCGCCTGGAAAATTCCGAACTGGGCAAAGCCGGCAATCGGTGGACTTCTTTGCGGTGCCGTGGCGATTTTGATTCCGCAGGCGATGGGCGGAACCTGGGATTACGTAGAAAGCATGACGCGCCTGGCGGATCCGGCGAGCGCTCCTTCGGTTCTCTTTTTGCTCGGGTTGGTGATTGCAAAAATTTTGGCGACGTCGTTTACGGTCGGTAGCGGTGGCGCCGGCGGTGTTTTTGGACCTTCGCTTTTTTTGGGCGGGGTGATCGGCGCCGCTTTTGCCGTGGCGATTGAAACGGTGGCGCCTGGGACTTTGTCTTCGCCGGGGGCGATGGCCTTGGTGGGCATGGGAGCGTTCTTTGCGGGCTCTGCGAAGGCGCCGCTTGCGGGTGTTGTGATGGTTTGCGAAATGACGGGCAGCTATCAGCTTTTGCCGGGAATCATGATTGCGGCGGTGATGCACGTGGCATTTAGCCGCAAGTGGAGCATTTACCGGAGCCAGGTGCTGAACAAGTTTTCTTCGCCTGCGCATCGCTTGGAAATGGATCCGGACCTGCTCCGCACCATTCCTGTTGAATCTGTGATGCAAAAGTCCCTGGTGCTCGAACTCGATTCTTCCCGAACGATTTGTGAAGCGGAACGGGATATCAATGCCTTTAATGTGGAACATCCGGATTCCGCATTGGTTCATTCGTACCCGGTCTTTGAAAAGGGCTGCTACATCGGCATTTTAGACTGGAACCTGGTCCTTCGCAACATCGTCTCGACCGAAGGCGGCAAAACGGTTCTGCTCGTCGCCGACTGTGTCACGTATTCTCCGCTGCTCCCGGCCAGTGTGGATTTGCACACGGCGATGAAGTTCATGCTCAAACATTCGCTGAGCGAAGTTTACGTGAAAAATGCCAGTGGAAAAATTCTCGGAATTCTTCCGTCTTCGACCATCATGAACACGTATGACCGTGTCGTGCGTGAAAACATAAAACATTGAAATTTTAGATTAGAAGTTCAAAGAAAGGCGTGCGCCTGTCGATTGATTTTGGCGGAGCTGATCTAACCGAGTGCCTTTGCTTCGGCTGATTTGTAGAACACCCATGTAGCCAAATATAATCTGTTAAAGGTGCTTTTTGCCACTGATGTGTTCAATGTCGATGCGGTAAACGCCCGTGTGTGAAATGGCGCGTTCGATGTAGGCTTCGCCCGCATCCTTGTATTCCGGGCTGTATTTGTCGATTAAAAGGCGCAGGCCGACTTTGGGATCTTCCGCTGGGTGAACGCGCCCAAAGACGATGCAACTTTCGAATGCGGTGCTGAATTTTTCTGGGTGCAGTTCCGTACCGCGGACCACGGTGAAGCTTACCTTGGAATCTTTTGCAAAGTCCTGGACTTTTTCGCCGACGCCTTTCGCCCCGTGGAACCAAATGTTCTTTCCGTCGTAGGCGTAGCTCAGAGGAATGCCGTACGGGTAGCCGAGGGAATTTTGCGTGGCGAGGATGCCGTATTCGCCGGTCTTTAAAATATCGCAAGCCGCTTCCACAGACATTTCGCGGTCCTTGCGTCGCATCGCCGGAAACGGGGCGAGCGAACCGTAGGCGAAATCGTGAGGGTCCACAGGTTTTTCGTTCAAAAGGGCTTCTTGCAGTTCGTCGCCCTTGTAAGTGAGCTTTAGAGAGAAGAAGGGAACTTCGCGGTCGAGGAGCGTTAAAAAGATGCGGTCGCCGTCCCAATGGGGAAGCTCTGCGAACTTTTCCTTGGGAATCCATTCAAGGGCGCCTTCGTCGCATTCCTTGATTTCACCGGTGAACTGCGTCGCTTTAAAAAGGTGCATGAATTCGACTTCGTTCATGCCGTCGCTGATGAACGTGATGATGCCGCAGTACTTGAGATCGGCTAGCTCTAAGCCTGTTTCTTCACGGGCTTCACGTCGAATGCAGTCTTCCGGGCTCTCGCCTTCTTCAAACTTTCCGCCGATTCCGATCCACTTATCGTGATTGATGTCGTTCTTCTTTTTGACGCGGTGCAGAAGGAGGTAAGAACCGTTTTGTTCGATGTAGCAAAGAGACGTGTTGAGCATGGCGAAAATATAGAAAAGTCGTTGTGCGTAAATAAGCCTTGATGGATAAGCTCTGAGCAAGTTTATAAACGAACGCTTACAAAAAAGCCCTGCGTTCACGCAGGGCTCTTCAAGTGAAAACATCAAGTTAAAACGGAAAAATTTAAGCTTCTTCCTTCTTTTCGCAGCAGCACTTGTCGCCACAGCAGCACTTCTTTTCGGCGAGGACCTTGTAAGCCACACCGCCGATTACGCCGCCGAGAATCGGAGCGACCCAGAAGAGCCAAAGCTGCTTTAAGGCCATACCGCCGACAAATACGGCAACAGCCGTAGAGCGGGCCGGGTTCACAGAGGTGTTCGTTGCCGGAATGCTGATGAGGTGAATCAAAGTGAGGCAGAGACCGATGGCGATTGGAGCGAAGCCTGCCGGAGCGCGACCGTCCGTAGCGCCCATGATCACAAAGAGGAACACAGCCGTGAGAACCATTTCGATGAGGAATGCGGAACCCATGCCGAAGACTTTACCACCGAAAGCGTTCAAACCGTTAGCGTTAGCCATGTCAGACCAACCGTTCGTTGCAAAAGCGCCGATGCCAGCGGAAAGATCTGGACTAGCGATGATGTAAAGAACAGCCGCAGCGATGATACCGCCGATCACCTGAGCGATGATGTAAGCCGGAGCTTCTTTTGCCGGAAAGCGACCGCCAGCGACTTGGCCGAGAGTTACAGCCGGGTTCAAGTGGCAACCGGAAATGTGGCCGATCGCATAAGCCATCGTGAGAACGGTTAAACCAAAGGCGAGGGAAACTCCGACATAGCCGATGCCGGTGTTTGGAACGCCGCAAGCGAGGACAGCTGCACCGCAGCCACCGAATACGAGCCAGAATGTACCAATCGCTTCGGCAATGGATCTTTGAAGAAGAGTCATATTTTCCTTCCTGATGAAATTATAATGGTTCGCTTGGAAATATAAAAAAGCCCCGTTCCAAATAAAGGCATTGGAACGGGGCGATGTGATAAGCTTAACAGCTGTATCCGAAATTAAAGGCTAACGATTTTTTCGTTTTCCATTAACTGTTCAAACGTCTGGCGTTCGCGGATGACTTCCAGCTTGCCGTTGTTCTGGAGAATTTCCGGAGCAAAGCGACGGCTGTTGTAATTGCTCGACATGGCACTGCCATAAGCACCTGCGTCGTGCAAAACGAGGAAGTCGCCGACTTGGGCTGTCGGGAGCTTACGTGTGACTACGTAGCCGCCTTCTTCCTGCGTAAAGACGTCACCGGATTCGCAAAGCGGGCCTGCGACAATCACATCTTGTTCCGGGCCGAGTTCACGACCGTCTTTGGAAACGATCGAAATTCCGTGGTAGGAACCGTAGAAGGACGGGCGGACGAGATCGTTAAAGCCTGCATCGACGAGGTAGAAGAGCTTGTCTTCTTGCTTTTTCACCGCGCGGATTTCTGCGACAAGAACGGCGCTTTCGGCGACAATGTAGCGGCCCGGTTCGACTTCGAGAGCCACGTCGTGACCGACGGACTGGGCGATGTCCTTACGGGTCTTGTCCCAAAGGTCATAATAAGCCTGAATGTCGATACGGTTGCCCTTTTCTTCTTCCTTGTATGGAATCGGAAGGCCACCGCCTGCAGAAATCATGCGGATATGGGAACCGAGGCGACGGGAAGCGTCGCGCATGGCGTCGCAGACCGTTGCGAGGTGTTCAAAATCCGTACCGCTGCCGATGTGCATGTGCAAGCCGGTAATCCACATGCCGTTTGCCTGTGCGAGTTTCACGCAGTCCTTCAATTGGGAATGCCAAACGCCGTGCTTCGAAAGCGGTCCACCCGTATTCGTCTTCTTCGAGTGACCGTGACCAAAGCCCGGGTTCACGCGGAGAGTCAGGTTCGAACGAACGCCGGCGTCGGCGAGCTGCTGGATCATATCCGCAGAACCGACGTTCACATGGATGTTGTGCTTTTTCACAAGCTCAATTGCGTCGTGATCGAAGATGTCGGCAGAATAGACAATTTGCGGAACTTGTTTGTCGTTTTCGCACGCCTTGTAGCCCGCACGGAGAGCTCGAATGATTTCTCCGGCGCTGACTGCATCTACGACTGCGCCGGCATTGCGGACAATCGATAGGATGGAAAGGTTGGGGCAAGCCTTTTGAGCGAAGCGAACGGTATCGAAGCACTTGAGTTCCTGAATGCGCTTTTCGATAGTTGCTCGGTCATAAATCCAAAAAGGGGTGCCGTAATTTGCGACCCCCTCTCGAATTGTTTTTTCCGAAAAAATCGGATTAGACATTTTTGACGCTGTTTTCACCACCCTGACCGTCAGGAACACGGTTTGGGTTAGCCTGGTCGATTTCCCAGCTGCCATCGAAAACGAACTTGTATTGGTAAGTACCGGCGGCGAGTTTCAGCTTGACGCTCCACACGCCCTGTTCGCCTTTCTTCATTTTGGCTGGGGTCCAGTTGTTGAATTCACCAGCGACTTCGACAGACTTGGAATCCGGGGAGTAGACGTTGAACACGACTTCTTCGAGAGCCTTTTTGGAAGCCTTCGGAGCAGCCTTTTTCACGGTGGTCTTTGCAACGGTTTTTGCAGCGGTCTTCTTGGCCGGAGCGGTCTTTTCTGTAGTCTTGGTGGCGGTTTGTGCGGTGGTCTTGGCGCACTTGCTTGCCTTCGGAGCTGTTGCCTTAGCAGTAGCCTTCGGAGCGCACTTTGCGCACTTAGTACCCTTTGTTACTTTTGTTGTGGTTTTCTTTGGTGTTGACATCAATCAACCTCCTTGTTCGTTGTGAACAAATAATAACAAAAAAACATTTTTCGCTCAATACCTATATTTGGAATTATGAAACAAGCTCAAATCATTGCCCCGAGCGTCTTGAACGCAAACTTCCTCAACCTGCAGTCCGAACTCACCGCTATTGAAAACGGCGGAGCGGGACTTGTTCACCTCGATATCATGGACGGCCACTTTGTGCCGAACATCAGTTTTGGCCCCGGAATTTCGGGCTTGATCGGTAAGGCGACAAAGCTTCCTCTCGACTGCCATTTGATGATTGACAATCCCGAGCTTTTTGTAGACGAATTTGTAAAAATCGGTGCGCGCTATGTGACCGTTCAGGCGGAATCGACAATCCATTTGGATCGCCTTTTGAATCGCATTCGTGAACTGGGCGCAAAGCCAGCCGTGAGCATTAATCCGGCGACTCCGATTGAAAATATCAAGTGGGTGCTGGATTCTGTGGACATGGTTCTTGTCATGTCTGTGAATCCGGGCTTTGGTGGACAGAGCCTGATCCCGTATTGCCTTGATAAAATTCGTGCCCTGCGTGAGATGAAACCGGAACTGGATATTGAAATCGATGGCGGTATCAAACTCGATAACATTCTGGAAGCGAAGAAGGCCGGTGCAAATATTTTTGTCGTCGGCAGTGCGATTTTTAAGACAAATTCTCCAGAATTGACTTGCCGTGAGTTTGTTGGAACGGTTTCTGCATAATTTTATTTATATTTGAGCTCACATTTTTTTATTGGGACGGAAAATAGTATGTCTGAATTGAACGTACAAATTAAGGAGGTGCTGATCAAGGCACTTGAACTTGAGGACATCACACCGGCGGACATCGAAGACGATGCCCCGTTGTTTGGCCAGAATAAGGAAGGTCGCGGTCTCGGACTCGATAGCATAGACGCTCTTGAACTCGGTATCGCCATCAAGGATAACTTTGGTGTTTCCTTCTCTACGGTGAACGAAGAAACGCGTAAGCATTTTGCTTCGATCGACGCTCTTGCCGCATACATCTCTGCCAACAAAAAGGACTGAGTCATGGAAAAACAACAGATTTATGATAAAATCCGTGAAGCCCTCATCGAAGATTTTGAACTGGATCCGGAAAAGGTTGTCCCGGAAGCTCGTCTTTACGAAGACCTGAACCTCGACAGCATCGACGCCGTAGACCTGATTGTGAAGCTCAAAACGTTCATTCCGCGCAACATCGATCCAGAAGTGTTCAAGAGCATGCGTACACTGCAGGACGTGGTGGACGGAATCAACGATCTCGCCCAGGGTACTGAAGAAAAGAAATGAAAACTGTAGCGGGGAAGATTCTCTTCGCCGTTCTTTCTGTTCTTTATCCGATTCTGGTATTCTGCGGTCTCCGCTTCTGGGGACTTTCGCCGCGCAAGTTGAGCATTTTGTTGCTTCTTCTCGCGGCGTTTCATTTAATATCAGCTTCGCGAAAAAAACAGCCGGGAGCGGCATCGCGACTGAAGGAAGGCTGCTTTGTAGCCTTTCTTTTGGCTTGTGGTGTTGCCGCTTTTGCGCTGGATAACGCCCTCGTTCTCAAGTTCTATCCGGTTCTTGTGAACGTCGGGATGCTTTTCTTTTTTGGCGCGACTCTCTTTCGAAAGCCGAGCTTTGTTTTTCGCTTGGCGACTTTTGCCGACAAGCGAATCCTGCAGACAGCGGACAGAACTTCTGTCGAACGCTACTGCGACCGGGTAACGCTCACCTGGTGCATTTTTTTTATTCTGAACGGATCCGTTGCGCTGTGGACGGTACTGTGTGCAGACGAAAAGATCTGGTCGCTGTACAACGGTCTGATTTCATACATCTTGATGGGACTTCTTTTTGTGTCTGAAATTGGAGTTCGTAAAATGAAACAAAGTCAATTACAATCTTACATTCCGTTTTCGAAAATTGAAGCGGACTCTCGCCCGGACGATTCCGTTGTCTGCTTCAGTGGCGCAGGACTTTCCGGCGACGTCAAAACGTGGGCGGACTTTAAGGCGGACGTTTCCAAGGTGCGCCAGGCGGTTGAAGCGGAACCTTACACAGCTTGGATCTTGAACGCGGACGACGTCTACTACTTCCTCGTTGCGATCTTTGCCCTTTTCCAGAGCCAGAAAAAAATTTTGTTCTCCGCCAATCGCCAGCCGGAATTCATTCGTGAAATTCGCAAGCCGGACGTCGGCTTTTTGAACGATACCGGTGCCGAAGGCGCTTTGCAGATTCCGAAGATTATCGAAACCTACACGGCTAAAAGTACGTGGACGCCGTTCGATATTAACCAGGCGAAGGCGGCGATGTACACGTCCGGCACGACCGGCGTTCCAAAAGAAATCCCGAAGGAAGGCTGGCAATATGAAAACGAAGCGAATGCTCTTGCCGAACGCTTTGCTGCCGGATTTGCGAACCGCAACTTTTACATGACGGTGAACCATCACCACATTTACGGCATGGCTTTCTCGATCTTTGTGCCGATTTCTGCAGGTCTTCCGATTCGCCGCGTTCGTTTTGAATTCCCGGAAGAACTCGAACAGATTGTAAAGGAACCGGCCGTAATCGTGGCGAGCCCCGCCTTCTTAAAACGTCTTGCCGCAAACCGCAAGAAACCCTTGCCGTTCAAGAAACCGCCATTCTGGCTTTCTGCCGGTGGACTTTTGCCCGATGAAGTGGCGAATAGGGTTGAAGAACTTTCGGGGAACGGCGTGCAGGAAATCTACGGCTGCACGGAAACCGGTGCGATTGCAACGCGTCGCATTCGGGAAAAGAAATTGTGGACGCCCGTTCCGCCGAATAAGATCTCGTTTGCGGAAAACGGTTGTCTGAAAATCGATTCCTCTTACACGGATATCGGCGGCTTTGTGACGGGCGACTTGGGAAAGATTGAAGACGATGGAACGTTCCAGTTGATGGGCCGTGCAGATTCGATTGTGAAGATCGAAGAAAAGCGCATTTCCCTTCCGGAAGTGGAAAACCGTTTGCGTCAGACGGGTGTCGTGCGTGATGTGCGCGTGGTGCCGATGACGGGCAAGCGTCAGTTCCTCGCTGCTGCAATCGTGCTGAACGATGAAGGCGTTGCCAAGTTCCACGGCGTAGAAAAGAAAGACGTGAATGCATTTTTTAAGCAGCATCTTTCCGGATTTCTTGAAAATACAGTGCAGCCCAAAAAATGGCGCTATCTGGAAGAACTTCCGCAAGATGCAATGGGAAAAATCAAAACGCGTGAGGTACAGGCTTTGTTCGAAATTCCCGAATCTCCGAATTTTAAAATTCTCAAGTATCATCTGGAAGGCAACAAACTGACAGTAAAAATAGTGATTCCTGCGACAAGTGATTATTACGACGGTCACTTCCCGGAATTCAAGCTGCTTCCGGCGGTTGTACAAATCGATTTGATCCTTCGCTTCTTCCGCGGCTTTATGAAGCTTCCGACGACAATCGAAAAAATGCAACGCATCAAATTTTCGAACCCGATTTTCCCAGAACATCCGGTGACGATCGAAGAGACTTATTCTCCGGATACGGGAAAGCTTGCTTTTAAAATCACGGGTGAAGACGATAAAAACTGTTCTGGAGGCACGATCGTGCTGAAAAAGGAAAATGCCTAATGGAATTTAAGCCTTGTGCCATTGTCCCGGTATACCGTCATGAAAATACGGTCCGTACAGTTGTTCAAAAGTTGAACTCTCAAAATTTACCCGTGGTCATTGTCGATGACGGAAATACTCCCGAAGCGTTGCAGGTGCTGCAAAAGGTGGCAGAAGAAATCCCGAACGTGATGGTTGTTTCGCATAGCGTCAATATGGGAAAGGGCGGTGCTGTTTGCACGGGTTGCAAAGAAGCTTTAAAAGCGGGATTTACCCATGCGCTGCAAATCGATGCGGATGGTCAACACGATCCCTCGATGATTCCGTTTTTGCTGAAGACGGCTCGGAAACACCCCGAATCCTTGGTCGGCGGATTTCCTCAGTATGATGCAAGCGTTCCTAAGGGACGTGAAGTCGGTCGAAAGATCACGAACTTTTGGGTGGCTGTAGAAACGCTTTCTAAAGACATTCCGGATGCGATGTGCGGATTCCGCGTTTATCCGCTCCAGGCGACCGTCCCTGTACTGGATAAAATTTTGACGTTCCGCATGGGATTCGATATTGAAATCCTTGTGCGTCTTGCATGGGCTGGAGTCAAAATGCATTTTTATCCGGTGAAGGTCATTTATCCGGAAAATGGCGTCTCGAACTTCCGCATGTTGCATGACAATTTGGAAATTTCTTGGCTGCACACGCGCCTTTGCTGTGGAATGCTTGTCCGTTTGCCTAAACTGTTGCTTCAAAAGAAAAAACATGGCTGAAGAACATTGGTCACAAATTGAAGAAGCGTCGAAGACGGCGTGGAAATTCCGTTTTATGCTGTGGGTGACGATTCACCTGCCGCGTAAACTTGTGGAACTGATTGTTGCTATAGTGGTGTTCTTCTTTTACTTGGGGGCGGCTCCGGTCCGCAAACGCTCGCGACTTTTTTTGGAACATGTTTCCAAGATGAAGGGAAAAAAGATTCCGCCGTTTGCCGTGTACCGTCACATTCTCGCCTTTGCCCTTTCGATGATTGAAAAAATTCGAGGCTGGGCTGGAAAGATGTCGCTTTCGGAACTCGAAACCCAGAACGACGACATCGACGATTTGGTGAACCTGCTCGACAGCGGCAAGGGAGCTTTTATCCTTTGCTCGCATCTTGGAAACATCGAAGCGATGCGTTCCTTGACAGGCTATCGCAAGGAACATACGAAGCGGAATTTTCAGGTTTTTCCGGTTGTTGATTTTTCGGGAACGAAGTGCTTTAACGCACTTCTCCGTGAACTGAATCCCGAGCTGATGACAAACAGCTTTGATGCAAACTCGATCGGCGTCGATACGGCGATCAGCATGCGTGAAAAAATTCAGGCGGGAAACCTCGTTGCGATTGCAGGCGATAGAACTTCGGCAAATTCGCAGAACCGTTTTATTCCGCTGAACTTTTTAGGGGATGCCGCCGAGTTCCCGGAAGGTTCTTTTGCGCTCGCGAATATTTTGAAGGCGCCTGTCTACTTCATTTTTGCGTTCCGCAAAAAAGATTTGGACATTACGTCGCCCTATGAATTCCACATTATCCGTTCCAAAACAGTACTCGGTGGCAAACGTTTCGAACAAAAACAGCAGATGGCAAATCTCGCTGCGGAATACGCTTCTCACCTCGAAAAGTTTTGCTTGGAACATCCGTATCAGTGGTATAATTTTTACAACTTCTGGCAGAAAGGAGAATCGACGTGAGCGAAAAGATCTTGAAAGCCTACACGGATATCGAAGTTCAGTTTTATGACTTGGATCCGATGAATGTCGTTTGGCATGGAAACTATGTGAAGTACATGGAAACAGCCCGTTGTGCTTTGCTTACAAAAATCAAGTACGACTATTATGAAATGGAAAAGGCGGGCTACGCTTGGCCTGTCGTCGAAATGAACCTCAAGTACATTCGACCGCTCCGCTTTATGCAGAAGGTGCGCGTGGAAGTCTCCCTTGTGGAATATGACGTTTGCATGAAGCTCAAGTACAGATTCATTGACCTCGAAACGGGCAAGGTGATTACCAAGGCGGAAAGCACGCAGATGGTGGTCAAGATTTCGACGAAGGAATCCATGTTCTCGACGCCGCCGGATTTTGTGGAAAAAGTCAAAATGGCTTTGGCAAAGGAAGAAAATGTATAAGTCTTTTTTTATGGCTCTCTTGATTTGCGGAACGGCGCTTTTTGCCGTGGACGCATCGATTTGGAAGTCTCCGGCGAATTTGGAATCTCCGGAAGTGCAAAAGGTGATGCAGGCCCTTTCTGCTGCGGAAACGGTCCATGGAACCTTTACGCAAAAGCGTACCGTGGTCAAGATCAAACGGACTTTTGAATCTTCGGGCAAATTTGAAATTTCGCAGAAGAACGGTATCACGTGGGACATGGAAAAGCCTTTTGCGTCCAAGCTTGTGATTTCGGATTCGGGCGTTGTTCAGACGAATGCGGATGGTTCCAAAACGAAAATGGCTTCTGCGGATAATGTGATTTTCCGTGAAATTGCGACTTCGATGCGCGCCGTTCTCAGTGGGAACATCGCTGTTTTAGAGAATCGTTTTGATCTGTTCTTTTTGCAACAGAAAAAAGGTTGGTCGGTCGGTCTGCTTCCCAAGGAAAAGACCATTCGGAAAGCGATTGCTTCGATTGTCCTCGAAGGGGACAAGGATTTGAAAAAGGTGGAACTCGTCGACGGTGAAGGAAACATTTTGACTTATGAATTCAAGCAGTCCGGAAAGTAAGAAGCGTTTCTTTAACGTAGGCCTTTGGGTACTTTTGCATATCGCACTGATGGTTGCGGTGGTAATTGCGTACCCGTGGAAGGTCGATAAGAACTTGTATTCGATCGTTCCGGAATCCGAGATGACTCCGGAAATCCATGCGGCGGAAAATGAGCTCACGGCTCGGACTTCTTCTCGGATGATGATCTTTGTGGGGGATTCGGATTTTTCGGTGGCGAAGACGGCTGCGGACCGCATCGGTCATACGCTGCTAGCGAACAAGCAGATCCGTTCTGCTTCTTGGAAGGTGGACGCCTCGTCGATGGACGAGATTTCCAAGTTCTTTTTTGATAGACGTTTTTCGATGCAGGATCCGGTGATCCTTGCGATGGAAGACGCTGAAGTCGCAGACTATTTTTATAACAAGGCTCTTTCCCGTGTATTCGGCGCTTTCCCGATGACCGATCTTTCGCGCCTGGAAGAAGATCCGTATTTGCTTTCACAGTCGGCGCAGGACCGTATGCTTTCGATGACGCCGATGGCTTCCAGCCACTTGACTCTCCGAGATGACATGCTGACCGTGCAAGATTCCGGCAGAACCTATGTGTTCATCAATGCGGAACTTTCCAAGGACGCTTCGGCGTTTGCTTCGGGCGATCATATTCTTGGCATTTTAGACGACACAATCGAAGAATTGCAGGAAGAGTTCCCCAACCTGCGTGTAGAAAAGTCCGGCGTTCCGTTCCACAGCTATTCGAGTTCAAAACAGGCTCAAGTTGAAATCGGCTGGATTTCAGGAATCTCGACTGCGGCGGTACTGCTGTTGCTCTTGCTCGTCTTCCGTTCGGCAGTTCCCATTGTAACGACTCTCAGTTCGATCGCCGTAGCGATTCTTGCGGCAATGGGCGCAACGCTTGCGACTTTCCATGAAATCCACGTCTTTACGTTCATCTTTGGAACGAGCGTGATCGGTGTGAGCATTGACTACGCACTGCACCATTTTGCTGACAAGGAAGCTCAGGTCAAGAGCATGCTCCTCGGCTTCATGACAACGGAACTCAGCTACATCGCGCTCATGATTGTGGACTTCCCGATCCTCCGTCAGATGGCGTTCTTCTCGATGGTGGGGCTTGCGAGTGCGCTCCTTTCTGTTTTGCTCGTATTCCCGTTTGTGTCGGAAAGGTTGCGGAACGAACAGAAGTTCTCGTTAAAGGTCGCCCAGGTGATTCTTGCGGGCTATTCTAAACTGGAGCGCATTCCGAAGATCGCCCGTTATATCATTTTCGTGATGGCGGCAGGCGCTCTTATTCCGGGCATTGTGCAGCTGAACGTGCAGACGGATATCCGTTCCATGTACACGGTCGCTCCGGAACTCGGCGCTTCGGAAATGAAGGTCGCGAAGTGGATGAATTCGGGAATCGCTCCGACGTACTTTATTGTGAGCGGAAACTCGGTCGAAGAAGTGCTGCAAAAGGAAGAAACGCTGACGGAAAAGCTCCGTGAAGCGGAACGGGACTCTCTTTTGAAGTCGCACCTCGCCTTCTCGGAATTTTCACCGTCTTCGGCAAAACGGACCGCTCTGGATTCTCTGCTTTCGAGAGCACTTCCTCTCCGCTATAAGGACCTTTGCAAACAGCTCAAAATCCATCCTGTGAAAAATCCGGGCAAGACGCTTTTTGCCGCTGTCGAAATGGATGAAAATACAGCGGAATTCGAAGATCTTCCGGAACAGCTTTCGAGCGTCCGTGACATGCTCTGGATCGGAGAAATTTCGGGCAAGTATTACAGCGCCGTCCTTCCGATGCACGCGTCCGAAATGTTCAATCCGAAGGATTATGCGGACCCGTCGAACGGCATTTACGCGGTGAACAAGATTCAGGAAGTGAACGCCGCCTTGACGGAACTTTCACTCACGGCGCTTTCGCTTGTCGCTTTTGCGTATTTTGCGGTCTGCTTTATTCTTTCGTTCGTATTTTCTTGGCGAAATTCTTTGCGCATTGTCCGTGCTCCGGTGCTCGGTTGCTTCTTTACGCTGTCGATGTTCGGTTATCTGCAAATCCCGGTGAATTTCTTTGCAATCACTGGTTTGATTCTTGTTCTCGGCATCGGTATCGATTATGCCCTTTTCTTTAAGGATGCGCAAAATCATGCGGATTCAACGGCTTTAGCCGTGATGCTTTCGGCGGCGACGACCTTGATTTCGTTCGGAACTCTTTCGCTCAGCGGATTTGCTCCTGTATCGGTTTTAGGCCTTGCCGTGTTGCTTGGGATTTCTGCTTGTTTCCTCCTTTCACCGTTTACGCGAGATTGATTCACTTTCTATATTGCAACAAAATGTGGGTAAGTAAGATTCATCATAGCGTGAAAGCTTTGGCTGCGTTGGGAGCGGTGGTTCTGACGGCGTGTACATCGCATTCTGCGGTGGCGGGGAATTCTGCGAAAATTTACTACTCGGACGCCCGCTACATTCAGCTGATCGAACCGCAAAACAGCGGAATTTCTGTCGAAGAAAATCAGCTGATGACAGGCTCTTACGGCGAAAAGAAATTCTCCGGTGAATCCTGGATGCTCTTGAATGACACGACTGTGCACATGATGCTCTTTAGCTCCATGGGAAACACAATCGCGGAACTCGTTTACACGAAAGATTCCTTGGCTTTCAACAGCAAATGGATGAACGCGGAAAAGATGAAGCCCGAATATATAATTGCAGACATTCAGTTCTGCTATTATCCTGCTTCGGTCTTGCAGAAAAATTTTGATGCCGCAGGATTCACGTTTGCAGAGTCCCAAGATGGGGATGCTTTACACCGCACCCTTTTTGACGGCAAGACCGCAATCTTAAAAATGGAAAAGAGAGGCAACAAAATCGTGTTGCAGAATCTACTTCGCCATTACAGTTATCAAATTGAATCCGAGATCAAAGAATGAGCGCTCCCTTGTACATTCATGACTTTGCACTTTGCTCTGCTTTAGGTTCTGACAAAAAGACCATTTGGCAGGCGTTAAAGAACGGTACCCGCCCCGCGTTTGTCCAAAAGAAGTTCCGTGAAAAGGAACGCTATGTGGTCGAAATTCCGCAGAGCTCCTTGCCGCAGGTAAAGGACGCTTATTACGACAACCATGTGAACCGCCTTTCGGAAGTGGTTCTTTCGCAGATGGAAACTTCGGTCTGTGAAGCGGTAAAGGAATTCGGTGCAGATCGTATCGGCGTATTTATCGGTTCTAGTGATAATGGTTCGGAAGCTTCTCTTGCAGGTCTCGATTCTTTTCAAAAGACGGGCTCCTATCCAAAGAAGTACGAGCTTAAAATGCAACAGGCGGATTTCGCTGCGGAATACATTGCAAAGCGTTTCGGTTTGACGGGTCCGATCTTTACGCATTCGTCGGCTTGCGCTTCGAGTGCGAGCGCCTTTGCTTCGGCAAGAAATTGGCTTGAAGCGGGTTTCTGTGATGCGGCGATTGTCGGCGGCGTGGACATTGCGACGGAAACGGTCGTCCTCGGATTTGATTCTTTGGAAGCGGTTTCGCTTTCTCCGACGATTCCGTTCAGCAAGAATAGAACCGGTCTTACGATCGGCGATGGTGCCGCTTATTTCCTCGTTTCTAAAAAGCCGGGTCAGGCAAAATTCAAGGTAGTCGGCATTGGCGAAAGCGCGGATGCGGACCATGTGACGGCTCCGCGTGCAGACGGTGAAGGCGCTGTGCAGGCGATCGATAAGGCTTTGAAGGACGCAGAACTTTCCGCTGCCGATATCGACTACATCAATTTGCACGGAACTGGTACCAAGCTGAACGATGCGATGGAAAGCGTAGCTGTGAACCGCGTTTTTGGCAACGATACTCCGGCAAGTTCAACAAAGGGATTGACCGGCCACACGCTCGGCGCTGCGGGTGCTCTCGAAGCCGCTTTCTGCTGCCTCACCCTTTCGGATGAAAATACGGAACACGTGCTTCCGATGCACGTCTTTGATGGCGAACGCGATCCTTCGATTCCGGAAATTCGCTTGGTGAAAAACGGTGAAACGGCAAAACGTTTGAATATTTGCATGAGCAACTCCTTTGGCTTTGGCGGTTGTAATGTTTCGCTCATTTTATCGAGGAATGTCTAATGACTGAATTTGATACTCACGAAAAAGTAGCAGCGCTTGTTCCGCATAAGGGACACATGCATTTGCTGGATCGCGTGATTTCTTATGATTTTGAAAAAACGGAAGTCGAAACGGAAGTGGACATTACCGAAAAGAGTATGTTCTTTGAAGAATCCTACGGCGGCGTCCCTGTCTGGATTGGCTTTGAATATATGGCTCAGAGCGTTTCCGTAATGATGGGCCTTGTCGGACTCAAAACAAATACCCCTCCAAAGATGGGCTTCATTTTGAGCGTGACGAATTTCAAGTCGGAAACGAATGTTTTCCCGGTCGGTTCGACGGTCCACATTTGGGTGCATCAGACGGTTCGCATGGATATGGCGGTAACGTTTGAAGGAAAGATTTTTGTGAATGATAACCTGGTCGCTACCGCTACGATGAATACGGTCGAAGTGGACGATCCGAAAAAGACTTTAGGAGTATAAGAATGGATGATGTAAAACGCGTTCTCGTCACCGGTGCAAGCGGTGGCATTGGACTTGCGATAGTCAAAGCGGTTCTCGCGGCGGGATATCAGGTTGTGGCGCATTACAACAGCCATGCAGAATCCCTGAAGGAACTTCAGGCGGAATACGGCGACAAGATTCAGCTGATTCAGTTCAACGTCGCAGATCGTGAAAACTGCAAGACGATTCTTGAAAAGGATGTGAAGGAAAACGGCGCTTTCTTCGGCGTGGTCCTTTCTTCGGGCATTTGCCGTGACGCCGCATTCCCGGCGATGACGGATGAATACTGGGATAAGGTTCTCGATGTGAACCTGAACGGTTTCTATAATGTTTTGCACCCGCTCGTGATGCCGATGTGCCGCAAGCGCAAGGGCCGTATCATTACGATTGCTTCCGTTTCGGGCGTGATCGGCAACCGTGGACAGGTCAATTACAGCGCAAGTAAGGGCGGCATTATCGCGGCGAGCAAGGCACTTGCCGTGGAACTCGGCAGCCGCAGCATTACCGTGAACAGCATTGCTCCGGGCGTGATAGAAACGGAAATGATCAAGGACGCTCCGGTCGATATGATCTTGCCGTCGATCCCGATGCACCGTGTCGGTAAGCCGGAAGAAGTGGCAGCAACGGTTGTATTCCTGCTTTCGGAAGGCGCTGCCTACATTACGCGCCAGGTTATTTCTGTGAATGGAGGTCTCGCATGACCCGTCGTGTTGTGATTACGGGTGGTTCAACTCTTTCCCCTCTCGGTATGGATGACGAAGCCATCTTCGAAAGATTGCATCAGTATGAAAACTGTGTTGTCCGCATGCCGGACTGGGACAGATACGAGCAAATCAATACACGTCTTGCCGCACCGATTCCATTCGACCTCCCGGAATTACCGCGTAAGATGACGCGCGGCATGGGCCGTGTCGCTCAGATGGCTTATATGACTGCGGAACAGGCTTTGATCAAGTCCGGTTACGACCTGAACGACCCGGAACTCAAAGCGGGCCGTGTGGGCGTTGCCTACGGTTCTTCCATGGGCAACTTCGATGCGATTAAAGAATTCATGTCGATGATTATGGAGAATGACTCGACAAAGATTACGGCAACCTCTTACATCCGCTGCATGCCGCAGACTTGCGCGGTGAACATCAGCGTGCTTCTCGGATTAACGGGCCGTTTGATTACGACGAATACCGCTTGCACGGCAGGCAGTCTTTCCATTGGTTATGCCGCAGAAGCGATTGCAAGTGGCGAACAGGATGTGATGATCGCTGGTGGTGCAGAAGAATTGAACCCGACAGATTCTGCCGTGTTCGACATTCTCTTTGCCACGAGCGTCAAGAATGACACGCCGAAGATTACCCCGGCTTCTTATGACCGCGATCGTGACGGCCTTGTGGTGGGTGAAGGCGCTGGTACCGTGATCCTTGAAGAATATGAACACGCCAAGGCTCGCGGCGCTCATATTTACGCAGAACTCGTCGGATTCGGCACGAATACGGATGGCAACCATCTGACGAATCCGAAGAAGGAAACCATGCAGATCGCTCTCGAAATCGCTTTGAAGAAAGCGGGAATCGGTCCGGAACAGGTCGGCTATGTGAACGGCCACGGTACGGCGACAAAGAACGGTGACGTCGCAGAATCCCAGGCGACGTTCGGTGCCTTCAAGGGCCGCGCAGTGCCGATTAGCAGCTTGAAGACTTACATTGGTCACTCGCTCGGTGCGTGCGGCGGTATCGAAGCTTGGCTCTCCATTATGATGATGAATCGCAAGTGGTTTGCTCCGAACCTGAATTTGAAGAATGTGGATCCGGCTTGCGCACCGCTTGATTACATTGTGGGCGAAGGTCGCGAAATCGACACCGAATATGTGATGTCGAATAATTTCGCGTTCGGCGGAATCAACACGTCGCTGATTTTTAAGCGCGTGTAAGATTCGCCGGATTTTCCGGATCGTTCTTTCGATAGCTCTCAAAGATTTCTCGCAGTTCTTCGGTCAAGAGATTGACCGCTGCGGGGTTCGGATGGGAGCTATATTTTTTTGTATCGATCTGTTCGAGAATGTCGAGATTGTAGTGGTAACGCTCGGTCGGGTGGAAGCTAAAGTATTTGTCATGCTTCCGAAGCCCGATTTTTTCGTTTCCGCCGATGTAGATCGGTTGCACTTTATGGTAGCTGTGCAAAGCGAATCGAGCGGCCCCCTTTTTCAACTGCAACGGTTCTCCCGGACGCGTGCGCGTCCCTTCGGGGAAAATAATCAGCGATTCTCCGCATTCCATTCCTTCCGAGGCACGAGCCATCTGTTCTTCAAAAGAAAGCGAATTTGGAATAAAGAGCGTGTTTATCACGTTGTGAATGAACGACGTTTTTCCGAGTGAACCTTTGACGATGCAGTTCACGTTCGGAATAATCGAAAAGAGCATCACGACATCTAACAGCGACGGGTGATTGGCTACGACGACGCAGGAATGGATATCCTTAATGCGTTCCGAGTGTTTTACGTTCAGCTTCAAAATGCCGAGGACTGTCATTTCCCAAACGAATAGTTTGAACCAGCGCAAGTTCACCGCACGGGACATCGTCTTGAAACGCTCTTTGTTAAAGCCCGAAAGCACAAAGATAATCGGGAAGATGCAGGAGAACAGGGCGCTTGCTCCGCCAAACGAAGCGTACGAAATTACCTTGGCGAACAACCGCCAAACATAGACGAGTCTTTGAATAAGTTTCATTGTGGCAGTCGAGTCTTCAAAAAAGTCAAGGCTTGATCAGCTGCAGAATTACCTTCAGGGAGTGGCGACAAATCGAGTTCGCAAATCGCATCTTGCGCGTCTGTCGAAAGACGCAGTGCAATCGCGCATACGGCATTCGGATAGTTCGAAATAGAAGCGTAGGTTTCTGGCAAACGTTCGTCTGCAAAGACAAAAATGCGTTCCTTTTCACGACCCGAAAGAAGAGGCGCTGCCGCTTCCTTCAAGCCGTTTTCAAAGGATTTTTTACCCGCAAAGACCGCGCTGTAGCCAACCATGTTCTTTTCGGTAATCGACGCGGCAGAAACCGGAGCGTTGAAAACCGAAAGGCTGAACTGCGCCGGTGAAACTTCACCCGTGGCGAGAATGCCTTCCGAAATCTTGTACTGACGCTGGATTTCTCCAAATTCGGAGGCGAACGTTATGTGCACGGGAGGAAGACCTTCCGAAACTTCGTGAACCGTATAGACGACCATCTTGGTCGCTGCGCTCAAACGCCTGCGGAAGAGCATCGGCACAAAGGCGATCTTTGGCGGATTTTCTGCATCTGTCCATGCGGAGAATTTTTTGACGTAGAGGCTCATTTTTTGCGGAAACGGAAAAGGGTGTAGCAGTTGATGCCCAAGTTGTGGTGGGCTTCCTTCAGTTCGAAGCCGCCATCTTCAATGGCGTTCTTCAATTCATTGAAGCGGTACATTTTGCTATTGCCGTTTGCAATACAGGTGAAGTACAGCGAAGTCGCTTGGAGCGAATAGGCTGCGGCTTCAAAACGTTGCTTGTCCCAAATAGGTTCGAGTACGTAAATGTCGGTTTCGGAACTGGCAGCCGGGTGAATCTTCTTCAAGATCTTGGTGATCTGATGCAAGGAGAAGCAGTCGAGGAACTGACTCATCCAAATGGCATCGGCGCCTTTCGGAAATTCCGTGGTGCTGTCGAGAACGTTGCAAGGGATTGTGGAAATGCGATTTTCAAAGCCTGCTGCCTTCGCGTTCTTTTCGGCTACAGCCGTTTGACCCGGAAGGTCGATAATCGAAACCTGAACATCCGGATTGTACTTGCAGCATTGAATAGCCCACTTTGCCGTGTTGCCGCCGATGTCAAAAAGGCGCTTGACCGGCTTCGAATAAACGATCGGAAGGGCTTCCGGGAAGGCGAGGTCGGAATAGAAATGGTCAAATCCGAACCAGCTCTTTTTGAACTGGTCGCTGCACTGGGAAAGGCCTTCATAAACGGTCGTCCATTTGCCGAAATGCTTCAAACCTTCCGGCTTGCCGTTCTTGATGGATTCGGCGAGGTCGTCGGCACCTGCGTAGCAGACGTCTTCCGAAAAGTCCATATTCACGCGAGTCATGTCGTCGGTCATCACAAAGAAGCCGACCTTGCTGAGCGTGTATAGAAGATTGTCTTCCGGGGAATCTTTTTTCAGCTTGAGCATGCCCATGCCAAGGCCCATTTCCATCAGAACGCCGACGCCATATTCGGAAAGGCCAGTCTTTTCGGAAATTTCTTTAACGGTGATGCCCTTGCGGCGAGATTTGCTCACAAGTTCCAAAATGCCAAAGTCGCGGAGTGCGCGGGCAGCCTGGAAAGAAAGTGGCGCAAATGCAATCTTCTGTGCTTCGAATTTCGCATTGACTGCGTCGATATCATCCTGATAATAAGATTCAAACATAAAATGTCCCCTGAAGGAAAAGAGCTGCCATACCCGACAGATCAAACTGAATATAAATTAACTATTTCACAAAGGCATCATAAATGGCACGAATTGCGATTTCCATGTTCGCTTCGTCCACACCGACGAGGATGTTGATCTGCGAAGATCCCTGGTCGATGATGCGGATGTTGATTTCCTTTTCGGCAAGAGCGTTGAAAAGCTTCGCGGCGATACCGACTTTGTTCGTCATGCCGTGACCCACGGTAGCGACAAGGCTGATGCCTGGGAAGACCTTCACGCGGTCCGGGTGCATCTGAAGGAGAATGTCTTCGAGAACGGCTTCCTGCACGGCTTCCAAAGACTTCGTATCCACGACGATGGACATGGAGTCGATGCCGCTCGGGCTCAGTTCATAAGAAAGGCCTTCGCCTTCGAGAATGGCGAGGATGCGACGACCGAAACCGACTTCCTTGTTCATCATGCTCTTTTCGATGTAGATCATGGAGAAGCCCTTACGACCAGCGATGCCGGTAATCGGGTAGTCGGTGGTTTCCGGAGTCGGGCCGATGATTGTGCCTGCGTCTTCCGGGCGGTTCGTGTTGCGAATGTTGATCGGGATGTTCTTGGCGCGGCACGGTGCGATGGATTCGTCGTGGAGAACGCTTGCGCCCGAGTAAGAAAGTTCGCGGATTTCGCGGTAGCTGACGTAGCTGATCGGCTTCGGATTTTCGACGATGCGCGGATCCGTCATGAGCATACCGGAAACATCTGTCCAGTTTTCATAGACGATGGCGTTGATACCGTTTGCGAGCACGGCACCGGAAATGTCCGATCCCCCGCGGGAGAATGTCTTCACCTGCTTGCGCGGGCCTTCGCCGTAGAAGCCCGGGACGACGAACAGCTGATTTTCGTCAGAGAGCTTCTGGGCGATCGTTTCGTAGCTCTTCGGGGTGATGCGGTAACGTTCGTCGAAGGCTATCAAATCGTAGGAGTCGACGAACTGGGCGCCGAGATATTCAGCCATTAAGCGGGCGCAGAGGTATTCGCCACGGGAAACGAGGAAGTCCGTCGTGACCGTGTCGATTTCATTCTTGAGCTTGTTTTCGAGGGCGGCGAGGTCGTCGCCGATCTTTGTTGCAAGATTCAAATCCTTGGCTATATCCAGATAGCGGTCGCAGATCATCTTCCACGGAGTGGAAAAGTCGAGATGCTTCGATGCGAGATCGTAAGTGGTGTAGAGAAGGTCGGTGAGCTTCGTTTCTTTCGGGTTGCGTTTGCCCGGAGCGGAAACGACCACGATTTTGCGGCGCTTGTCGCCTTCGACAATAGCCTTTACCTTTTGAAACTGCTTGGCTTCTGCAACGGAACTTCCGCCGAATTTGCACACAATACGATCAGCCATCTGAGTATCCTTTTGTAAAAAAAGAAGTTTTTTTGTAAAAAATAGCAAACCCTGGTGGATTTTTTAAGGTTTCAAACGTCTTATTAAATGCAATCGCGTCATTTTGGAAACATTGGTTTTGGAGGTGGAATGGCAGACGCAAAGCATCTTTTGGAAATCGCTTCCAGGTCTTCGGTTCCGGTTCTTGTTTGCGGGGAATCGGGGACGGGGAAAGAGGTCATGGCCCGGAAACTGCATGCGATGAGCGACCGCTCCAAAGGTCCTTTTGTCGCGGTGAACTGCGGCGCGATCAGTCCAGGGCTTGTCGAAAGTCTGTTCGAAGGCTCATGCCGCGGAGCGTACACGGGAGCTGTCGCAAATCAGCTCGGATTTGTCAGGGCCGCAGACCATGGGACTCTTTTCTTGGACGAAATCGGCGAGCTTCCGCTTGAAAGTCAAACGAGGCTGCTTCGGATTCTGCAGGAACGTGCGGTGACGCCCGTGGGGACGCAACAGAGCATTTCTGTGGACTTTAGGCTTGTCTGTGCGACGCACCGGAACTTACAGGCGGCGGTCAAAACGGGCCGCTTTCGCGAGGACCTTTTCTTTCGCCTGAACGTTTTCCCGATACGGCTTTTGCCTTTGCGGGAACGTTTAGATGAACTCAGGGCGATTGCGGTGGAGATTTGGCAGGGGCTTTCTGCAAGACCGCTTTCTGCCGACGAATTGAAGAGCCTTTGCCGCTTTCCATGGCCGGGAAATGTGCGCCAGCTGAAGAACGTTCTGGAACGCTACCAACTGTTGCAGAACCTGGGAGACTCTTTGGAAGAAATTCTTGCCGGGGAACCTTGGGATTTGCATTCGATGCACGCAAGCTATGCACGGGAAGGACGCACGGTTTACCGAACAGGCAATACGCCGTCGTGGAAAAACATTTTAGAAGTGCTACAGGAATGTCACAATAATAAGAGTCGGGCCGCGCAAATCCTTGGAATCAGCCGGGGTTCTCTCTGCTACCAATTAAAGAAGAATTCCGTTCGCCCAAAGCCTTCTTAAATGCTATTTTTAGAGCAAGAATACGAAATGGAGTTAGTTATGAAACACGTATTTCTCGTTCTCCCGGCTTCCGCCGGTGTAAATCTTGCCCAGGCTGCTGAATCTGTCCTGAGTGTTGTGAAAAAGAATGTCGCTTCCGCAGAATCTTTTGTCGCTACGGAAATGGTGCCGACCGTTTTGCAGTCCCAGGGTGCAGACGCTTCGATGGAAGCTCTCGTCGGCGCTGTGCAGGACTCTGCCGCAGAAGCTTTTGTCGTTACCGGTGTGTCGCTCGAACAGTCCGTTCGCAGTGAAACTTTGAATATCCAGATCGCTGCCGCTCTCGATGCCGACGTGATTCTCGTTGCCGATTCCGATGAAAACGGAGCCATCGTCGCTGCGGACTTTGCGGCTGCAAAGACCCGCGTTGCCTTTGTGCTCGCAGACGGTGACTCGGCGAATGAAGACGCCGTGAAGAAGATCCTTTTTGCAAAATGCGAACATCGCATTTCCCAGGCGGAATTCCGTCGCAATTTGATCAAGCTCGCTTCCCGTAGCTTAAAGCGCATCGTTCTCCCGGAAGGCGCTGAACCGCGCACTCTCAAGGCTGCTATCGAAGCCTACGAACGCAAAATCGCAATCCCGGTCCTCATCGCGAAAAAGGCCGACGTCGAAGCCGAAGCCGCTCGCCAGAACCTCACGGTTCCGGCAGGCTTTGAAATCATAGAACCGACCGCAGAACTTGCCGAAAAGTATGTTCCGCTTCTCGTGGAACTCCGCAAGGCAAAAGGCATGACCGAAGAAAAGGCTCGTGAAGTTTTGAAGGACCCGGTATTCCTCGGCACGATGATGCTCAAGAAGGATGAAGTCGACGGTCTCGTTTCGGGCGCTGTCCACTCTACCGCAGACACAGTGCGTCCGGCTCTGCAGGTGATCAAGTGCGCTCCGGGCGTAAAGTCCATCAGCTCGGTCTTCTTTGTTTGTCTCCCGTCCCAAGTTTATGTGTTCGGTGACTGCGCCATCAATTTGAACCCGACTGCAGAAGAACTCGCTGGCATCGCAATCCAGAGCCACGATACTGCAAAGGCTTTCAATCTTCCGGCTCGTGTGGCAATGCTCAGCTACGGTACCGGCAAAAGCGGCAAGGGTGACGATGTGGAACTTTGCATGGCAGCAACGCAGGCTGTGCGAGACGCTCGTCCGGACATCACGATTGATGGCCCGCTGCAGTACGATGCGGCAACGACCGAAAGCGTGGCAAAGCTCAAGGCTCCGGGCAGTGCTGTTGCTGGCAAGGCTACCGTTTGCGTGTTTCCGGACCTTTGCGCCGGTAACATCTGCTACAAGGCTGTTCAGCGTTCCGCTCAGGGCGTGATCGCCGTCGGCCCGATGCTCCAGGGGCTTGCCAAGCCGGTGAACGACTTGTCTCGTGGCGCTCTCGTCGAAGACATCGTTTATACGATCGCTTTGACTTCTATCCAGGCTCAGGCTGCCAAGTAAACGCTTTGCGCACTTGCGGTGCGCTTCGTGAAAATAAAAAGGTTCTCTTCTGCGGAAGGGAACCTTTTTTGTTTTAAAACCCTTAAAAAATCGACATCCAACGGGAAAACGATTTTACAGAGAGCGTACTGTAAAATCATGGAAACTTTACATTCACAACCTACATTCATGCGTGAAAAGAGAAAATGAGGTTATGATGAATACAAAAGTTCACTCCGTACAAATGATAGTCTTTGATTGGGCTGGAACCACAGTTGATTTCGGCTCCCGTGCTCCGCTGCAAATTTTTGAAAAGACTTTTCAACATTTTGGACTTGAGTTCACGTTAGAAGAAATCGCAGGTCCGATGGGCATGGAAAAGAAAGACCATATTCGTACGCTGCTCTCCACAGAGGAAGGCACGACATTTTGGAAAAACACCCAAAATCGGGATTGGGACGAAAATGATGTCGAACGGATTTATGACCTCTTTGAAGCCAACTTGAAAATGGTCGTTCAAGATTACAGCCATGTCATCGAAGGCGTCCCGGAGGCGGTTCAAAAGCTTCGGGAAAGCGGCGTAAAAATCGGAAGTACGACGGGCTATTCGTCAGAAATCATGAAGCCGATTCTTGAGCAGGCAAGACGGGAAGGCTATGAAGTGGATTGCTGTGTAACGCCGGATGTTTGCGGCTTTAGTCGCCCCAAGCCTTTTATGGTTTTTGAATGCATGAAGCGTTTGCAGGTGTACCCGCCGAAGAATGTCATCAAGGTGGGCGATACGCTTGTCGATATTGCGGAAGGAAAAAATGCGGGAGCCTGGTCGGTGGGCGTTTTGACAGGTTCAAGCGTTCTTGGATTTTCGAAGGAGCAGTATGACAAGCTTTCGAGCGGTGAACGTTGGTATGCAAAACAGGTGGCGCAGCAAAAGTTTTTCGAAGCGGGAGCCGATTTCGTAATCGATTCCATAGCGGATCTCCCGGAATTGGTGAAAAAGATCGATGAAAAGTTGAGGTAGTTTGATGAATTACTTTTACAATTCGGTACGCGTTTACCAAGGTAGAGGTTGCCTTTCGGAACTTCCGGAAGCTTGCAAAGAGGCTTTGCAAAATGAGATGGATTCCGGGATTCTGCTTCTTGTTTGGGATAAGTCGGTTTTGGAACAGAAAGGTTTTCAAAAACTGATGGAAGAATTTCCGAATGTCGTGGTGGAAGAATGTTCCGTTTCGAATCCAGAAATCGAAGATTTGTTTGCGATTTACCAAAAGACACTACGATTCCATATAGAACTGGTAATTGCCGTAGGCGGCGGGAGCATTTTGGATCTCGGAAAATCGCTTTGCATGATCCGTGACGAAGAGATTGCGTCAGTCGAAGATTTGCGCAAGAGAATTGCCGAGAAGAATTATAAAAAAGGAGCCCTCCGCTGGATTGGCGTTCCGACGACTTCGGGAACGGGCAGCGAAGTAACCTGCTGGGCGACCATCTGGGATACGGAAAATCTGAAAAAGTTCTCGATTGAAACGACGGACAATTATGCTTATGCCGCTTTTGCAGACTCGAAGCTCACCGAAAAACTGCCGACGAAGCTGGCCGTCTCTTCGGCCTTGGATGCTGTCTGCCACGCCGTCGAAAGCTATTGGGCAAAATCGACAAATGATATTTCCAAGATATACGCCTTGGATGCGATTCGGGCTGTGTTTACAGCTCTTCCGGCTGTAATTGAAAAGAGAAATTTGAAAATTGCGGCAGAAATATTAAGCCGTGGAAGCCTTTTGGCAGGGCTCGCCTTTAGCAATACGCACACGACGGCTTGTCATTCTATTTCGTATCCGCTGACGATGCTTTATCACATTCCGCACGGAGTCGCCGTGGCTCTGCTCTTAGGTGGGGTTTTCAAATTGAACGAGCCGATGATTTCAAACCTTCCTCGTCTTTTGGAAAGTTTTGGCGTCGAATCGATCGACGAAATTCAGCCTTTGATTGAAAAGTACCTCTCCGCAGCGGGTTTTGAAACACGACTTTCCAAATGGGGGGCAACAGACGCATCCTTAAAGGAAGCTGCGGAAAAAAGTATGACCCGGGGGCGCGCGGATAACAACCCTATTCCACTCACAACCGAAAACGTTTTACAAATCCTCAACAGGATAAAGGAGTAAACGATGAATTTGAATCCCATTACCCAATTAAAACTGTTCGCCATCTTCCTGCTGAAATCGACAATCATTTTGGCGGCTTGCATCTTCTCGATTTACGGTTGCAGTGAAGCGTCCGCGAAAAAAACGTTCACTATTGCTTATGCTCCGAACGAATCCACGGAACAGAGTACCGATGCGCGCAACGGTCTTGCGAAAGACCTCGGTATGGCTCTCGGAATGGAAGTGAAGGAAATTCAGGCTTCGGACTATAACGCAATCATCGAAGCACTTCGCACGGGCAAGGCTGATATGGCTTATCTCGGAGCACTTTCCGTCGCCCTTGCCATTGGAACGTGCGAACGCGGAACCGATCGTAATGAAGGCTCCCAACGGAGACAAAAAGCTCGCCACGTACCGCTCCGTCTTTATCGCGAAAAGCGACAATGAAAGGATCAACACCCTCCGCGATGCCAAGGGTAAAAAGATCGCCTTTGTCGATCCCAACTCGACATCGGGAAATCTGGTACCGACATCGGAAATCATGAACGCATTCCCCGCAGAAAAGTTGAATTCCGACATCATTCATACGAACGGGGAATTCTTTGAAGCGGTCAGCTTCTCCGGCAAACATCAGGCAGGTCTGCAGGCGGTTATCAAGGGGGACGTCGATGTAGTCCCGATTTCCGACCAGATTCTCGCTTCGGAAATTGCAAACGGCAATGCGAAAGAAGGTGCTGTCAAGATTATCCATTCTTCATCACCGATTCCTGCAGAGGCGATGATCATCGGCAAAACGGTTTCTCCGGAACTCAAAACAAAGCTTGTCCGCTTTTTGACGACATACGATAACGCAGCGTACTTTGCAAAGGTCATCAAAGTTCCCGGTGCAAGATTTGTTCCGACATCCAAAGAAGATTACGAAGCCATCGTGACTCTCAATCACAACATCAACCAATAATGCTTTTGGAAAATCAGATGGAATCGATTTTAACCTTTGACCATGTGACGAAACGCTATGGGAATGGAGTTTGTGCCTTGAAAGACGTTTCCCTTTCCGTTCGCCCTGGAGAATTTATCTCCATCATCGGGCCTTCGGGATCGGGAAAATCTACCCTTTTACGCTCAATCAACAAATTAATTTCCACGACCGAAGGGAACATCTTTTTTGATGGCGAAAATGTTTCGGCCCTTCGTGGCGGCAAGCTTCGCAAGAACCGTTCTAAAATCGGAATGATTTTTCAGAATTACAATCTGGTTTACAATCTTTCCGTTTTGCAGAATGTGCTCCACGGTCGCTTGGGGCACATGAGCGGTATCCGCGGAATTTTAGGTCTGTATCCGGAAGCGGACAAGGAAAAGGCTTGGACTCTTTTAGAAGAAATGGGTCTTGAAAAATTCGGTTACAACAAAGCAGGAAACCTTTCCGGTGGACAAAAACAGCGCGTGGGAATCGCCCGTGCGATCATCCAAGATCCAAAGATTCTTTTGTGCGATGAACCGATTGCTTCCCTGGATCCGTCCAGTGCAAAAGTCATCATGGATCTTCTGAAATCGACCGCGCAAAAACGGGGCATCCCTTGTCTCGTCAATTTGCATCAGGTGGATGTCGCCATGCGCTATTCGACAAGAATCATCGGGCTGCATGCCGGGGAAATCGTTTTTGACGGAGAACCGGAATCCCTTTCGGATTCTGTACTGGAACGCATCTATGGCACGTCTATTTCAAATTTGGTTGCGGGAGTTTCCGATGAAAAGGATTGGCAGCAAGCCTATGCAGTCTGAAAAGCGGTTGACTACCATTCTCTTTTTTAGCATTGTGGGGCTTTTTGTGGCAAGTACTTGTTTTGCTCGCTACAACCCCTTTGAAATTTTCTTCAACATGGAAAATTTCCGCTCGTTTGTCGTTGATGATTTCTTTCCGCCGGCTGTTCCGACAGGCTTAAAGCTGAAAGCGATTTTTCAGGGGATCTTGACGACGATCTGTATGGCGCTTTCCTCGACATCGGTCGCAGCGGTACTCGCTTTTGTGACAGCCCTTTTTGCAAGCAAGCGCGTTTCCCCGATTCAAAAATCGCCCAAGTTTGTCAGAGGCTTTGCCACATTCCTTCGGAACATTCCGGCGCTCGTTTGGGCCTTTATTCTTTTCTCGTCTTTGGGAATCGGCACAGGTGTGGGCTTTGTCGCGCTTTGTATCAGCAGTTACGCTTTTATGGTGCGAGCCTTTGCCGAAACGATCGACGATATTTCCCAAGATAATTTGGAAAGCTTGCAAGCGGCAGGAGCTTCGTTTATTCAGGTTGTGTTTCACGGAATTCTGCCGTCTTGCTTGCGAGGGTTTATTTCTTGGTTCTTATACTGCATTGAAGTGAATTTGCGTTCTTCGACGGTCGTCGGCATGGTCGGAGGCGGGGGAATTGGCCTTGTGCTGCTTTCGTACTTGAAAGGGTTCAAGTATAACATGTCTTTCACGATTATCCTCGCAATCGCTGTGATGGTGTTGCTGGTGGATGCTCTTACCAATTATTTGCGAAAGGAGTTGGATTTAGAATGACAGAAGCTGTAATTCGCAGAACCGCCTCGGGGAAAATGCGGATAGATTGTATCGACAAGAATCGTTCCGCTATTTTCTTTTTGATTGGAATGGCACTGCTCTCTATGCTCGGGCTTATCTATTTGGATATTCCATGGTCCAAGATGCTTGCCCGAGTTCCGCAAATGGGGCTTGTGTTTTGGAAGCTCGGCCATTTTGAGTTTTCCAATTTTGACCTGATCGGATCGGCGCTTTTGGAAACGATTTCCATAGCGGTTCTTTCGACGATTTACAGTCTGATTCTTTCCCTTTTTTTTGGGATGCTTGCGGCGGAAAATATTTTCAAATGCCGAATCCTTTCGTCTGCGGTGAAAGCCTTTTTCACATTTCTCCGTGCGGTGCCCACTCCGGTGTGGGTCCTCTTCATGATGATCTGCATTGGAATGGGGCCTTCGGCGGGAATTGCGGGACTTTGCGTCCATACCACGGCGTTCTTTACCCGCGCATTCGCTCAAAGCTTTGAAGCGGTTCCTTCCGAAACGATAGAAGCGCTACAGTCGGCCGGCGCAAGCAAAGTTTCTGTCTTCTTGAATGCGATTTTGCCTTCGGCAATCCCGGAACTCATCGCGTGGACGGGTATGCGCTTTGAAATCAATTTTTCGGAATGCGCCATTCTCGGTATGGTAGGCGCAGGCGGCATCGGATATGTGATTTCAACTCATATCGAAGGCTATGAATATGGAACAGCGGGGCTCGCCATCTTTAGCGTATTCGCCATTGCGTTCTGTATTGAACGCGCTTTTATCTGGATTAAATCCAAACAGCGAACTTGGTAATTCAAAAGTAAGTCAGGAGTGGACATGAAATTGACAGAAGAAAACTACATCGAAAGAGACGTATCGTGGATGCTGTTCAACAGGCGCATCCTCGCCGAGGCGGAACGAACAGAAATCCCGCTGATGGAACGTCTGCACTTTTTGGGAATCTACAGCAACAACTTGGATGAATTTTACCGCGTCCGCGTCGCTACTCTAAGTCGCATCTCGGACTATGTTGGAAAAAATTCAAAAGAACTGCGACAGCGCAGCAAACAGACACTGCATACGATCGCCGAACTCAACGCGAAATATTCGCAGGTTTTCAAGAAAACGGTTTCGGATGTTTTCGAAGGACTCCGCCAAAAGCACATTCATTTGCTTTCTGAAAAAGAGCTGAACGCGTCCCAGAAAGAAGCGGTAAAAAAATATTGCCTTTCGAATCTCGTCGGTAATATTTCCCCGATATGGCTTTCTTCGATCAAAGGCGTTACCAGCCTTTCGGACGATTCCATTCATTTCGTCATCCGCTTGATGAAAGGGGATGGGCAAAAGAAGGGTTCCCATAAAAGTTACGCCATCGTTGAAATCCCGGTGAAAAAGTTTGGACGTTTTGTGCAGCTCCCCGATGAAAAGTTTCGCTCGGTGGTGCATCATTATGTGATGTATTTAGATGACGTCATCCGTTGTGCGCTGCCATATTTGTTTCCAGGCTCGGATTTTGATCAAGTGGAAGCTTGGTCTTTTAAAGTGACAAAAGATGCGGAAATGGAACTCGACAGCAACATTCAAGGCGTCACCTTGCAAAAGATTGCTCGCGGAGTAAAAAATCGCAAGAATGGTCAGCCTGTCCGCTTCATTTATGACGAACAGAGGCCCCGTGAACTGCTGAAAAAATTGCTGGTGCAGTTGAAGCTTTCCTCTGTGGACGCCACACTTCCTTCGGGTCGCCATCAAAATCACAAGGACTTGATGAAGTTCCCGCGTTTTGATTCTCCCAATGGAGAAACCTTTGAATATCCTCGTTGGCCATCGATGCGCCCGGAATGGACCATGCAGCCGGTTCTCATAGACGTGATCCGTGAAAGAGATCGCTTTTTGCACGTGCCGTATCAATCCTTTGACGGCTACATCAATCTTTTACGGGAAGCCGCCATTCATCCGGAAGTGAAAGAAATCAAAACGACCCTCTACAGGATCGCCAAGGATTCGAAGGTTGTCGGAGCGTTGATCGCCGCGGCTCGCAACGGTAAAAAGGTGACCGTCGTTATAGAACTGCTTGCGCGCTTCGATGAAGAATCGAATATCGATTGGTGCAAAAAGATGGCGGATGCGGGCATCCATGTAATCATGGGAGTGGAAGGCTTAAAGATCCATTCCAAGGTCACACTCATTATCGCAAAAAAAGGAAACGTCGCTTGTATCTCCACGGGAAATTTCCATGAAGGGAACGCTTGTGCTTATACGGACTTTTTGCAGTTCACGGCACGATTGCCGATCGTCAAGGATATCGAACGCTTGTTTGAATTTATCGAAAAGCCTTATATGTCGGTCAAGTTTAAGGAACTGATGGTTTCTCCCAACGATTTGCGCCGAGAGTTGAATCAGTTGATCCAGCAAGAAATTCGCAATCACCAGTTGGGGTACCCGGCGTATATTCTTTGCAAGCTCAATCATGTGACCGATGAAAAGATGGTGAAAAAGATTTACGAAGCGGCCGCCGCCGGTGTTAAAGTGGATCTTTTGGTACGAGGCAACTGCTCGCTTGTTCCTTCGCTACCGGAACTCGGCGGAAATCTGCGCGTGAATGCGATTATCGACCGCTACTTAGAACATTCACGCATCTTGATTTTTGCGAATGGTGTGGATTTGGGACATCTAGATGTCGGCGAAGAAGACGGCCGCTACCATCAATACAAA
This sequence comes from Hallerella succinigenes, assembly GCF_002797675.1. NCBI lineage: Bacteria > Pseudomonadati > Fibrobacterota > Fibrobacteria > Fibrobacterales > Fibrobacteraceae > Hallerella > Hallerella succinigenes. Next base: position 1,112,427 of record NZ_PGEX01000001.1, on the reverse strand, counting down.
GTCTTTATCGGCTCTGCCGACTGGATGCCTCGAAATTTGGATCACCGCATTGAAGTTTATTCTCCGGTCTATGATCCAGCCATTAAACGGGAAGCCCGCTTGATCGTGGAACAAGGCATGCGCAATCATTACCGCACCTTCCGATCGCAAGAAGAACTTTATAAACACTACAAGGCTCTGGAAAACACGAATGAAAAATAAAGCCCCGAAAAATCCAGTCCGCTTAGCCGCAATCGACATCGGCTCCAATGCGGCTCGCTTGTTGATTAAAACGGCTACCTTTCAACGGGACGGTTCGTTAAGTCTTCAAAAGGAACAGTTTATCCGGTTTCCGCTTCGCCTTGGAATCGATGTTTTTCAAAATGGAAAAATTAGCGAAGAACGGGAACAACTTTTTTTGCGAATGATTAAAGCTTTTAAACAGCTCATGATTATTTACGGAGTCTCCAAATACCGCGCCTGTGCGACTTCTGCCCTGCGCGACGCCAAGAATGGACGTAAAGTGTTGCGTCACATATGTCGTCGCACAGGGATTGACATTGAACTGATTTCCGGGGACGAAGAAGCCCGAATCATCTACGACAATCATACCGAAAAGTTCCTTTCGTCTTCCGAAAAGAATGGCAAGTCGGAGTGCATCTTTTTATGCGTTGATGTCGGCGGCGGTTCTACAGAAATCAGCGTTATCGCTCAAAATAAATTTATGGGCAGTCGCAGTTTTAATGTGGGCACCCTTCGACTGTTGAGCGACCTTGTCGACTTGGATTCCGTCGATGACATGAGCGATGAAATCCGTCAGATGGTCGGTACCAAGGGACGTGTGGCGATAATCGGATCGGGCGGAAACATCAACAAGCTTTACCGTTTGGTTCCGAAAAAAGTGCGTCGCACCAATCGTCTTACCGTGGCGCAGTTGGATGGGCTTTACCGCCAACTTTCGTCCATCGATTACGCGGAACGCATGGAAAAGTTTAATCTGCGCCCGAATCGTGCCGACGTGATTGTTCCTGCTGCACAGATCTTTCTTTCGATTGCACGGGCGACGCGTGCTTCGGAAATCATCGTTCCGACGATTGGACTTGCGGACGGCATTATTCAGGAGTTGAGCTCGGAACTCACTTCATCGCCTTCTTGATCTTTTCCTTTAAGTCTTTGAGCTTCCAACGGGAACGCTTGTCTTCGACCGTGTAAGTGTTGCGGATACCGCGGTTCAAACCGTCTTCGACGAGCTTCAGGGCTTCTTTGTAACGATTTTGGTCCAGGCGAAGTTCCGCTAAAAAGAGAATCGTATTCAAGTCGGCGGGATCTTGCTTGTGCGCCCGCGTCAAATATTTGTCGGCAAGGTCCTTGTCGGGCCAGTTCAAAATAATGGGAATGTAGGGGAGCAGCTGATGGGCACGGCCTAGGAACTGCCAGTTCTCGGCTTCGGTAGAAAGGTCCCGAATCTTTTTAGCGATGCCTTCCTTGACTGCTTGCAAGGCACCGTATTCCTGAGACCACAGCGAAAGATTCTGGGCGTAAAGCGAAGAAATTGTATGGTTCTTCGGGTACTTCGCGTGCATCTTTTCGCCGAAGTCTTTGGAAATGGCAAAAAGTTGAAGACGCGCATCGTGATTCTGGTAATCAATGACGTAACAGCCTTTAAAGTAGTAGGCATACAAAAGACGCTCCGCAGCCTTTTCTTCGGCAGTAGAGTCTTGGAGCGCGCGTTTGTACGCATGGATCATCTTTTCGACAATCAAGGAATCCGCATGGTCATTCTTGGAATTCCGGGCACGGTTTTTAAACCAGTACTCTCCCTCGTCCAGGTCTTTGTTGGCAAAGCTTAAACTCCCCAACAAAAAAAGAAAAATAAAAACGCGGAACATCACTCTATCAAATTAGATTTTCCAAGTTTGAAGGAGCTTGTTCACTGTCGCAATTCTTTCTTTTTCTTCGTCTGTTCCATGGAATGCCTTGAAAAGAAGGTTTCGATATTCCATCAATGCGGTGCGAATAATAACTTTTTCTTCTTTTTTCAGCATAACTATCCTTAACCTAGAAAAAAAAATTCCAGGATTTACTTTTGTAATTATTGCTTTTTGCGTTTCGCATATTTGCCAGAGAAGTAATCCATCTGGCGAGTAGAACCGAGCACGGCGTGCCACAGCGGGCTATCCGGCTTGATTTTGCGACGTTCGCTAACAGCAAAGTCGATAGGAACATGGGTAAACTTGCCGTTCATACTGCCGACGACCATGTTCGTTTTGCCGGCCATGGCAGCGTGAACCGCATTTTCGGCGAGCTGGTAACAGAAGATCGCATCCGTACCCTTTGCCGGGATGCTGCGCACGGTATAGCTCGGATCGAAATACTTGATGTTGATTTCCATTCCGATCGTCTTAAAGTGCTCGTTGATCTTTTCGACAAGATAGTCGCCGATATCATACTTGAGAATGTTGCCCGATGCGTCCTTGCGTTCTGGGAGACCTTTGAACAAGTGCTGTCCAGCGCCTTCGGCAACGACCATCACCGCGTGCGTCTTGCCGATTGCATAACGATTTTCAAGAGCGCTAAAGAGACCGCCTTCGCCTTCGAGTTCAAACGGAACTTCCGGAATCAGGCAGAAGTTTGCCACGGTCGTTGCAAGAGCGGCGTCCGCAGCGATAAAGCCCGAGTCGCGGCCCATAAGCTTCACAAGGCCAAGACCGTTGTATGCACCGTTTGCTTCGCAGTGGGCGCTCGTAATCACGTCGCAAGCGGCAAGCACTGCCGTTTCGAAACCGAAGGTTCTGTCGACGAGGTTCAAATCGTTGTCGATTGTCTTCGGAATACCGATGACAGAAATCGGCTGGTGGCGGCGCTTGACTTCGTGTGCAATGTCGCGGGCGCCGCGCAGGGTTCCGTCGCCGCCGATGCAGAACAAGATGTTGATGTTCAAACGCATCAGCGTATCGACCATCGTTTCTGCGGACTGCTGACCGCGAGAGCTTCCAAGGATCGTGCCGCCGTCTTCCTGAATGTTATCCACGTAATCCGGGTCAAGAATCTTCGGCGCATAGCCGTAATCCGGATTCAGTCCGCGGTAGCCATACGGAATACCGAAAATATTGCGTACACCATAATCAAACCACAGCACACGGACAAGGCTTTTAATGACGTTGTTTAAGCCCGGGCAAAGACCGCCGCAGGTGACGATGGCCGCACGCGTCCAGGAGGGATCGTGGTAAATCATTTCACGCGGGCCTGCCGCTTCGAGAGCGGGAATCGGCTTGCCCATCTTGGCGAATTTTTCGATGGTGGCGACATCAGTCGTGAGACTGATCTGCTTTGTGTCGTTGACGAACTTCAAACCCTTCATGGGAGAATTCAAAGTGCACTTGCCTACGGTTTCAATCGAAAGATCGTATTTGTCCGGATTTTCAAGAATGTCTTCTCTAGTCATATGGGCCTCACCTTGAGTTTACACTAAAGAATTTAGAAAACGAAGACCTAGATGGGTAAGTACATTTTAGATATTTAACAGTGGCAAATGCAACTTTGTGCGAAGCCCCGGATTCGCATTTTCGATTTCGATCTTCATATTTGTCATGTCGCAGAGCTTTTTGACCATGGAAAGGCCAATGCCTGTGCCTGCGGTCGTGCGGGTCATTTCATTGCCTACACGGTAAAATTCTTCGAAGACGTGGCTGATTTCCTTTTGCGGAATGCCCGGACCGTAGTCGCGTACCACAAAATACACATCATGTTCCGAAACGCGCAGCTCCAGGGCAATCATCTTATATGTCGAATTTCTCGCGAATTTGAGCGAATTGTCCACGACGTTTGTAAGAATCTGCATCACCGCATCCTTGTCGAGAGTCAGCTGCAGATTGCAAATGTCGCTTGTGACAGTCAAGTCAAAGCCGTGCTTTTCAATGTTCTGCGTGTACGTGGCAACGAAAGTATCTAGAATCGTCTTCGGATTTTCCTTGCTGAATTGCACGTTCCAGTTGCCGCGTTCGAGCTTGGAAAGGTTTAACACGTTCTGGATTAAACGGGAAAGACGTTCGGTTTCGTTGACGATCAGCGCATAATACTTTTGACGCTTCGTCTCGTTCGCCACCCAGGAATTCTGGAGCAGTTCCGCATACATGCGAATGGCGGTCAAAGGCGTTTTCAGTTCATGGCTCACCGCCGAAACAAAGTCCTGACGTTTGTTCGCCAAAAGGATCTGGCTTTTCGTCGAACGGTAAACCGCAAAGAATCCGCCGGCGAGAGCGACGAACATGATAATCGCGATCAGCACAAGGATCATGTGGCTCGAGCTGCTTTCTTCTTCCGTCAAATAAACGGTCAAGATCATGTCGTTCAACGGGAACTGCAACGGAATGTTCAAAAGCTCGCCTTTTGAATTCACGATGCTTCCAAATGTAACGTAGTCGTTTTCCTTTGTACCGAAGGCGAGCGTAATGCCCTGTTCCACCGGGTTGAACTGCAATTCGTTTAAGACAAGGTTTTCAAGGTAGTTGCGCAGTCGCACTGCGTAACCTTGAATGAACTGTTCGTTGTTACGCCAAACGTTGCGGTAGTAAACGATGTAATTGCTGTCGAATTTCGCCTGGAACGGATCGATTTCCACTTCGAGCAGGTTCGGAACTTCGATCGAATCGTACACGTTTTCGTCTTCTTTGCCGTTTTCCGAAATGCGAAGGATACGGGCGGATTCCACGTCAAAGAGGAAAGTTTCCGTTTTGGAACTCTGTTCGTAGCGGCGCTGGAACTTTTTGTTGTCGTTCAGCTTGACGGCGAGTTTCAAGTTTTTGCCGTAGAGCCTGTCCAGACTGTCTTGGGTACTAGCCTGAACTTGGTTGCGGCTTAAACCTTCGTTGTGAATATCGAGCTGCTTCAGAACGTTCTGGATGCTGTCGCGGATGACTTCACGCTTGGAACGGTCTTCCACCGGGATCTTTTCGAGGATGCCATCGGGGAGTACCGGAGTGTGCATGCCGCCGTCCGGGTCCAACTGAAAATAGCCGATCATTCCACCGTAATGGCTGCGGATCGGAAGCTCGGCGAGTTTGGAAATCGTGACTTCTTCACCCCCGATGATAGGCACAGCGCGGATAAATCGGTATTCCGAATAGGAGCGCTGTTCTTCGACGGCAAGGTCGTCATAGATGCGCTGGTTCAGCATCTGCAGAATGAAATACGCCTGTTCTTTATAGGCGTACTGCGACTCCGTTTGAAAATGTTTGTAGGAATTGACTAAAAGGATCGCGACGGGAATCGCGATCACTAAGAAAAGAAACGTAAAAATCAGCTTGAGCCGATTCATCAGTCCGGTGTTTCTCTGAGCTGGTATCCTTCACCGCGGAACGTGACGAGCAGGCAAGGATGAGACGGGTCGTCTTCGATCTTCTTGCGGAGCTTGGTAATGTGGATGTCCACCGTACGGGTATCGACGGTTTCCGCGTTTTCGTAACCCCAGACCTTATTCAAAAGTTCTGCACGTGGAACGGCGCGGTCACGATTGTTCCACAGATATTCGAGAATTTCGATTTCCTTACGGGTAAAGGAAAGCTTTTCGGTGCCACGGAAGCCGCTGTATTCGCGGAAGTTCACGCGCAGATTGCCTGCAGCGAGTTTGCCGTCGCCTTCCATCGACTGACGGGAACGGCGAAGAACCGCTTCGATACGGGCGAGGAGCATCGGAACGGCAAACGGCTTTGGAACGTAATCGTCTGCGCCGTACTTCAAACCGTCAATAATATCCTTGTCGGTATTCTTGGCCGAAAGGATAATGATAGGGACGTCCTTGTCTTTTTCACGGATCTTGTCGCAAACAGTAAAACCGTCCATGCCCGGGAGCATCAAGTCGAGAAGGATCAATCCGTATTTGCCGCTGAGACCTTCGGTAAGGCCCGAAATGCCATCTGCGACATGCTTAACGTGATAACCCTGGAATTCCAGAAGATCGACGAGACCTTCTGCGATTGCAATTTCGTCTTCGATGACGAGAATTGTAATGTTCGTGTTTTTCTTATCCATGCGAAAAACTCCCAAATCAGATCGAATTAAAGAGCAAAGCCGACACCGGCTTCCAAAACGAACGAGGATGCGTCAATTTCGTCATCGTAGTCGATGCCGAAGTAATACTTGCCGTTTACATAGGCTGCAATCGGGATAATCGGCAACTTGGCGCGAAGACCCACAATGATATGACCGCCGAGATTTGTGTTCAGACCGTCATCTTGCAATTTATCGGAAAGCTTGTTTGCGAGTTCTTTCGCCTGTTTTTCGCTCATCGTGCCGGAAACGAGAGCTTCTTTGAGTTCCCCTTCGAGAACTTCCATATAGCTGTTGATGAATTTTGCGCTCATCACCGGAGTGCTCAAGTAGTAGGTAAGACCACCGCCGATATACGGACGGATAATCGGAAGGGAAGTAATCGGATAGGTAATAGAAACATCTCCGTTCATGGCGACGAACTTCGGAGTCGTTTTGCCGAACGGAACACCGTCGAATTCAAGTTCGATGTCGCGTTCGATCGCCTTGCCATCGAGACCGGTGACGGTCAAAGTCGAAGAGTAAGAGCCCCACTGAAGGTTGTAAGTCGCTTCGATGTCGATAATCGGAAGGATGTCGATCCAAAGCTTAAGACCGAAGCCCTGCATACCGCTGAAGGAACCGTGGCGGTATTCCACCTTGCCGAGTTGAAGATCGCCAGAGCTTAAACCTGCGATTTCTTCGTTAGAAGTCTTGTCGAGACTAGTTCCAAAGTTCGGGGCGTATTGAAAACCAATGCCGAGGATAGCAAAAGACGGCGAAATGCACAAAGCAGCCGCTGCGGCAAGCAATTTGAAATTCATGAAAGGACTCCTTCAGTTTTCTCCCAAACTATATTAAAAAGCTATAAAACGGATATGTTTTTATCCGAATTTGCCCTAAACGCTTCAAAATCAATGAAATGGGACGCATCAAGCGTTCAAAAAGGAACGTTTTCTTTAAAAAGTAAATGTTGTAAGCAGAAAGTAAGTTTTGGTTACTTGTCAGAAACTTTCGAAGCCTTGATCGCTTTCAGCTCCGCGAGGCGTTCGGCGAGCTTCTTTTCCCTGCCGTATTCGGTCGGGCTGTAGATTTCCGTGCCGACGAGTTCCTTCGGCAAATGTTCCTGGGCGGAATAGGCGCCTGGACTGTCGTGATCGTACATGTAGCCGTTTCCGTAGCCGAGCTGTTCGCCGACTTTTGTCACGGAATTGCGGAATGCGCGGGGGACGGGTAGCGTACCTGTCTTTTTAATCACCGCGTCCGCTTTCATGCCGGCGAGTTCCACGCTGTTGCTCTTGGGGGCGAGAGCGAGGTAAATCGCCACTTCGTCAAGGCCTATCAAGCCTTCCGGGACGCCCATAAAGTCAAAGGCCTGTCGCGCGGCGGTCGCAAGGAGCAGGGCGTTTGGATCGGCAAGCCCGATGTCTTCCATCGCCATGCGCATCAAACGGCGAATGATAAAACGCGGGTCTTCGCCGCCTTGAATCATGCGGTGCAACCAGTAAACGGCGGCATCGGGATCGCTTCCGCGGACCGACTTGTGCAATGCAGAAATCAGGTTGTAATGTTCTTCGTTCGACTTGTCGTAACGGAGAGGTTTCTTGTACTGGATCGCGTCCAAAAGCTTGGCGTCGATGACTTTTTTACCGTTCAGGTTCTTCGCAATCCATTCGACCTGGTTCAGCAAAAAGCGTGCGTCGCCGTCTGCCTGCGAAACGAGCTTCAAAAGCGTTTCGTCCGAAATTTCCACATCCGAAAGCTGCATTCCGCGGGGGTGTTCCTTAAGGGCGAGCTTTGCCAAATGCGACAGATCTTCTGTTGAAAGGGGTCCAAAGAGAATCAGCTGGCATCGGGAAAGGAGAGCGGAATTCACTTCGAATCCCGGGTTTTCGGTCGTCGCGCCGATCAGCGTCACCGTACCGTCTTCCACCGCTTTCAGCAAAGCGTCCTGCTGACTCTTGTTGAAACGGTGAATTTCATCGATAAAAAGAATCGTACCTTTGCCGAGGTTCTGGTAGGTCTTCGCTTCTGCAAGAACCGCCTTCACATCTTTCACACCGGATTCCACGGCGGAAAGGGCGACGAAGCGCTTTTGAGTGTTCAGATGGATGACGTTTGCGAGGCTCGTCTTTCCGCAGCCCGGAGGTCCCCAAAAGATCATGCTTGGAACCGTGTCCGCTTCAATGCTCTGGCGGAGCATGCTGCTTTCGCCCAAAATCTTATTTTGTCCCAGGAATTCATCCAGGGATGTTGGACGTAAACGTTCAGCGAGCGGTCTTGTGTTTGCATCGTTCATCGCCGTTTAATATACATTTATTTCGAATCGTCTTTCGGAAGCTTATGCGCGCCTTTTTGACCTTTACCCTGTTCTGGATTTGGACTTCGAGTGCTTTCGCTCAAGTGTTTTTGAACGTGCAGGATTTTGGCGGATTCCCGAATGACGGAGCTTCGGATGATGTCGCTTTGCAAAGCGCGTTTGAAGAAGCGGCGAAGCAGAATGCGCAGGGGGTCTTTTTGCCGGCGGGCCGTTGGCAATTTGAAAAGCCGATCTATGTGCCGCGCGGTTTGACTCTTAAGGGGACATATACGCGTCCGCATATCGCGGAACGTGCGGATTTGGAAGGTGCCGGCACGACAATCGAATGTTACGTAGGGCGTGCCGCAGATATCGACAAGGAACCTTGGAAGTATGAATCCTGCGTGACCCTTTTAGGTTCGGCGACTCTCGACGGGGTGAACCTCGTTTACCCGGAGCAGGCGGACGTTTGGAATCCGGTGCCGTATTCCTGGACTGTTTTTTGCAACAACGATTACGATGAAAACCACCAGGTACGGGAGATTTCCCATTGCGCGGTCGTGAATACGACTCTGGTGAATTCTTATGCGGGCATCTTTATGCGCTGGAGTGCGAACGACCATTTTATCAGCGGCGTGAACATGTCTGTATTTAAAAAGGGAATGGTTCTCGACGGCATTACATCGCTCGGGGTGATTCAGAATGTGAATATTCACAATCAGTACAGCTGGCCGTTCTACGGGATAAAGGCTTCGGACCATGCGAAGGCGGAACTCCTTGCTAAACAGAACCTCGAAAATATGACGGGCATTGAATTTCACAGGGCCGATTGGGGCTGGCTGAATCAGGTGTTTATTATCTATGCGAACAAAGGCTTTGTCTTTGAAAAATCCATGACCGCAGCGGATTCTTCGCAGTGGGAGTTCGGCACTCGGGCGCTGCCCTCGTTCGATATTTCGAACAGCGGCTGTGACCTTTGCAATGTAGCTGTCGAAGCGAATTTTGTGAACACGGGCGTCGGGGTTAATTTTTCAAACAGCAACTTGCTCGGACGCGTGATTCTCGGCGACAGCTGTTACGGATCGCTTCGCTTTACAAATGCTTTCTTTAGTTTTGGCGTGACCGGTGCGGACGTAGAAAAGGACCAGTTCACGGTGGGGAAGCATGCGACGCTCCAAATTGTAAATTCCGAAGTGCTGAACTTTCCGGAAGGAATTTCGAAAGAAGCTCCGTGGCGCGGAAAAATCTTTAACGTCCGTGGCGTTTTGCAGCTCAGCAACACCGTCTTTGCTGTTCCCGACACGGGCCGTTACGACGCCCGTACTTTTGAACATTTGATCGTTCAAGGCTCGGGTCTTGCGACTGTGCAAAACGTGATTTTCCGCGGACCGGAATTCCGCTTTTCGACCAAAGAAAAAGGACGCGTGAGGGCGTCCATGATCGGACATCGGGAAATCTCAGAGGAAATGCCCTACAATCCTCCGAGGTAAAAAACAGACCCCAGACGAAACCGGGTCTATTTTTCTGGATGCCTCAACTTGATTTAGCCGAAGCCTCATTTACGAGGATGGAAGTTAGGTGTTGCTAAAAAATGAAGTTCGAGATCTCTAATAAATGCGTCAAGGGAATGAATCCAAAAAGCGCGGTTTTGTTTGAACGTGCGTTTAATTCCGACTAAAACACTTTGCTTTTAAAACGGACGAAAAACGGGTCGTCTGAGTTCGATTAATTCCGACTAATTTGCTTAATTTAATCCGAAAGGGCGTTTTTTGAGGTCAAAATGGGTCCTTAAACTTTCATTTTTGTGCTTTTGAAGGGAAATCGGTACTCCCCTCAAATTCAATTTCTATCTTTCAAACCGACATTTACGAGGTATCGTTCTATGGCAGTTGAAGCCCAAGAAGCCAATTTCTTCACAACGAAACTTGACTTCATAGTCAACTGGGGACGTAAAAATTCCCTGTGGCCGTTTCCTTACGGAACGGCGTGTTGCGCTATTGAATTCATGAGTACAGAAACAAGCCCCTACGACCTTTCGCGTATCGGCTCTGAATACGTCCGCTTTACGCCGCGTCAGTCCGACGTCTTGGCCGTTCAGGGGACGATTACTTACAAACAGGCTCCGATTCTGAAGCGTATTTACGAACAGCTCGCTGAACCGAAGTGGGTGATTGCGATGGGTGCCTGTGCAACGTCCGGCGGTGTATACGACTGCTACTGCACAGTCCCGGGTATCGATAACATTATTCCGGTCGATGTTTATATCGGCGGCTGCCCGAGCCGTCCGGAAGCCTTCTTCGATGCGATGTTCGAAATCCAGAAGAAGGTTTCGGATGAATCCTACATGGCAAAACGTAAGGAACGCCTGAAGGAACAGTGGGAACTGCTCCAGGCGAAGACCGCTCAGGCGAAGCAGGAGCTTTCGGAATACTCCCGTGCAAAGGTATTGGAGCTCAAGGAAAAGGCGGAATGCTTAAAGAATACCGCTATCCGCAAAGCGGAATTTTGGAAGGAGAATCCGTAATGGCCACATCTCTAGACAACGTGAAAGAGCCGATCGTCGCGACTCCGGAAGCTCGTCAGGCTTTCGAAGAAGCTGCGCTCAAGGCTCTCGAAAAGTTCGGAGCCGTTCGGTCTGAAAAGAATCCGTGGGGACTGACGGTAGTGGTGGACCGTTGCAATTTGCATGCGACGGTGCTTGCTATTCGTGACGAACTCGGACTTGACATGCTGATGGATGTCGTCGGCATCGACTATCTCGGTTTTAAGGATTATGTCGGACCTCGCTTTGCGGTCGAATACGTTTTCAAGAGCGTTTACGAACCAGCCAAGCGCATGATGGTCAAGGTTCTTGTCGAAGAAGCCGACCTGAAGGTCCCGACGATTTCGGATCTTTACGCCATTGCCAACTGGCAGGAACGTGAAGTTTACGACCAGTACGGCGTGATCTTTGAAGGTCATCCGGACCTGCGCCGTATTTTGAACCACGTAGAATTCGTGGGCCATCCGCTCCGCAAGGACTACCCGGCTCACCGTCGTCAATGGCTCTCGACGAACGACTACCTGTATCCGACTTTGGAAAAACGTTTGGAGTCCAAGGGCTACCGTATTCTCGAGCGCCCGGAAGAAATCAATCCGTCTGAAGAAGAATATCTGCAAGGGAGTATTAAAAAATGAAAGTGCTGACTCCTGAAGGCGAAGAAAAGAATTTGATGGTGTTGAACATCGGTCCGTCGCATGGTGCGACGCACGGATGCTTGCGCTACATTACGGCTTTGGACGGTGAAAACATCGCTGCTTCTGTCGGTGAAATCGGTTACTTGCACCGCGGCTTTGAAAAGATGGCGGAACGCGGAACCTGGCAACAGGTTTTGCCGCTTACCGACCGCTTGGACTATTGCTCCGCGATGATGAACAACTTCGCGTACTGCCGTGCTGTGGAAAAGATGCTCGGCATCGAAATCCCGGAACGTGCAAAGGTTATCCGCGTGATTGTGAACGAACTTTCCCGTATCGCGGATCACTTTATTTGTGACGCTGCTGCGGCCCAGGACTTGGGCTCGACGACGGGCTTCTTTTACTTGTTCGATTCCCGTGAACAGACGATGCGCATTTGGGAAAAATTGACCGGCGCTCGTCTCACGAACAGCTACGGCCGTATCGGCGGACTTTATCGCGACACTTACGAAGGCTTTGAAGAAGATGTTCTCGCGGTTTGCAAGACGGTCGAGAAGAACCTGCACGATGTGCACGCTTGCTTTGACCGCAACCGTATCTTCCTCGATCGTACGGTGAACGTCGGCTGCATGACGCCGGAAAAGGCGATCAGCTACGGCTGGACGGGACCATGCCTTCGTGCAACGGGCGTCGCCAGTGATGTTCGCAAGGACGAACCGTATTGGGATTATGAAACTTATGACTGGAACGTGGTGACCGGTACCCGTGGTGACGTCTATGACCGCCTTATGGTCCGTCTCGCCGAAGCGGAAGAATCTTTGAAGATCATTCGCCAGGCTCTGAAGCGTCTTGCTCCGGGTCCTGTGAGTGTCGAAGATCCGCGCGTGCGCGTTCCGTCTCATGAACGTGTTTATCAAGACATGGAAGCTTTGGCTGGCCGCTTCAAGAGTGTCTTCGAAGGCATTCGCGTTCCGGCGGGTGAATATTACTGCGGAACGGAAACGGCTAACGGCGAACTCGGCTTCACCCTCGTTTCGGATGGCTCGGGTCATCCTTGGCGTGTGAAGGTGCGTCCGCCTTGCTTTACGCAGTTCGCTGCGTTCCATGAACTCGTGGAAGGCGGCATGATTGCAGACTCGATTGCATGCCTTTCGAGCATCAACATTATCGCGGGAGAATTGGACAGATGAGTCATATTACCGGTGCAATTCAGGACGTTGCGAATAACATTCTTTCTTATTCCAAAGGTCCGTCCCCAGTTGAAGTTCTTCCGGGCGCAGTGGACCAGTGCGGTCATGCGAACAAGATTCAAAAGCAGCCGACTTGGGGCGAAATCGCTCCGCTGCTCGAAACGGCTGAAGTCAAGATCCGCATCGCGGATTTGCTCTCCCGTTATCCGGTCGCGCAGGGCGCTCTTCTCGAAGTGCTCTGGGTTGCCCAGGATGCAATCGGCTGGCTTCCGCACGAAGCGATCCGTTGGGCTGCCGACGTTTGCAAATGCTCTGCGGCACACGCTTACGGCGTTGCAACGTTCTATACGATGTACAAGCACGCTCCGACGGGAAGATTCCTGTTGCAGTTCTGCCACAACATCAGCTGCCACTTGCGTGGCGCCGAAAGCATGCTTCAGTATGCACGCCGCGTGCTCGACTTGAAGCCGGGTGAAACGACCAAGGACGGCCTTTTTACGATCGTCGAAGTCGAATGCCTTGCCGCTTGCGGTAACGCTCCGGCGATGATTGTGAACGACGACTTTGCAACGAACGTCGAAAACGGCGAATTGACTTTGAAACCGGGTGAATGCCTCACTCCGGAACGTCTCGACAAGATTCTGCAGTGGTGCAGAGATCGTGCTGCCAAGTATCCAAAGGAACCTCCGCGTGAAGTTCTCGGCGGCATGGTAAAGGGCCACGGCGGGCACCCGGGTGCTCCGGGCGCAACGGCAAAGCCGCAGGTTTCCGATTACGCCCCGCCTTCTCCGGTGCTCGGCGTAAATGCTCTCGTCGACGACAATGGCGCTACCCTCACTTGGAAGGGCGCTCCTGAATTTACGGAAATCACCGTAGAAAAGAATACGAACGGAACCTGGACCGAAGTGGGTAAGCCGGGTGTCAAAGACAAACAGTTCGTGGATCCCGAAGGTAAGATCGGGGATGAATACCGCATGATTGCGGTCAGCGGAACTCGCACTGCCAAGCCGTCCCAGGTTTGCAAGGCGAAGGCTGCGCCTCCTCCCCCTCCTCCACCGGAAGCTCCTGCAGCAGCTCCTGCAACAGCAAAGAAGGCGGGTTAACGATGCAAGATTCGATGAAGGTTTGCACTGGAAACTTTGGAAAGCACGCTCAGAGCATCGACGCTTACAAGAAGCTCGGCGGCTATTCCACCATTTCCAAGTCTCTGTTCGAAATGTCTCAGTTCGAAGTGATTGATCGCGTTCAGCGCGCCGGTCTCCGCGGACGTGGCGGTGCGGGATTCCCGACCGGCATGAAGTGGAGCTTCGTTCCGCGTAACACGGGCAAGCCTGTGTATATCGTGGTGAACGCTGACGAAGGCGAAGGCGGTACGTACAAGGATCACTTCCTTCTGTTGGAAGATCCGCACCGCTTGATCGAAGGTTTGATTATTGCGGGCTGGGCTCTCGGCGCTCGTACGGCTTATATCTATGCACGTGGTGAATTCCTCCCGTGCATCGAAAGCGTGAACAAGGCTTTGAATGAAGCTTATGCTGCCGGTTATCTCGGTGAAAACATCATGGGTACGAAGTTCAGCTTCGATATCTTTGTGCACCGTGGCGCTGGCGCTTACATTTGCGGTGAAGAAACCGCTCTGATCAACTCGCTCGAAGGTCAAAAGGGCCAGCCGCGTTTGAAGCCTCCTTTCCCGGCGGTCGCTGGCGCCTGGGCTTCTCCGACCTGCGTGAACAACGTGGAAACGATCATGTCGCTTCCGTGGATTTTCTCCCATCCGGTGGAAGAATACACGAAGATGGGCACTCCGCGTGCTCACGGTACAAAGGTGTTCTGCGTTTCCGGTGACGTGAAACGTCCGGGCCTTTATGAAGCGCCTCTCGGTACGCCGCTTATGGAAATGCTCACGAGCGAAGAATACTGTCAGGGAATTATCGGTAACCTGAAGGGTGTGATTCCGGGTGGTTCATCCTGCCCGCCGCTCCTTCCCGAAGAATGCCAGAATGCAACTCTCGACTACGAATGTATGGCCTCTTTGAAGACCATGTTCGGTTCGGGTGCAATTATCGTGTTCAACGATACGCATAACGCGGTCGACATTCTGGATGTCCTCGGTCATTTCTATTCACATGAATCCTGTGGTCAGTGCACGCCGTGCCGTGAAGGTACAGGCTTTGCCAAGCGCGTTCTCGATGCGATCATGCGCGGCGAAGGTCATGATGGGGATATCGAACTGTTGCAGGGAATTTCCGCTGGTTTCGGCGGAACGACTATCTGTCCGCTTTCGATTTCTCTCGGTGGCCCGCTGAATGTTTACACGAGAAAGTATCGTGCTGACTTTGAGGAATATATCGCGAAGAACCCGAATCATGCGGAACCCCGCTTGAGACCGACCGTTCGTCTGGGAGCATACTGGTAATCTTATGAGCAATCATTACAACATGCCTCATCTTCCGACTGCCAAGAGTCCTCGAGTTACAATCGAGGTCGATGGTCAGAATGTGGAAGTGCCGGGCGATACTAACCTGCTCGAAGCTTTGAAAGCTGTCGGCATTGAAACCCCGCACGTTTGCTATCATCCGTATTTGCCGGTCTCTGGTAACTGTCGCCAGTGCCTCGTCGAAACGGAAGGTCCGCGCGGAAAGGCTCTGATCATTTCCTGTTTCACCCCGGTGAAGGAAGGAATGAAAATTTCGACACCGCGTTCTAGCGAACGCGTGAAGAACGCTCGTGCAGCAGTCTCCGAATTTATGCTGCTGAACCATCCGCTCGATTGTCCAATCTGCGACAAGGCGGGTGAATGCACGCTCCAGGAAAACTACGTGGAAGCGGGCAAGGATACGAGCCGCCTTTACCCAGAAGTCGGTAAAAACTACCACGGCAATCCGGATCATCAGTTCTACGACACCAAGGGTCAGCTCCGTGGCGGTAAGCGTGTGGACATTGGCCCGCGGATCTTCCTCGATGAAGAACGCTGCGTGCAGTGTGACCGTTGCGTCCGCTTCATGCGCGATGTCGCCGGCGATGAACAGTTGCAGCTCGCGCTCCGTGCCGACAAGACTTACATCACCACATTCCCGGGTCGCAAACTCGATCACGAATATGACCTTTGCGTCTCGGACGTTTGCCCGACCGGCGCAATGACTGCGAAGTATTTCCGCTTCCAGCAGCGCGTTTGGATGCTTTCTCGCACGGCGACCATCTCCATGGATGATTCCCTTGGCGCAAACATCTGGCTCGATCACAACAACGGATATATCTGGCGCGTGATGCCGCGCTGCAATCCGGAAGTGAACCGCACCTGGATTTCGAATACGAGCCGTCTCGCTTTCCAGCAGTTTACCAAGGACCGTTTGCCGGTCGGTAACCTGGACGCCTTGAAGAAGGCTCTCGAAGGCGAAGGCAAGATCGCATTCGTCCTCGGTGGAAGTGCAACGAACGAAGACGCTCTGGCCCTCAAGACGCTTGTGAACAAGCTCGGGGCTCGCGCCGAAGTCTTTGTCGGAACCTTCGCTCCGGTAGGAACTCCAGACGGACTTTCGAAGAGCGGGGACCCGGTGGCAAACCGCGCAGGCTTCGCCCTGTTTGGCTTTACCCAGACGGCAGAAGACCTCGCCAAGCGCGCTTCCGAATTTAAGACGCTCGTTTCGCTTTCCGCAGACCTGTGGGGTAGCGACGCTTCGAAGGCAAAGTCTCTTGAAGTCATTCCGAACCGCGTTTCGATTTCTGCAAAGAACGATGAAACGGCAAAGAAGTCTTCGACGGTTTACGGCGTCAACCACTGGTCCGAAGTAAGCGGATCCATGGTGAACGTGAATTCGATCCTTCAAAAGCTGAATGCGGCTCCGACTTCTCCGGATGCAGAACTTGCTCCGCTGTTCTCTGTTCTCTTCGCCCTTGCCGGTGAAGATGTAACGAGTGCGGCTATCGCCTTCAAAAAGGCGGGCGAGTTCGCTCCGAAGCTTGCGAAGTTCTCTTTGGATGCCATTCATAGCACGGGCGAATTGCTCGATGGAGATGCTGCCGTATGATGGAATTGATTGAATCCAAAACTTGGATTGAATGGCTTCTGACGATTGCGAAGCTCGCGCTCGCTTTCATCCCAGTGCTCTTCATTCTTCTCTTGATTCCGATGGAACGCCGTGGTGCAGGTTTCATTCAGGACCGTCAAGGCCCGAACCGCTCCTACATCAAGATTCCGTTCTTCGGAAAGATTCGCGCCTTTGGTTGGATCCAAAACTGCTGCGACGGCTTGAAGCTTTTCTTCAAGGAAATTTATGAACCGAAGAGTGTTCATAAGGTTCTATTCTCGCTCGCTCCGGCCATCCCGTTTGGGCTCACGCTGCTTACGCCGTGTGTTCTTCCGTACTTCGCTTCCTTGAACTTTACGTTCGGCGATACGGTGGTGCACATTCCGGCTGCGAACGTGGATACGGACATCGGCATTCTGCTTATGTTCGGTCTTTCTTCGCTCTCGGTTTTTGGTACGGTGCTTTCGGGTTGGGCTTCCAAGTCGAAGTTCCCGCTCCTGGGCGCTCTCCGTGCAACGGCTACGAGCATCAGTTATGAAGTTTGCCTTGGCCTTTCGATGATGGGCATGGTCCTGCTTGCAGGCACGTTCAATGTCGAAGGAATTGTGAACTGGCAGGAAACGCACGTCTGGGGCATTTTCGTCCAGCCGGTGGCGTTCTTCTGCTTCCTTTTGGCTGCGATTGCCGAAACAGGACGTCCTCCGTTCGACGTTTCGGAAGGCGACCCGGAACTTGTCGCTGGTTATCATACGGAATATGGCGCAATGCAGTTCGGTATGTTCTACATGGGAGAATATGGCCATGTGGGAATCAACAGTATTCTCATGGCAACGCTCTTCCTTGGCGGCTATTCGATTCCGTTCATGACGACTGCCGATGTGCAGGCGAACTTTGGCACTGTCCTTGCCGTTCTTTTCGGCATCTGCGCCTTCCTCGCCCTCGCATTCCTTCACATGGTTTACCGCTGGCTCCGCGAATTCAACAAGGGTAAAGCTTCGAACAAGGATGAAATCAACAAGGAATATCTCCTTTACAAGATCATCGCTTGGATCGCTGTCCCTGTGTTCATCGCTCTGGCTGTTCTTTCCGGACTTTTTGTCCATCCGGAATCGACGATCGTGAATGGCCTTCCGGTTTATGGCATCGGTACCGCTCTCGGTACTGCCGCTGTGCAGTTCCTCGTTTTGATGATTAAGACGGTGTTCTTCTGCTGGATCTGGATTTGGGTCCGCTGGACGCTCCCGCGTTTCCGCTACGACCAGATTATGCATCTCGGCTGGAAGATCCTTTTGAACATTGCCCTGTTGAACTTGGTGGTGACTGCCGTTATCGCTAAACTCGTCATGGGAGGCAACTAATGGTTCGCGTTGTTAAACACAAAGAAATGAACTTGATCGAACGCCTCTACATTTTCGAAGCGTTCCGCGGTCTCTACACGACAATCAAGCACTTTTTACGCGGTTTCTTCCGCTACGAAACGCTCCCGACGACTGGTTATCCGGAAGTTAAGCCTTACATTCCGCGTGACTACCGTGCCAAGCATCGAATAATGGTGCGCCCGGATGGTTCGCCGCGTTGCGTTGCATGCTTTATGTGCGCATCGGCTTGCCCGGCTCACTGCATCTTTATCGAAGCGGCGCAGTCCACGGACGGACGTATCGAAAAGAAGGCTTCTCGCTTTGAAATCGACCATTCCGTGTGCATCTTCTGCGGCCTTTGCGTGGAAGCTTGCCCGGTTGACGCTCTTCGCATGGATACCTGCGAAACGAGCTTTGTCCATCCGAAACGTAAGGACTTCATCGTGAACCTTACGGATTTGACAAGCTGGAATCCGAAGGATTATCCGGATGACCCGCAGAGCCAGGTAGCTCCGGGCGGAACACAAAATAAGCAGGCTCTCGAAGTCTGGGGAGAAGTCAAATGCTAGCTCTCATTTACTTCATTATCTTGGCGGTGATCGCGGTGGGATGCTCCCTTTGCATCTTCTTCACGAAGCATCCGCTCTATGCTTCGATTGCGATGGTCACGACGATGCTTTCCCTGGCCGGCATTTACGGCCTTTTGGGAAGCCCTTTCGTCGGAGCTGTCCAGATCATGGTTTATGCAGGCGCTGTCATGACGCTCCTCATGTTCATCATTCTTGTGCTGAACGGCTCGCGTGACAATACGACAAAACGGTTCGACAAGGTTTCGATTTTTGTGCTGTTCTCCGTTTTGGCGGTGGCTGCCCTCACTTCGATCGTGCTTTGCCATGCTTCGTTCGACTTTAACCCGGCTACGGTGCGTGGCGGTGTTGATGTCACGGCGAAGGCGCTTTTCAACGTAAGCGCTGACGGCAACGGCTATTATCTGATTGTCCTTGCGATCGGCCTTGTGCTGCTTTCTGCAATGGCGACGGCTGTCATTCTCGCCCGTAAGCGTATCGCTTCGGATTCGGAGAATGCGAAGCTTGAGGAGGTTCACTAATGCACGCGATGTACGTTCAAATTTTGGCGTTGATCCTCATGTCCCTCGGTATCGCCACGGCTCTCTGCCGGCGTAACGTGTTCTTCGTTCTGATGGGCGTGGAACTTGCGCTGAACGCGGTGAACCTGAGCCTTGTCGGATTCTCGAAGACGTTTGCCGATACGGTGAGCGTTACCGGTCAGATTATCCCGCTCTTTACGATTGCGGTCGCAGCGGCAGAAGCTTGCGTCGGCCTTGCGATCATCATCTTGATTTTTAGAAATCAGGATAGCGCGGATGTTGATAACTATTCCAATATGAGGGGGTAACAGAAAATGATTCCTCTTTGGTTAATTCCTCTTTTCCCTCTCGTTGGCGTGGTGGTGCTTACGCTTATCGCTCTCGCTTCTTCTGAAAGTGAAAAGGGTCCTGATGAAGGTCTTGTGGGCACGATCTCCGTGATCTTCCCGCTCCTTGCCTTTGCTTCGACAGCGTTCATCGGCTGGAATATGCCGGCAGAAGGCATTCACGAAACTCTCTGCAACTGGATCGACACTCCGTTGTTCCAGGCACACTTCGGATTCCTCTTTGATGGGCTTTCCCGTACAATGCTTCTCTTCATCACGGGCATTGCGACGCTCATCACGATGTACTCGACGGGTTACATGCACAAGGATCGCGGCTTTGCCAAGTTCTTTGCTTACATCAACCTGTTCGTGTTCAGCATGATCGTGCTCGTTCTTTCGGACTCCTTGGTTCTCACGTTCCTCGGTTGGGAAGGTGTGGGCCTTTGCTCTTACCTCCTCATCGGTTTCTGGAACAAGGATTTGAAGAACTGCAAGGCTGCTAACAAGGCATTCCTCGTGAACCGTGTCGGTGACGTCGGCTTCCTTCTCGGTATGGCCGCTCTCGTGACGGTCGGCGGTTCGAGCCTTTTGAATTACACGGATCTTCTCGCTTGGATCGTGAATCCGGCTTCGGCAGAAATGATTACGACGAGCCTTCCGCTCCTCACGGCTGCTGGACTTCTCTTCTTCTGGGCTTGCACGGCAAAGAGCGCTCAAATTCCGCTCCTCACCTGGCTCCCGGATGCAATGGCGGGTCCTACTCCGGTTTCTGCGTTGATCCATGCTGCAACGATGGTGACGGCTGGTGTTTATCTCGTGGCCCGTCTCTCTCAGTTCTTTGTGATTCTTCCGGGCGTGCTTCCGGTGATTGCACTTGTCGGTATGCTGACCGCTTTCTGGGCAGCTGTCGCAGGTCTTCTCCAGAACGACATCAAGAAGGTTCTCGCCTACTCGACGATTTCCCAGCTCGGCTATATGTTCATGGCGGCTGGCGTTTCGGCCTTCGACGTTTCGATTTTCCACGTGTTCACCCATGCCTTCTTCAAGGCGACGCTCTTCCTCGGCGCAGGTGCTGTGATGCACGCTCTTGCCGGCGAACAGGATATGCGCAAGATGGGCGGTCTTTTGAAGAAGACTCCGATTACCGCGTTAACGATGCTCTTTGCATACCTCGCGATTATCGGTTTTCCGGGATTCTCCGGCTTCTTCTCAAAGGATTTGATTCTCGAACGCGTCTTTGAATTCTCCCCGGTTCTCGGCCCGGTCCTTTACGGCGTAGGCCTTTTGACCGCGGTGATTACGGCTGTGTACATGACCCGTCTGATGGTTCTCGTGTTCCTTGGCAAGTACCGTGGCGAACTGCGTGACGATCAGATCCATGAAGCTCCGTTCTCCATGACATTCCCGATGATCGTTCTTGCGATTGGTTCGGCATTCTCCGGCTACTTCTGGAACGTGTTCGTGAACGGCGCCAACTGGTTTGAACAGTGGCTTGCTCCGGCTGTCGGTTATGCTCAAAAGATGGCGCACTTCTTGGAAAAGGCCCCGGCGTTTATGCCGTCTGCACTTTTCTTTGCCGCTCTCGGTACGGCTGCGGCGATTGTCGGTGCAGCTGTTGGCTATAAAATCTTCATGAACAAGCGCATCCCGCAGCTCAAGAAAAATGCGGACACGACTCCGGTCGGCGGCGCTCGCGATTGGACGTTCTTCTTCGACTATATCCACAATATTGTGATCAAGGTCTTTAACTTCCTTGCCCTGGTGACGGATATGGTCATCGACAAGTTCGTTCAGATTTTGCAATGGATGGTTTGCTCGCTCGTGTTCATCGTGGGTGACGGTCTGCGTTCCCTTCAGGTTCGCAATGTTCGCCTGCAGGTCGCGTTGAGCATCGCAGGTGTTGCGGTCATTGGCATTGTGGTCTATCTCTGCGGAGGGCTTTCCTAATGTTATACGCACTGGTTTTTGCTCCGTTCCTCGCCGCCCTTTTCATGGTTGCCGCTTCTGGTAAGGATGCCCGTTCGGCATCTCGCCTTGCGGTGATTCTTGCGGCGACGCTCTTCTGCGGAAGCTTGACGCTTCTCCTTGCAGGAGATTACAACACCACTCCGATGGAATGGTTTACGATCCCTGGCGCGGGCATAACGGTAACGCTCTCCTTTGCGGTGAATGGATTCTCCGCTTGGATGGTGTTCCTCGCTAACATCATTACGCTGGCTGCTTTAATCAGCGCTCGAAAGACGACGGGCGGTAACTACCGCAACTTCGCCATTGGAATGTTCGCACTTCTCGGAGCCTTGAACGGTACGTTCCTCGCTTCGGACGCGGTGCTGTTCTTCTTCTTCTTCGAAGCGCTCGTTCTCCCGGCAGCAATCCTCATCGGTTCTTACGGAGGATCTGAACGTCGTAAAGCGGCAGCGAACTTTGCCCTTTACACGCTCATCGGTTCTGCTCCGATGGCAGTCGCTCTCTGGTATTTGATTTCCATTGCAGGATCTTCTTACGTGCTCCCGGTTGCACAGGCCGCGCAGGCTCTTCCGGAATCCACGCAGACGATTCTCTTCTGGTGCTTTGCCGCTGCGTTCTGGGTAAAGACTCCGCTCTTCCCGTTGCACGGTTGGCAGGCAGAGACCTATGCAGAAGCTCCGGCAAGCCTGAGCGCTGTTTTGACGGGTGCCATGTCGAAGGCTGGCGTTTACGGCTTCTACTTCTGGGTGATTGCGATCTTCCCGGAAGTCGCTTTCAAGAACGGCATGCTTCTTCTCGGATTCGGCCTTTTGACGGCTGTGTACGGCGCCTTTATGGCGATGCGTGCCAAGGATATCAAAAAGCTCCTTGCATTTAGCTCCATGGGTCACTTGGGTCTTGCGATTGCCGGTATCTTTACGCTTAACGTGGAAGTGTTCCCGGCGGTGCTCGTGATGCTTGTTGGACACGGACTTTCTGCTTCTGCCCTCTTCATTCTCTCGGGCTCTGCGGAACGTTTCGCAGGTCACCGCTGCCTCGACAAGATGGGCGGCTTTGCGAGCCGTTATCCGGTGTTCGGCTTCTTCTTTGGCGTGGCAAGCATTCTCGCGATTGCAATTCCGGGTACGGCTGGCTTTGTCGGAGAATTCCTTGTACTCCTCGGTCTTTGGGGTGTGAGCAAGGTCGCGGCGGTTGTCGCTGGTCTTTGCATCATCTTGACCGGTGTTTACATGTTGCGTTTGATTCAGAAGGTGCTCTTCGGCGAACCGGGTGAAATCTCGGAAGACCAAAAGAAGCTCCGCTTCCCGATTGCGGATGCGGTGGCGACGGCGCCGCTTTTGATTCTCTTGATCGTTTTCGGCGTGTTCCCGCTGCCGATCACAAGCTCGCTTGATTATACCCGCGTGACGGAAGATCAGCAGGCAGAAATTGAAGCTGCAATCGAAGCCGCTTCCCAGCCGGCCGCTGTAGCCGAAATGACTGAGCAGGTCTCGGCTGAACCGGTTTCTGCGGATACGGCCGCTGTCGAAGCGCAGGTTGTGACGGAAGCCGAAGAAAAGGCTGTAGCAGAAACGGCTACGGCTGAACAAGAAGTAAAACAAGTGGAGGCTGAAGATGTCCGCTAGTTTTGTGAATCTCCTTCCGATGGCAATCGTTGCGTTTGGCGCCATGGTTTGCATCGCTACGGAACCGTTTGTTGCAGATAAAAACAAGCAGAAGGTGCTTCCTTGGGTTGCAAGCGCGTTCCTTGTGCTTTCTGCAATCTCGTTTGTATTTGTGAAAGTGGATGCCGCTCCGCTTTTCGGATTCTTTGAAATGGGCGCGCTCCGCATGGTCCTTTCCCTTGCCGTGTTGCTTTGCGCATTCCTTGGTATCGGAGGGTTGCAGGTAACGCTTGCACGTGAAAAGTATCCGGCGGGTGAACCGTATGGCCTTGCGCTTCTCGCAACGGTCGGTGTGCTGATCATGGTGCAGTCGGTGGATTTCATTCCGCTTTTTGTCGGAATGGAATTGGCTGCTTACCCGATTTACGGCCTTGTCGGCTTGCGCCGCAAGGATCGCAATGCGAACGAAGCGACGTTCAAGTACTTTGTGACGGGCGCTGTCTTTAGCGTTGTCTTCCTTTACGGTATGTCTTTAATCTACGGTGCAACGGGAACGACTCATTTTGGCGGTAAGGTGCTCGCTGGTCGCGAACTCCTTTATTCCGCGGGTGTTCTGCTTTCGTCTTTTGCGCTCCTCTTCAAGGCGGGCGCCGCTCCGATTCATTTCTGGGTGGCAGATGTCTATTCGGGTGCGTCTGTTGCGGTCACGGGCTTCATGGCGGCTGTCGTGAAGGTCGGCGCTCTCGCGGCCCTCGGTGCTCTTTGGATGCGTTCCGGCGTGGAAAAGCTTGCCCCGGTAATGATTGTCGTGGCGATTCTTTCGATTGTGATCGGTTCGCTTTCGGGAATTGCCCAGAAGTCGATCCGTCGCATTATCGCATTCTCGGCGGTGATGAACGCGGGCTTTATGGTGCTCGGCCTTGTGAGCAAGGATTTGAGTGCAATGTACTACTTCCTGGTGACTTACGCTCTGGGTTCTGCTGGTGCGCTTGCTGCGATCTCTGCCTTTAGCGGCAAGAACGACGAAAAGGAAAATCTGGATGACATTCGCGGTCAGGGCCGTCGCCGTCCGCTCGAAGGCATCGCGGCTGTGGTTTGCCTCGCAAGCCTTGCTGGCCTTCCGCCGCTTTCTGGATTCCTCGCCAAGTTCGTCTTGTTCTCGGGCGTGGTGAGCTCGGGCTTTGTCGCTCTCGCGGCATTCGGCTTTGTGTTCTCAATCGTTGCCATTTATTATTACTTGCGCGTGGCGATTTCGATCTTTGCTCCGGCAGAAAAGACGGATGACGCTAAGAATGAAAACGCTTTGAGCTCTTCGACGTACTTCTTGCTCCGCTTGGGCGTGACGGTGACGTCGATTACACTCGTGTGCCTTGCTTTAAAGCCGATCCTTTTTCAGGTGAAGACATTCTAAGACACTGTCATTGCGAGGGCATAGGCTTTACAAGACTCTGCAACTTGTTGCAGTAGTCTTGTTATCCCCAATGGGGACAAGCAATCCACTTGAAAGGTTTCAAACCCGCTGGCTATGCCGGCGGGTTCCTTTTTTCCTAGAGTCTTCCCTGGTAAATGTGCTATATTATAAAAAGCAACTTATAATTTTGTTACGGTCGGTGAGGTATGCATTTTAGCATGGAGGGAAAATGAAGTTTGTAGCGATCGCTTTGTTTGTTGCCTTTTCTGTTTTGTATGCCCGTGAAGTGAATCCTACATTTCTTTGGGATGCTACCATCGATACAACGGGCCGTATGATAACCGGATCAACGGATGAAAGCTCTGGGTATTGGCATGTATTGGAAGACGAATGGGCTGGGGGATCTTCTAGATGGATTTTCCCGTCAGATGTAAAAACAGATTCGACAGGAGATTTTTTTGGCCCTTTGACAAGAGCTTATGGAGCAATTCAAGGTGATTTTGTAATAGGGCAATGGCTCGAAGAATCTACACCGGAAGATGGACAGCAACCATATATCGGTATCGCTTTTAATCCTTGGGATATGGATTTTCAAAAGGTGGACATTTCGGCATGGGGTGGTTTTTGTATTGAGTATTTTGCATCCATGGATTTTGTAATACGTTTGTATGAAGACGAGGAGTGTTTGCAAATTTACACTTCGATGAAAGCCTCGGATTCTTTGGTGACTGTAAATGTCGCATGGGATAAGTTTAGATTTACTCTTTGGGGACCGAATCGTCGCTCAACAATAGAAGAACGCTCTTCAATATAATTCTGCAGTTAGACTTGTTTTTATGGGAGATCCTGGAACCAGTGGCAGTTTCAAGTTGACCAAGTTCGGGTCGTATGGAAGTTGTGACGGATCTTTCGTTTCGACACCAAAAATAAATGTCATCCCTTTGATTCAAGTCTCTAAAAATTCGCCGTCTCAATATTCGATTTCCGGCCTTGCTTCCGAAACGTCTTTCCTGCTTTTTGATTTGAACGGCAAGGTTTTGAAATCGGGAACGTTGAAAAGCGGAGGAGTGGTGAATGCTCCGACGCATCCGGCGATTTTGAGGCTTGAAAATGGAGCGCAATTCCTGCTGAAGTAATCGATCGCTTCACTTCGTTTGCGATGACACGGTCAAAAACTTGGAACAGCCATTGCGCATTTTAGCATGGAGGAAAAATGAAATTTGTAGCGATCGCTTTGTTTGTTGTCTGTTCGGTTTTGTATGCCCGTGAAGTGAATCCGACATTTCTTTGGGACGCTACTGTCGATACAACCGGCCGTGTGATAACCGGATCAACGGATGAAAGTTCTGGGTATTGGTATGAACTTGGCAAAGGTTCGTATGACGATTGCACTGAAGTTGAAAATTCGGATTTGATCTGGCCTTCTGATGTCAAAGAAGATATTTATGGAGACTTCTTTGGGACGTTGACGCGGGCTTACGGAGGCATTGTGGGAGAATTTATATTGGGAAAACAGATTGAGGTCGACACAAGTGGGAGGGGCGGTTGCTCGCGGTATAGCGTAGGCATCGGTTTTAACACCTGGAATTGGGATCAAGAGAGTGTGGACATTTCCGCTTGGAATGGCTTTTGCATGGAATATTCCTCTACGATGCGCTTTGACATCCGGTTGAAGGAATACGGGTTCTCCATAGAAACTATAGATTTATATGCAACCATACCGGCTTCGGATTCGCTTACCGTTATAAACGTTCCGTGGGAAAAATTTTCTTGGTATCTTACATTTAAATTGTCCGGAACGAAGTATGATGAACTGCAAAATAACAACGCCGTACATCTTGTTTTTTGGAGCGATTCCGCAGCTACGGGCAGTTTCAAGTTAACCAAGTTCGGGTCGTATGGAAGTTGTGACGGATCTTTCGTTTCGACACCAAAAATAAATGTCATCCCTTCGATTCAAGTCTCTAAAAATTCGCCGTCCCAATATTCGATTTCCGGTCTTGCTTCCGAAACGTCTTTCCAGCTTTTTGATTTGAACGGCAAGGTTTTGAAATCGGGAAAATTGAAAAGCGGGGGAGTGGTGAACACGCCAGCGCATCCGGTGATTCTAAAACTTGAAAATGGAGCGCAATTCCTGCTGAAGTGATTGGATTGCTTCGACCCTTTGGGGCTCACGATGGCTCTTTGGAAGCGCTTTTTGTTTGGGCGAATATTTTATATTGGCTTAAAAAGTCAAAAATAAAGGATTTAAAATGGAAAAGATTTTCCGCACCGGTATCGGATTTGATGTTCATAAACTCGTGGAAGGTCGCAAGTGCATTATCGGCGGCGTGGATATCCCTTATGAAAAGGGACTCCTTGGCCACAGCGACGCGGACGTTTTGCTCCATGCGATTAGCGATGCCTTGCTTGGAGCCGCAGGCCTTGGGGACATCGGCACGTACTTCCCGGATACCGATCCCGCTTTTAAGGACGCTGACAGTTTGGTTCTTCTCGGACGCGTCCGCGAAGAAGTGGTGAAGGCGGGCTGCAAAATTGAAAGCCTCGACAGCGTCGTGATTTGCGAACGTCCGAAGGTAAATCCGCATCGCGAAGAAATGAAGGCGAACATTGCCCGCGTATTGCAGATTCCTGTAGAATGCATCGGCGTGAAGGCGAGCACGAGCGAAAAGCTAGGATTTACCGGTCGCGGAGAAGGCATCGCTTCAGAGGCCGTGGCGACTGTAAGCAAGATGGTTTAATGCAGCAGGTAGTCGAAATCTTTTGGATGACAGACAAAGTTCTGCGGCGTTTTTTCTAACGCTTCTTGAAGCTCTTTCACCGAGAAAAATTTGAAGTCATCGACTTCATGCGGTTGCGGTACGAGCTGTGATTTTTCTTCTTCGGAAATAAACGCTTTGTACGTGTCGTAATATTCGTTGTCGATGTAAGAACCGCCGTTCAGAACGCTTGTGTGGACGGCTTCAAAAATAAACGTGAGATCTTCGGGCTTTTTTTTGAGCCCCAGTTCTTCGCGAATTTCTCGGATGGCGGAGTCGATGCTCGAATCGCCTGCGGAAATATGTCCTGCACAACTGGTATCGTAAAGCCCCGGATTGTTTTCTTTGTCGTGGGCGCGAAGCTGGAACAGAATCTTGCCCGCTTTATCGATTAGCCAAATGTGAACCGTGCGATGCCAAAGGCCTCGCTTGTGGACTTCGCTACGCGGGCAAATTTCTCCGGTCTTTTGTCCGGTGCTGTCTAAAACGTCAATCTGTTCTTCCATTTGGTTTCTCCCATTTTTTCCCTTAGCTGAAAATCTATCTTATTTATATGAACGAAGCATTTGAAAAATCCTTAAATACCCTGTTTGAAAGTGCAATTGCAAGTGGAGTGTTCTCTAAAGCGGTTGTCGGATTCACATCGGAAGAAGGCATGGAGATTCGTGCCTATGGCACATCGGAAGATTCTGTGTTTGATATTGCTTCGGTCACAAAAGTTTGCCCGACATCGACGCTTGCATTAAAACGCGTTTTAAACGGAGAATTGGATTTAGATGCGAAAGTCATCGAGTTCCTTCCTGAATTGCGTACAAATTACAGGAACGAAATTCTAGTGCGTCATTTGCTGACGCACAGCCTCGACTATCGAGTACCGATGAGTTCCTTAAAGCGCCTTCCGCCGGAGCAGATATTGGATTCACTTTTTCAGTATCGCTTTAAACAACAACCGGGAACTATTTTCAATTACGGCAATCCGGCGAGCATTTTGCTTGGGCTTGTTCTAATGCGAATTTCGGGCGGTAAAAGTTTGCAGGCTCAGGGCGAAGAAGAATTTTTTAAGCCGCTTGGCATGACGCGTTCCGGCTGGGATCCGCTGACTCGTGTGCAGAAAGAAGAAGTCGTGGCGACCGAAGAAGATAACTGGCGCGGTCGAATGATTCAGGGCGAAATTCACGACGAAAGCGCCTTTGTTTTGCGCAAGTTCTTTCCGGTCGGCAGTGCGGGAATGTTCTCCACGGTGCCGGACCTTTTGAAATTCGTGACGATGATCTTGAACGATGGGGAATTCGAAGGCAAGCGCGTGATGCCTGCGGGCGTTTTAAGCCTTGTTTCTTCGAATGCTTTAGATGGTCGAGTGCAAGGGGAATGTACGGCTCTCGGTTGGGAACTCGATGCAGAAAAGTTCATGGGAAGCGTCCACAACTCGCACATGTTCGGCAAAACGGGCTTTACAGGTTCAAGCATTGTCGCGGATGCGCAAAAAAAGAAGGCCGTGGTGCTGCTCAGCAACTTCACTTACCCCAAAAGAGAAGACAATGCGTCGAGAATTAACGCTTTTCGGTCGCGTCTTTCTGAATTGACGTTCACCCATTGAAAAATCCTTTTCTAGTTTATTGCGCCGGCGGGGGCAATGACGCCCTCGTTTTAAATGAGAGGGAATATAAACTTATGAAAATGATTGGTTTGGTTGCGGGATTGCTTTTGAGCGCATCTCTTGCTTTTGCTGGTGAAGGTCGCACGGGCATTTATGCAAGTGGCGGCGCCGGTTTGCAGTTCGGTAGCACGGAAGGTTCGAATACGGCTACGAATTTTTTGGAAACGCTTGGCATAGACGATGCCGGTGTGGAATCCAAGGGTTTGCAAGGCTTTGCGTTTGACTTGAAGCTCGGCTACTCGATTATCCCGAACTTGGCTGTTTATGGTATTGGCGCGGTTTCGACCGATGCGACGATGACCGATGAAAATATCTCGTTCCTGTATGTGGGCGGTGGCGCTTCTTATTGGTTCCCGATGGATATTTTTGTCGGAGGCTCGATCGGTGCAGGTCGTTTTAATTATGAAAATGCAGTCTTTACCGATGACTTCGGATTCTCTTTCCGTATTTCGGCGGGTAAGGATTGGACCATCGGTTCTCGTGGCGGTATCGGCGTGGAACTTTACTACCAGCACGCGGCGACGGAAGACGACTATAGCGAATGGACCGGCAACATGGTCGGTTTGAAGTGTAACGTCAGCTATCGTTAAAAAGTCTGAAGGTGTAAAAAAAGGCGGCGCAGAGCGTCGCCTTTTTCAATATGTCGTTGTGATAATCACGCCTTCGGCTCGTTATGACACCGCGGACGGATTAAGCCAAGTTGCCCGGGAAGTGCGGGATTTTGTTGATGCTTGCCTGAAGATCTTCATCCGTCGGGATGTAGTCGTTCATGTTGCCGTCGTTGTATGCTGCGTAAGCCTTGAGATCGAAGTAGCCGGTACCCGTGAGGCCAAAGACAATCGTCTTTGCTTCGCCGGTTTCCTTGCACTTGAGAGCTTCGTCAATCGCAACACGAATCGCGTGGCTCGATTCCGGTGCCGGGAGAATGCCTTCCACACGTGCGAACTGCGTAGCGGCTTCGAACACCTGGGTTTGTTCCACGGAACGGGCTTCCATAAAGCCATCGTGGAAAGCCTGGGAAAGAATTGGGGTCATACCGTGGTAGCGAAGACCACCTGCGTGGTTTGCAGACGGTATGAATTCAGAACCGAGCGTGTACATCTTGGCGAGCGGGCAAACGTGACCGGTATCGCAGAAGTCGTAAGCAAATACGCCACGGGTCAAGCTCGGGCAGGATGCCGGTTCGACTGCGATAATCTGGTAGTCCTTTTCGCCGCGTATCTTTTCGCCGAGGAACGGAGAAACGAGGCCGCCGAGGTTAGAACCACCGCCAGCGCAGCCGATGATTGTATCCGGAACGATGTTGTACTTGTCGAGGGCGGCCTTGGTTTCGAGACCGATGATTGTCTGGTGCAAAAGGACCTGGTTCAGAACGGAACCGAGTTCATAACGGTAGCCATCCAGATTCAGAGCCGCTTCCACAGCTTCGGAAATGGCGCAACCGAGGCTTCCGGAGGTGCCCGGGTATTCGGCGTTGATCTTGCGACCGATTTCCGTGGTCATGGACGGAGACGGGGTAACGCTTGCGCCATAGGTGCGCATCACTTCGCGGCGGAATGGCTTCTGTTCATAAGAAACCTTCACCATGTAAACTTTGCAGTCCAGTCCAAAGTAGGCGCAAGCCATCGAAAGGGCAGTGCCCCACTGGCCAGCACCCGTTTCGGTCGTGACACCCTTCAAGCCTTGTTTCTTTGCGTAATAGGCCTGGGCAATGGCGGAGTTCAGCTTATGGCTTCCGCTTGTATTGTTACCTTCGAACTTGTAATAGATTTTTGCCGGGGTGCCGAGAGCCTTTTCGAGACAGTAGGCGCGAACAAGCGGCGACGGGCGGTACATTTTGTAGAAGTTGCGGACTTCTTCCGGAATAGGAATCCACGGAGTATCGTTGTCAAGTTCCTGTTTGACGAGCTCTTCGCAGAAGATCGGGGTGAGTTCTTCAAACGTGAGAGGCTGAAGAGTGCCCGGGTTCAGCAGAGGGGCCGGCTTGTTCTTCATGTCGGCACGGATGTTGTACCAGTTGGTCGGAATTTCTTTTTCGGAAAGATAAATCTTGTACGGAATTTCTTCGCTCATGGCGTTCTCCTAAAATATTTACTTTTGAAACATAGCTTTTTTGTAAGAGGGTAGAAAAATAATTGAGACTCGATAGGTGAAAATTCTACATTTAACAAATGAAATTTTTGAATTTGTTTTGCATAATGCTTCTTTTCTTCGTCGCGTGTGATGATACGGCATCAAATCCGTTAAAAGAAGAGTCTTCGTCGGCGTTTAGCAGCAGTGTATCGAGTTCAGACGAAAAAGAATTTTCGAGCGATGCCCGATCTTCTTCTTCGGAAAAGAAAGTCTTTTTTTATTCATCGAGCAGTCATGTGGAACTGTTATCGAGCTCTGCAATGTCGTCTTCTAATGAAGGGATGTCTTCGTGCGAAGCCGTTATAGAATCTTCTTCGCAGGAATTTTTGGAAAGTTCCTCCTCGACGGAATCCTTGTCATCGTCGGTAGAGGCGTCTTCATCGTCGTCGGAGATTTTTTTTGCTTGAATCAAGTTCAAGCAGCGTGAAGGCGTCCTGGTTGAATCTGAATCCAAAAATTCATTACGGGGAATACAGGGACCAGCGTGACGGACAAATTTACAAGACGGTCAATATAGGCAATCAAATCTGGTTCGCAGAAAATTTGAACTATGCAACGGACGCGTCGGATTCTGCGACTGGCCATTTGGAATTCGGAAAGTATTACAATTGGGCTGCTGCAGATACCGTATGCCCTGCGGAATGGCACTTGCCAACTTTTGATGAATGGAAAACATTGGCGATAGCTGTAGGTTCGTTCGATTCGGCTGGGAAGTATTTAAAATCTTTAACCGGTTGGGAATCGAGCGGAAACGGCAATGATCAATATGGATTTTCGATTGTGCCTGCGGGATATTTTAACGACGGCGGCGTAGTGAAAATGGGAGAAGTTGCGGCTTTTTGGAGTTCAACAGAAACGAATGACAAAAGTAAAGCGTTCCCATGGTATTTCTTTTATAACAGTCATTCTGCGACGGGATCGAGTTCGGTCAATAAGCAGTTGGGCTTTTCGGTCCGCTGTATCAAAGATTAGTTTTCAAGGTTTATCAAAGAAAGGATTTTTACATGAGACTTGTCTCTTGGAATGTCGCAGGAATTCGCGCCTGCATCAAAAAAGGTCTTCCGGATTTTCTCGCAAAGATCGATGCGGACGTCTTTTGTATGCAAGAAGTCAAGGCGGAAATGAACCAGATCGATTTTCATCCGGAAGGTTATAAGGAATATCTTTACCCGGCCAAGCGCAAGGGCTTTTTGTTTAATAGGTTATAAATCCGGCTAGGCGTTTCGCCTGCCGGACTTTTGCTTGGATGGATAGGGATTATTTGTCGTCGATTTCCGTTGCGCCGTTGATCAAGCTTACACCGTGATGCGTTCCTGTTTCGGCAAAGATTGCCCATTGCGCAACGTTCATCGCGTGGTCACCAATGCGTTCCAAGTATTTGGCAACCATAATGGAGTTGATGGCGCTCTCGGCACGGCTTTCGTTATTCTTAACGATTTGAACGAGCTCTCTTTTGGCAGAGGCAAAACAGGCGTCTACGGTATCGTCGCTGTCGATGACGTGACGAGCCAAGTGCAAGTCCCTATCGGTAAAGGCGCTCACGCTTTGGCCGAGCATTAGCAGGGTTGCCTTGCCCATGGCGGGAATCGCTTCGAGCTGGATTGGTGCATCGCTTGGGTCCGTGTAGGCGACGATTTCTGCGATATCTGCGGCCTGGTCGCCAATGCGTTCTAAGTCTCCGACCATTTTGAGGGAGGCGGAAATCAATCGAAGGTCACGAGCTACAGGCTGTTGGCTTAAAAGGAGGCGCAGACAGAGCCCTTCGATTTCTTTTTGTTTTTGGTCGATTTCCTTGTCGGCCGCGACAATGTGCTTAGCTGTGGCGCGGTCCAAAGAAGAAAGGGTTTCAATGGCGGCCCTTAAAGAATCTTCGACAAGGGAACCCATTTCTTCGATTGTGTTGCTTAAAATTTCGAGTTGGGAATCAAAACGGTTTCTCATTATCCAAATCTCCCGGTGATGTAATCTTCAGTACGCTTGTCCTTGGGCAGCGAGAAGAGGGTTTCTGTTTGATTGACTTCGATGATTTCCCCCAGGAGGAAAAAGGCGGTCCTGTCGGACACTCGCGTCGCCTGTTGCATATTGTGCGTGACCATGACGATTGTGTAATCCTTTTTGAGTTCAAGAACCAGGTCTTCGATTTTAGAAGTCGAAATCGGGTCAAGAGCGCTTGTGGGTTCGTCCATCAGCAAGACTTCGGGAGAGACGGCGAGGGCGCGGGCGATGCAAAGTCTTTGCTGCTGTCCGCCAGAGAGCCCGAGGGCATTCTTTTTTAAGCGGTCCTTGAGTTCATCCCAAACGCCCGAACTTTTGAGCGAGTTCTCGACGATTTCATCGAGCTTTTCTTTTTTGTGAATGCCGTGGGTTCGCGGACCGTAGGCGATGTTGTCGTAGATACTCATAGGAAATGGATTCGGCTTTTGAAAGACCATGCCCACTCTTTTGCGGAGAATGTTCGGATCCATTTTGCCGTAAATGTCTTCGCCGTCCAAGCGGATGTCGCCCGTGATTTTGCAACCTTCCACGAGATCGTTCATGCGATTCAAGGATTTGAGCAACGTGCTTTTTCCGCAGCCGGAAGGCCCGATGAATGCCATGATTTCATTCTGCTGAATGTTCAGGCTGACATTTTTAAGTGCATGAAAGTTTCCATAGTAAAGGTCCATGCCCTGAATGGTGATTTTTTCTTTTTGTGTCATGAGTTTTTTCCAAGCTTTTTGGCGAATTTGTTAGATGCCCAGTTGATGAGAAGGACGACTACGATCAAGATGACCGATGTGGCGTAAGCTTCACCGGTGTGAAGACCTTCGCGAGAAAGTTCGTACATGTGGACGGAAAGCGTTCTGCCCGAAGAGAAGATTCCCTTCGGAAAATCGGCGACCGTTCCCGCCGTGTAGATCAAGGCTGCGGTTTCACCGACGACGCGACCTACCGCCAAAATGACGCCCGCAAGGATGCCCGGAATGGCGGCGGGCAAAATCACCGCGAGAACGGTTCGGAGCTTCCCTGCGCCAAGTCCATAGGAACCTTCGCGGTAGCTGTCCGGGACGGAACGCAGAGCTTCTTCCGTTGTACGCATTACCAGGGGAAGGATCATGATGGAAATCGTCAGAATACCGGAGACGAGGGAATATCCCAGGTGCAGGGCGGTCACAAAGAAGAGCATGCCGAATAGACCGTAGATGATCGAGGGAATGCCCGAAAGCGTTTCCGTGGTGAGCCTTACAATGCCGACGATCTTATTTCCGCGGCTCGCATATTCCACCGTATAGATGGCGGCGCAGATGCCGAGAGGCCCTGCGATCAGAATCGATCCGAGGATAATGATCACCGTGTTCAGAATGGAAGGCAAGAACGAAACGTTTTCCGAATTGTAGGTGAGCGAAAACAGTGACGGCTTGAGAAAGGGAATTCCCTTCACAAGGATGTAAATCACCAAAAATCCCAATGCGAAAATTGTTATCGCAATGGAGAGAGTCACAAGGATTCTCAGAGCCAGGGAAAGGGGTGAACGTTTGTAATAACTGATCATTGGATAACTCTCTTTTTCAGAATGGAAAACATCAGGTTGATGATCAGGATGAAGGTGAACAGGACGACACCCGTTGCAATCAAGGCTTCTCGATGCAAATCCGCTGCATAGCCCATTTCTAGGACGATGTTTGCTGTCAAGGTTCGGATACCGCCCAGGATTCCGTTCGGCATGCGCGCTTGGTTACCGGCGACAAGGATCACCGCCATCGTTTCACCGATCGCACGTCCGAATCCAAGAATGAACCCGGCGACAATTCCCGAAGTCGCTGCCGGGAGAACCGTAAAGAAGACGCTCCTTTCATGAGTCGCCCCCAGGGCGAGCGAACCTTCGTAATAACTGTTGGGAACCGCTCGAAGCGCCGCCTCGGAAACCGAAATGATGGTCGGTAAAATCATGATACCGAGAAGGATCGATGCGGTCAAAATGCTCGCACCGCTGCCGCCAAAATTTTGACGCACGAACGGAACGATGACGACAAGTCCAAAAAAGCCGTAGATCACCGACGGAATTCCCGCAAGAAGTTCCACGGCGGGTTTCAAAAGCTTATGCATTCTGTCGGAACAGAATCGCGCAAGGAAAATCGCAGACAAAAGTCCTATCGAAGCGCCAATCGCAAGCGCTCCTAGAGTTACATAAACACTGCCGAGAATCATCGGGAAAATTCCGTAAACGGCAGGTTCGTCTGTAGGCGCCCATTCCTTGCCGAACAAAAAATCCGAAATGCCGATTTTAAGAATCGCCGGAATACCGTTTGCAAACAGGAAAACGCAAATCAGCGCTACAAAGAGAATACTCGCGAGAGCCGAAACTAAAAAGATATGCGAGGCGATTTTCTCTTTGAATGATGTGTTAAATTGAAACTTCATA
The DNA here is from genome assembly GCF_002797675.1 of Hallerella succinigenes. Taxonomy (NCBI): domain Bacteria; kingdom Pseudomonadati; phylum Fibrobacterota; class Fibrobacteria; order Fibrobacterales; family Fibrobacteraceae; genus Hallerella; species Hallerella succinigenes. The sequence continues at coordinate 1,077,001 of NZ_PGEX01000001.1, read as the reverse complement.
AGTTTTTCTTTAAAAGACCCTCCGAAAATCGGAAGGCCTTTTTTTGGAGTGGATGAAGCTGAAATCCTTAGCGAATGGTCGTGGTGAGGCGAACGCTCAATCCGACGTCAGAGATTTTGTTTTCGCTGTAGACCGTTGCCTGCACTTTGCTACGGCTACCGACCTTTTTCACAAGACCCACGGCCCAGCCGAGTTCATCTGCGTCTGCATTCAATTCATCGCGGTCGGTGACGTATTCCACTTCGACAAACGCCTTGTCCAATATACCTGCGGTCGGGAATTCAATACCCGCGTAAACCGGGAAGTATTTGGAATCCTGGCCGTAAAGAGGCTTTGCGGCAGAACCCGCTTCGATCGTGGCTTCGTTCACGTCATCGTTTTCGCCGGTTATGATGGCAGCTGCTTCACCGTAAACAGCGAGCTTTTCTGCGATGTTGAACTTGGCGCGAAAATCGATCGCATGCGTGAGGACTGCGTCGTACTGAACCAGGTCCAGAACGTTTACACGGTAGCCAAGGCCGATCTTCAGAGCATCTCCGAGTTTCAGATCATCGTTCACGCGGAGGTAACCCTTGTTGAAATTTCCGTCTTCGGTTCCAATCATCACGTTCAGCTGATTCGAAGCCTTTTTCCAGCCGACTTCAAAAGCGTCATGAGAGTAATCGCGGGCAAGGAATCCACGCTTCGAAAGGTTCTTGTCGAGGTAAGCACCGAAGTTGCCAGCGCCTTCCGTATCTGTTTTCCAGTGACCGAACTTCACATTCAAACCGAGATCGTTCCACTTGTAATTTCCGTAATATGTATCTGCTTGATACTTGTCGGAGCCGCCGTTAAAATTCGGGGCATACATGCGAATGGTCACTTTTGCGTCGAAGTTGTCAGAACTGTAACTTCCGCCGATGTTTGCGCGGAACCAGAAACCGTCCAAGGTGTTGTCCTGGTCGTTATCGTAAAAAGCTTTCGCTGCTTGTGTCTGAATATTGCCGGTCAACTCAAAGTTGTCTGCAACCTTTTCTTCTGCGGCAGCTGCAATGCCGAAGGTGGCAAGAGCGGCGAACAAACAGTGTTTCTTCAATGTCATTATAAACTCCTTTGGGATTGTCCCTGTTTGAATGACGCTCTCAAGTTAAGTTGCCATTGTAAAATCAAAAGGGGACGGAAAGTAAAGTCTTTGAAAAGTCTGGAAACTGGCGAAAGTATGCTGTAGAACTTTACAAGGAATTTACGGCCTTAATCGTGGGGACTTTACAAGACAAGTCTACTTTATGCTCGTCATTCAACAACCTAATGAAGGAGAAATAAGAATGAATAAATCCACTTTAGTTGCTTGCTCTTTTGCCTTGATGGCATTGGTTCTGATTGTCGCTTGCAACGAATCGAAGCCTAAAACTCAAATGGAAGCGAGCGAAAAATCCGCTGCGATTTCTGTGATTACCCGTGAAGCGGGTTCGGGTACGCGCGATGCGTTTACGGAACTCGTCGGAACGATTGTCAAGGAAAACGGAAAGAAAAAGGATATCACGACGAAGGAAGCGTTGACGATTGACGGTACCCAGGGTGTGATGAGCACGGTCGCCGGAAACGAATATGCAATCGGTTACATTTCGCTCGGTTCTTGGAATAATACGATCAAGGCACTCTCGGTCGATGGCGTGGAACCGTCTAAGGAAAATGTGAAGGCCGCAAAATATCCGATTTCGAGACCGTTCAACATTGCAACAAAGGGTGAAGGCAACGCTCTTGTCAAGAACTTCATCGAGTTCATCATGAGCGCAGATGGCCAGGGTATCATTGAAGCAAAAGGCTATGTCGGTGTTTCCGATGGAGCACGCTTTGAAAGCAAGAAGATGAAGGGCAAGATCATTATCGCAGGCTCTTCGAGTGTTTCCCCGGTGATGGAAAAACTGAAAGAAGCCTATATGGCCTTGAATCCGGATGTGGAAATTGAAATTCAAACAAACGATTCCTCTTCGGGTATGCTTGCCGCAAAAGAAGGTACTTGCGACATCGGCATGGCAAGTCGCGATTTGAAGGCGAGCGAAAAGGAAGTGCTCACCGGTTTGACGATTGCTCGCGATGGTATTGCTGTAGTGGTGAACAACCAGAATCGGCTTTCGAACATTTCTCTTGCGGATTTGCGCGGCATTTACACGGGCAACATTCGCTTCTGGAATCAGGTGAAGTAAAAGATTCTTCGTTGAACTCCATACGCTGTCCTCATTTCTTCGGAAATGGGGACTTTCTTTATTAATTTTCCACTAGAATTGTTAAAAAGGAGTTCGCACATGAGACTTGTCTCTTGGAATGTCGCAGGAATTCGCGCCTGCATCAAAAAAGGTCTTCCGGATTTTCTCGCAAAGATCGATGCGGACGTCTTTTGTATGCAAGAAGTCAAAGCGGAAATGAACCAAATCGATTTTCACCCGGAAGGTTACAAGGAATACCTTTACCCGGCCAAGCGCAAGGGCTATTCGGGAACAATGATCTACAGCAAAACGGAACCGCAGAGCATCCAGTATGGTTACGGTGAATCCGAGTATGACGATGAAGGTCGAAGCATTACCGCAGAATTCAAAGATTTTTACCTCGTCACGACCTATGTGCCGAATGTAAAACGGGATCTTTCCCGCTTAGAGTCCCGCATGCACTTTGAAGATACGTTCAAGGCGTACCTGAAAAAACTCGAAGAAAAGAAACCTGTGATTCTTTGCGGCGACCTGAACGTGGCACACAACGAAATCGATATTTACAACGCCCGTTCGAACCGCGGACACGCAGGCTTTACCGATGAAGAACGCGCGAAATTCACCGACCTCCTCGCGAGCGGTTTCGTCGATACGTTCCGCAAATTGCATCCGGATACGGTGCGTTACAGCTGGTGGAGTTACATTGGACACGCCCGTGACAACAACGTCGGATGGCGCTTGGACTATTTCGTCGTGTCGGAAAGTCTTTTTCCGAAGGTGAAAGAGTCGTATATCTACGATGACGTTTTCGGCAGTGACCACTGCCCCGTGGGTCTTGAAATTTAGATCGCTACTCCTCGAAGAGAATAACTCAACTAAGTCACGGAAGTGGCTAGTTTCGTACAGCTTCGCTCGCCATGACGCGCTAGACTTAAGCGAGAAGGAGTATCGCTAGAACTTGTCCGCTTAAGATGCGTAAGAGCATCGTCAGAGGGTAAACGGAGGCGTATCCCACATTTGTCGCTTCGCTGTTCGTCATGCTGTTGGCAAAGGCGAGGGCAGGAGGGTCGGTCATGGAACCGGCGATCATACCGCAGAGGCTCAAATAATTGACCTTGAAGACGAGGGTTCCGACAATGCCTGCGATCATCAGCGGAATGAAGGTAATCAAGGCGGCGAGTCCCATATAGTAGAAACCATCACCGTTCAAAAGAACATCAAAGAACTTAATACCCGCATTCAAGCCAACGCACGTAAGGAACAACGTAATGCCTAGTTCGCGGAGCATCAAGTTTGCACTTGCCGCCATAAAGAAGTTTAGCGGGCCAAGCTTGCGCTTGCGAGAAAGCAGAATTGCAACAATCAGCGGGCCACCAGCAAGACCGAGCTTGAGCGGTGTCGGCATGCCAGGAATCGCAATAGGAATCGATCCGAGAATAATGCCGAGGAAAATGCCGATAAAGGCCGGAATGATCTCCGGATGGTCCAAAGCCTTGAGGGAATCGCCGAGTATCTTTGCTACGGCGTCAATGCCTTCGCTCGGGCCGACGACAAGGACCTTATCCGCAAATTTCAGACGCAAATCGAGACGTCCGGTGAACTTGAATTCTCCGCGGACGACACGGCTTGCGGTCACTCCGTAATGTTCCAGGGCGAGCGTTCCGAGAGTTTTGCCAAGAACCTTTTTGTTCGTCACAAGAATGCTGCGGGTTTCAATCTTCGAATGGAGCTGTGTAATGGGCTTTTCAAGGCGCGAACCGATCAGCTTTTCCATCAGCTCGACATCGTTCGGGAATCCGACGATGTGAAGTTTGTCGCCTTCCTGCAAAACGACCTTTCCGTCCGGCATTGAGACGTCATCGCCGCGCTGCAAGCGGGTAATCACAATACCGCTCGTTCGAATGCCCGGAATGTCCTTGATGCGCGCGTTAAAAAGGTTCTTGTTTTCGAGAGCGAGACTGCATGAGACAATGTCCTGACGGGTCTTGCCGAGCTCTGCCGTGTATTCCTCTGCAGCGGCCTCTGGCTTCTTTCTAAAAATGAGACGCACAAGAAGCATCACCAGAATAATGCCGATTACACCGAACGGGTAAGCGACCGCATAACCGATACCGGTAAGAGACGTGTCCGCACCTGCCGCCGCAAGAGCTGAGTTGGCGGCGCCCAGGGAAGGCGTGTTTGTCACGGCGCCGCAGAGCATACCGATCAGCACCGGAACGTTCTGGCTCATATCGGTAAAGAAGTAAATACCGACCGTAATCAAAACGCCCATCAGCACAATGCTCACTGCGAGAATGTTCAGTACAAGACCATGACGGCGAATCGAGTCGATAAAGCCCGGACCCACTTGCATACCGATTGTGTACACGAACAAAATCAAACCGAATTCCTGCATAAAGTGCAGAACGTTCGGATCCATGCGAAGGCCAAAATGCCCAAAGAGAATGCCAACGAAGAGAGCTCCGGCACCGCCGAGGCTTACACCCTTGACCTTAATGCGTCCGATCATGAGACCGATGGCCGCCGTAAAGGAAAGGACGACCACCTGCTGTGCGACCGAAGATCCTGTAAATAAATCAATGAACCATTGCATAAGTATTTCTGGGTTAAAGGGAATGCTTCTGGTATCTATCTAAAAGGAATCTACTTTTTGATGCAGCGGATCGAAGCGGAAATGCTTTTGTTGAAGTGTTCGAACACGGTTGTGTCGGTGACGCGGACGAGAACGGCACGGGAATCGTCAAAGGCGTCTGCGGTCCAGAAACTGGCGCTTGTGCCGAGGTCAGCGGACTTTCCGTCGTAATAGCGGAAGCCGGCCTTCACCACATTCAGAGCCTTTATGTCTGCCTTTCCAAAGTCCGCCTGGGTCGGAAGCGTCCAACCGTTTGGACAAATCTTTGTGGCGGTTTCAAACGGGTAAAGGCTGCCGTAGATTTCGCAGTTCTTTGCGGAATCGCCGTAGCAGTGACTTGTGCCGGTGAGATCCAGACGGGCGAGGTTTTCGGCCATCCAAATGCGGCCGCCGGTTTTAACGGTCTTGTAAGTTTTTTCGACGCAGACGAGCTCGTTTGAATTTTCGTTGTAGCTGCAGGTATTCGCCTTTTGGCAAGCGGTGAGAGCGAGGGCTGCTGTAGCAAGAGCGGCGAAGAACTTGATCGACATAATGACTCCTGATTGAGGTTTTTTTTACGGTTCAAATGTAGAGTCATTCATCACTTTTGACTAATAATTTGTTTGTATCAATTTATCAATAATTATTATTAATTAAAGATGATATTATAATTGACAATTATCTAATAATCAAACTATCTTATAGGAAAAAATCTAGGAACAACACCCTTTTTGCTTATATTTGACCGAAATGGAATTGACACAGCTGAAATATTTTTTGGAAGTCGCTCGAACGGAGCATGTGACGCAAAGCGCAAAAAACCTTTATGTGGTGCAGCCCGCTTTGACCCAGGCGATTCACAAGCTCGAAAGTGAATTGGGCGTTCCGCTGTTCAAAACGGTCGGTCGAAATATTAAGCTCACCGAAGCGGGCCGGTTCTTTTACGAAAAGCTCTTGCCGCTGTATGAAAACATGATGCTGCTTCCGTCCCAGCTGAAAGAGATGATTCAAAAGCAGAACAACAATATTAAATTGAACGTTCTTGCCGCATCCACTTTGATTACAAGCGCTGTTATCGACTATAAAAAAGAGCATTCCGACATCGACGTGGACTTGATCCAGAACGAAGAAACGAATGTCTTTGATATTTGCGTTCGCACGTATGCGAATTACCGCCCTGAACTCGATCACACGAATAGCGATGAAACCTTTGTTCATTCTGAAAAGATTTTCCTCGCAGTCCCGAACATTGCCCGTTACAAAAAGATGAATTCCATTTCGCTTTTTGACTTGCGAGATGAAAAGTTTATTCGTCTTTACGGCTCTAAGCAGTACCGTAAAATCTGTAACGAACTCTGTGAACGTGTCGGCTTTAATGCGAACGTCACCTTTGAAAGTGACAACGCTCTCGCGGTAAAGGAAGCTGTGGCGGCAGGCATCGGCGTCGGATTTTGGCCAGAACTTTCCTGGGGAAAAATGGACCATAAAAAGGTGCGCCTTTTGGAAGTGACCGATACGGAATTCAAGCGCGATATCGTTGTGTCGCTTCGTCGCAATCAGCAGGGCGATTCTAAAACGGAAGCCTTTTACAATTACCTGACCCATTATATTTTGCGCCGCAAAAAGAAGAAGCGCTCCGTTAATCCGTAAAATCTTGATTTTGGGGGGCTTTTCGGTTATATTCTAAACGAGTTTGAAGCTATGCGAATATTTCCGTGGATTATGCTTGCGGCCTGTGCGATTTTTTGTTCGGGTTGCCTTTGGGAAAATACAGAATCGTCAATGGATGACGTTTCATATTTGCCGTTGGACGATTCGGAATATCCCTACGCAGACATTCCGCGCGTGGTGATTGAAACGGAAAATTTTAAAGACATCCGAAATCGCGAAACCTTGGTTCCTGCCCGTTTGCAGATTTACGGCAAGGATTCTCCAGAGAGTGAAATTTTGGAGCTCACTGTACGCGGGCGCGGAAACTCGACCTATCACACTCCCAAATACGGACTCAAACTCGAATTCACCGAAAAGACATCGCTTCTCGGAATGCCCAAGAACCGCGACTGGGCACTCCTTTCGAAATACGGCGATAAGACTTTAATCCGCGACTATATGATGACGCGCCTTGCGAATTGGCTCGGAGCGCCTTTCACTCCAAGAATGCAGTTCGTGGAAGTTTACCTGAACCGCGAATACAAAGGTGTCTTTATGCTTTCGGAAACGATCAAGTTTTCGAAGAAGCGCATTAACCTTGCCCAAAACGATTCGAACTTTTTATTTGAAAAAGAAGACTCCAAAAAAGTCGATGACCCATTCTTTGAAACATTGGACGGGAACCTGATTCACATTCAGGAACCGAAGCGCGTTTCCGAAGAAAATATCCAAGTGGCAAAGGCGCACCTGGACAGCTTTGAAACCTATCTGCACCGGCAAGATTTTTGGGGTGAAGATTCCATTGAGAATTGGTTGAACATACACGATTTTCTCGTGTACTATTGGATTCAGGAATTTGCGAAAAACGAAGACGGCAAGTTCACCCGAAGCGTCTTCTTTTACTGGACTCGCGGCGGTCAAATCCACTTTGGACCGCTTTGGGACTTTGACCTGGGCTTTGGAAACGAGTCCCGTAAACAGTACAGCATGCCCGAAAATTGGTTCATTCGCAATTATCGCTGGAACCGCTTTATTCTAATGGATTACCGGATGTCGAAAAGGGCGAAGGAATACTGGGAAGATCACCGGGAAACTTTCCATGCGCTGATCGACAGTATTCCGCTGTACAAAAAGCAAATCGAAAAGGCGGCGAAGAATGAATTCAAACGCTGGCCGATTCTTGATAACGCTTTCCTTTGGGCGTTAAGGCATTCCTACGATTCCCACGATGAAGCCGTCGATTCCATGACCGTGTGGATGGAAAAACGTTTTCAGTGGATTGAAGATAATCTTTAGAATTTTTAGAAGTTGTCGTCGCGGTCGAACATGTGCGTGACGAATTCCGTGACGAGCGTAACGTAGGCGTCTTCGCCAAAGATCGGCTTCTGCATCAGGTCGATCGCTTCCTTGGAAATGGCGTCGGTTTTTGCAAGTTCTGCGCCGCCTGCCGCATAGCGTTTGCGGAGCATGTTCAAACGACGCTCTCCACCGCGATGGTGTAAGGCGCGCATCTGCGGGCAGGCTATCAAATAATACTTGCCCCTGCCGAGAATGATGTCGAACTGTTTTTTGATTGGTTCATACACAACGTCGATGTCCATCCAGGCACAGCTCGACAGCAGAATGATTTTTTGACCGGGCTTCTGGTGCTGTAGACCGTGCATCGGTTTGTTCATATCGGGCGTAGAATTTCCCCCGCTCAACTTTTGGCCCATGTAAGGGTGAACCATTCCCACGATACGGTCGAGCAAAACTTTCATTTGTCCCGGAATGCTAAAGAGGAACAGCGGGAAACTCCAAATGACCACGTCGGCTTCTTCGAGCTTTTTACGGGTCTCCGGAACATCGTCGTCTTTAATGAAACAGCTTCCGTCTGGGCGGCCCCAGCAGGTGAGGCAACCGCGGCAAGGTTTGATGTTTAAGCGGTCTATAAAAACATATTCCGATTCATAGTCGCCGTTTTCGAGCATTCCGTCCACGAAGGCTTTTGTCGGAATGAGCGTTCCGCTTCGTTCGTTCTTGGGGCTTGCGACCATGATGAGAATTTTCTTTGCCACAGGTTTTTCCTCTTTTATCCGTTTTGCGACTGCTGTCTTTTTGCCTGTTCTTCTCTTAAGCGGCGACGTGCGCGGCTGCCGAGGCGCTTGCCCGTGTGAGTCTTAGGCGTTGGAACGGCGTTTTGCTTTTGAGCCGCCTGAGGTTTGCTCGGTTCCTTTTTCGCCGATTCCTTTTTTTGCTCGCGCGCTTTGCGACCGCCGAACTTTCCGGTACGCCAGCGAGCGTTGCGGGCTTCGCTTTCGGGAGTTTCCTTTTGCGGAGGCGGGAGCTTTTCAAAAATCGCGCGGTCGCCTTCCGGAATTTGGACGCGGGTCAATTTTTCGATAGCGCGCAGGTCCTGCTCTTCGTCCGGGGCGCAGAAAGAAATGGCGACGCCTTCGCGGCCAGCGCGGGCGGTACGTCCAATGCGATGGACAAAGGTTTCGGGAACATCGGGAAGGTCGTAATTGAAAACGTGGCTCACATTGTCCACGTCGATGCCGCGGGCTGCAATGTCCGTGGCGACGAGAACGCGGATCTGTTCCGTTTTAAAGTTCCCGAGAGCTTCCTGGCGGCGGTTCTGACTTTTGTTGCCGTGGATGGCAGCGCAGGTAATCTTTGCCTTTTCGAGAATGCGGACGATTTTATCTGCGCCGTGTTTGGTCCGCGAAAAGACAAGAACCTTTTTCATTTCCGGATGCTCTAAAAGCATTTCCTTGAGAAGCGCACCTTTGCGACGTTTGTCGATGCGGTAAAGCTCCTGGCGAATGCGTTCAATGGGCGTGCTCTGCGGGGTGACTTCGACGCGGACCGGATCCGTGCGTAAAATCGATGCGGCGAGCTTTATGATTTCGGGCGGCATCGTCGCGCTAAAGAACAGGTTCTGGCGTTTTTGCGGAAGCTGTGCCACGACCTTTTTGATGTCGTGAATGAAGCCCATGTCGAGCATGCGGTCTGCTTCATCGAGAACAAAATATTCGAGCTTCTTTAAGCTGACCACGCGTTGATTGATGAGGTCCAAAAGGCGGCCCGGCGTGGCGATCAGCGTATCGACACCGCGGGAGAGCGCTCTCTTTTGCGGTAAATCGCTGACTCCGCCGAAAATGCAGGCGCTTGTTAAACGGGTGTACTTCTGATATTTTTCAAAGCAGTCCGAAACTTGAATGGCGAGCTCTCGCGTCGGGAGCAGGACCAGAACGCGGATCGGCTTTTGGCCTTTAGAGTCTCCGCCTTGGAGCAGGTTCTGCAAAATCGGAAGAGCAAAGGCTGCCGTCTTTCCGGTACCCGTCTGGGCGATGCCCATCAAGTCTTTGCGTTCCAAAACCGGAGGAATCGCTTTCTCTTGGATCGGTGTCGGAGTGGTGTATTTTGCGTCAACGATTGCACGCTGCAGACGTTCGTCTAAGGGAAGTTCGGAAAATTTCATATTGCGAACAAAGGTAGAAATTTAGCGGGACTTTTCGCTTGCCGTTACCAAAATTCTCCCTTGAGGCTTGCGGTAAAGCTCCGGAATTTCTGAACCGAGTGATTTTAAATACTTCATGACGGCTTCGTCATCCGTCATCACTTTGTCTATAACGATTTCACTTTGTCGAAACGATGTGATTTCGGCCCCGGCGTATGCTAGGTAAGAAGCCATCCCCACGGTATAAATTTTGTCATCTGCCATATTTACGTAGCCGCTGTCGGTTTCGACTTGAATGTTTTCAATGTGCGGAATGGAATCGATGACGATTTCGTAGCGCATACCCGAAACTTGCAAAAAGCCTCCAAATTCATCGGGCAAATGCGAAGCCCCTTCAGAAAGCGCGGACTTGATCTGTTTTCCGGTCGCTTTGACAAGGCACATGTCATTTGCAAACGGGATTACGTCTAAAATATTTTGGTAAGAGATGTTCCCGGCAGGGATCGTGGCGCGAACGCTTCCTCCGTTCACTAGACCGATTTGGGCTTCGAAAGCGTTCCGAAAGGCGTCGGCGACGAGATCGGCTAAATTCGTTTCGCCTTTGCGGACTAAACGTTTCCCGTCATCTTCGTTGATGTTCAAATCAAACTTTGTGCTGGAAATTACCTGTTGCAAGTCCTGAACCGCAATTGCGTATAAACTATCGTAGACCGCAGAAACGGATTTGCTTGAGGTCGTGATACTGTCTAGCGGCATCAATCGGGAATGAAATCTTCCGTCATGCGTAATGTCTAAAACGCCGACATTTTGAAATTTAGAACCTGTTTGGGAAACCAGAATACTATCGCCATTTAAATTGGGAACAAATTTTTCGGCGACAACGGAATGAGAATGGGCGTCGAGGACAGCATTGATTCCGGAAGTATTTTGAATTAATTCCATGGAAGTGAAGGGAGGCTCAATTCCGAAATGTGAAAGCAGAATCACGTAATCGGCACCCGCTTTGCGCGCATTGTTTACCGCGGTTTGTACCAATTGAAAAACATTGCCTGCCGGAATGTCGTATGAATCCTTTGAGGAATCATCTTCGAATGCATAAGATTCTGTTACTAAAGCATTGGGCGTAAGCGCCCCGACAAAGGCGATTTTCTTTGAACCGATTTGTTTTAAAACGTAAGGTTTGAACAGGGGCGTCGTTGTCCCTTTGAGGACAAGGTTAGAACAAATGATGGGTGGAGTCAGGGAATCGACAAGTTCCATCAAGCGCGGAAATTTGTAATCGAGCTCGTGGTTTCCGAGAGCCATAACGTCATAACCGACTTTATTTACAACCGGAACGACATAGCCTCCGTGTGAAATGCTTCCCCAGGCTCCGCCTTGCAAAAAATCGCCGACAGAAACGGTCGCCACGGCGGCTGTATCGGCAATCAAATCGCGGAGACCTGCGAATTTTGCATAGCCTTCCATATTGCAATGAACGTCGTTTTCGTAAACGATGACAAGGCTTTTTTGTGAAGAGGAAGGGGTCCCCTCTGCTTGGGAAGATGTTTCAGAACACGAAAATACAGCGAACGCAATGCACGAAAGAAAAAACTTTACCTTCATAGCCCCATCCAGTTTAACGTCTTAAATGGTACATGATTTAATATAAGTTTTGCTTCGGGGAATGCTTTGACGGAAAGCTCAAAAGTATCTAATTTCAATAAAGAAGAATTTGAGGTGTACCAAAAAATGCATCACGAAAGATGGGACCATAACGTTATGGGCGAGGCCTTCTTAGAAGACTACGCAGACTGAGTGAATGCGAAGGTCGCTGAAGGCGTCCTTGATAAAACTCGCGCGATGGCTCGTGATATGCTGGCTGAAGGTGATTCTGTAGAGAAGGTAGCTAGAATAACGCATCTCTCCGAAGAAACGATTCGCAAGTTGTAAAAACGTCGGTTTTCTGACCGTTGCAATGGCTAAAATTTTGATTCAAACAAGAGATACGCTCTGGACACAGAGCGTGTTATCTTTTACCGTAAACTTGATTTCGTAAGAAGCAAAACGGAAACCGTAAACACGGGTCGCATCCTTTTGGTACGCAGGGCGCGGATCTTCGGAAAGCACGCGCAAAAGCGCGGAACGTTTTTCGGGAGCAACCTTTTGAAGTTCCGCGTCTGGGAAGTTTACCGAGAGCGGTACAAATTTTACTTTATCTGTAAAGCCGCCTGTCGCCTGCGGAACGGCATCGGCGTAAGGAAGGTACGGTTTGATGTCCACAATCGGGGTTCCGTCCATGAGATCGGCACCGGAAACGGTTATGACGGGACCTTCGTTTGAATTTTCGATTTTTTCAATTTTGACGACGGAAAGCGCAAGCGGATTCGGGCGAAAAGAGGAGCGCGTCGCGAAAACGCCTTTGCGAACGTTCCCGCCAAGGCGCGGCGGTCGAACGGTCGGATGGAATTCCTTGCGAATATTTTCCGAAAAAATCCAGACAATCCACAGGTGCGAAAATTCTTCAAGCCCGCGAAGAGCATCCGCATTCCGGAACTCCGGCTCAAACACAATCTGGGATTTTAGATCCTTTAAGATTCCACTTTGGCGCGGAATCCCGAACTTGTCCGGGAAATCGGAGCGAATCTTTGCAATTGTTTGAATGCGGAATTCCTGAGGCATAGGATAAATTTATAAATTCTTACCGACATAGCTCCGCATTTTAAATGCGGGGCGCATCGAGTTTATTAGCTCTTGTTCTCACGCTGAAATCTGCAAATTTCCAATGTACGAGGACAAGGCGAACGCTCACGTAAATACGATTTTCGAACCGTAGCAATGCGGCTCGTTTAGGCGTATTTCGACAAGAACAGCAACGTTCCGCATGTCATTGCGAGCCGAAGGCTTTACAAGACTCTGCAACTTGTTGCAGTAGTCTTGTTATCCCCAATGGGGAGAAGCAATCTATACGAAACTTGCTGTGTTTTCTGTCGCCCGCTTTGGGACGTGGGTCGTTTGCATTTATCGTACATGGGCAATGCAGAGCCTCAGCGTGATAAATTGCAGCGACCTGCGTCCTTTTCTTGTTGCCAAAGAAAAAACGTTAGTTCGGGAATTATTTGTTCCGCCTGTAAATTCATCGAACAAGAGCGCAAAGTGCGATTTGTGGTTTTGCGTAATTTGTCTGACGCCGTCGGCTTTTATCGCTTTGCTACGGATTGTGCAAAGGGCGATTTGAAAGATGAAGTTGATAGACAATATCAACCAGAAGTTACGCGATGACCTAGCTTTGGAAATCAAACAAGGCAGCAAGGTCGCGATAGCTGCATCCTGTTTTTCAATTTATGCTTATCAGGAACTCAAGAAGCAATTAGAAAATATCGAAGAGCTTCGCTTCATTTTTACATCGCCGACATTTATCTCAGAAAGTTTTCCCAAAGAGAAAAAGGAATTCTTTATTCCGCGATTGAACCGCGAACGCAGTCTTTACGGCTCAGATTTTGAAGTACGACTTCGTAACGAATTGTCGCAAAAGGCAATAGCCCGCGAATGTGCGGAATGGATTCGCGAAAAGGCTCGTTTTAAATCGAACTTTACAAGCGAACACATGCTCGGATTTGCGAACGTGGATTCCACATCTTATTCTCCACTGCGAGGCTTTACAACAGTTGACTTGGGTTGCGAACGAGGCGACAATATTTACAACTTTGTGACCAAGCTTGAAGCCCCTCATTCGTCACAATTTTTGCAACTGTTTGATTCCTTATGGAATGATTCAGGCAAAATGCAAGATGTAACGGAAACAGTCATTGAAAACATTTCCGCAGCCTATAACGAAAATTCCCCTGCGTTCATTTACTTTGTCACGCTTTACCATATCTTTAGCGAATTTTTGCAAGACATTTCCGAAGATACTCTTCCGAATGAAAAATCGGGTTTTAAGCAGAGCAAAATCTGGAATATGCTTTACAATTTCCAGAAGGATGCTGCTCTTGGTGTTATCAATAAGCTTGAAAAATACAATGGCTGCATTTTAGCCGATAGCGTCGGTCTTGGAAAAACTTTCACGGCACTAGCGGTCATCAAGTATTACGAAAACAGGAACAAGTCTGTACTAGTCCTATGCCCTAAAAAGCTTGCGAACAACTGGAATACGTACAGAGGTTTTTACGAAGATAATCCTGTCTATGAGGATCGCCTCGGTTATACGGTTCTTTTTCATACGGACTTGAACCGAGAATCTGGAGATTCCAATGGAACGGACCTTTCGCGTATTAAATGGAGTGCGTTTGATTTAGTTGTGATTGATGAATCGCACAACTTTAGAAACGGCAGTAAATACAAAACGTCAAAAGGGAAAATGGTCGATGATGATTTCGAACTTGACGAAATCGACAAGATGAACCGTTATGCGACTCTTTTGAACAATGTAATTAAGCAAGGCGTAAAGACAAAAGTTTTGATGCTTTCGGCAACGCCTGTGAACAATCGCTTTAACGACTTGAAAAATCAACTTGCGCTCGCTTACGAAGGTAAAGAAGAAAACATGAATGACAAACTTTCGACAGATAAAGGAATTGGCGAAGTTTTCAGAAATGCACAAAAAGCGTATAACACGTGGAGTAAGTTTGAAGCCAAAGACCGAACGACCGAAAATCTGTTAAAGCTTCTCGATAGCGATTTTTTCCGTGTACTCGATGCAGTGACAATCGCACGTTCCCGTAAACATATCCAGCGCTATTACGATACCGCTGATATCGGCAAATTCCCGGAACGCTTAAAGCCGATTAGCAAAAGTCCAAAGCTGACCGATGTTTCCGGCGTTTGCGATTACAATAAGGTTTATGAGCTTCTCTGCAAATTAGACCTGAGCGTTTATACGCCGACCAGTTTTATACTTCCCAGTTGCCGAGAAAAATACGAATTAGCCGATGATGAATATCGTTCACTTTCACAGGCTGGCCGTGAACAGGGTATTCGCCGATTAATGAGCATCAACTTGCTCAAACGTATGGAAAGTTCTGTCTATTCATTTAACATTACAGTCAAGAAAATTAAAAAACTAATTGATTCTAAAATTCAGGAAATCGATGGATTTATCAAGCAAAAGACTAGTCATCAAAAAATTGAATTAGCGGAATTTGCAACTGGAAATTTTGCAGATGATTTTGATGCGGATGACCAAAACGATGACGTTCTTTATGGAGTAAAAAAGCACCTTCGCATTGATTTGGCTGACATGGATTATGTTTCGTGGCGAGCTTCGCTTGCAACGGACTCCGCTTTGTTAGATAGTCTGCTTTCGATGACATCTGTCGTGACGCCTGAACACGACGGAAAATTGCAAGAATTGCTTTCACTCATTAAGAATAAAGTTGAAAGTCCTATCAATGATGGTAACAAGAAAGTCATTGTATTCACTGCATTTGCCGATACTGCAGATTACCTTTACACGCATGTTTCTGCATTTGTAAAAGCGAAATTTGGCTTAGAAACCGCAATGATTTCGGGAACCGAAGAAGGCCGCACCACTGCTAAGCTCAAAAAGCGTGACATGAACACAGTCCTGACTTGTTTTTCTCCGATTTCAAAAAATAAGGCGGCCATGAAATCCAAGGAAACTGCGATCATTGACGTGTTGATTGCGACAGATTGTATTAGTGAAGGCCAAAACTTGCAGGACTCGGATTTCTTGGTGAATTACGACATCCATTGGAATCCGGTTCGTATTATTCAGCGATTTGGACGTATTGACCGCATTGGTTCAAAGAATGATAAAATTCAACTGGTGAATTTTTGGCCCGACGTGACTTTGGACGAATATATCCAGCTTAAAGCACGTGTTGAAGTGCGTATGAAAATCGTTGATATGACCAGTACGGGTGACGACAATATCATCGATGAAAATGAAAAAGCCGATTTGGAATATCGCAAGTCACAACTTCAAAAACTCCGCGAAGAAGTTGTGGATCTTGAAGAGATGAACGGTGGCATTAGCATTACCGATTTAGGCTTGAATGAATTCCATTTGGATTTGCTGGATTACGTCAAGAAACATCCCGACATTGAAAACGCTCCGCTAGGTTTGCATTCTGTGGTTCAAGCGACAAAAGAGAATCCGCCTGGCGTGATATACGTACTAAAAAATCGTGTAAAAGACGTGAATGTCGATAAGCGTAATCCGATTCATCCCTTTTACATGGTGTATATCACCGATGACGGCAACATTGTTTGCAATCATCTGAATCCGAAAAAGTTACTCGACGAAATGCGTCTCTTATGCAGGAACCAAGCGGAACCTATCGCTGGCTTATATCGTTTGTTCAATAAAGAAACACGAGATGGTCGCGATATGAAGAAGTATTCCAAGTTGCTAGGGGAGGCTATTGTCTCGCTTGTGGCAAAAAAGGAGGAGTCGCAAATGGATTGTTTCTTGAATGGCGACTTTGTGGATTTCAAGAGTGAAGTTGTCAAAGGTCTTGACGATTTTGAATTGATTTGCTTTTTGGTGGTACGCTAGGATTTATCGATGTTTGGATTTCCTGTAGATTCTGAAATTAAAAAGATTGTGGCAAAAGATGCCCTGCTGGGACGCGTGGGAATGCTTGCACCGGCATCTACATCTCAAAAGGCGACTTTTAATGAGGATATTGCACAAGTCGTCATTACAAACGTCGTTTCTACAAAGAGCTTGCCCGTAGCAGCGGGCGCCCGCGTAAAGGGCTTTTATGTGGCTCGGGTCTCGATGAAGCGAAAACAGTTCAACCCGAAGAATGTGGAAACCCTGCTGCATCGCATTGGACAAAAGAACATTCTTCTCGCTTTGAGCTATGGCGATGTGGTCCGTTTTGCGCTGAAGTATGACGAACATATCGTGGTATCAAAGGATTGGGTGCTGGCCGGGGAATTTCGCTTCAGCTTTAGCGGCCTCAATCTGGATGATGTTTGGAACGGAATTGTGAAACAGGTGGCGGGCAACCTTTGGAGCGATGCCTTGAGTGTTGCCGAGAACTTGGATATTCAGGAACACATCGCCAAGTTGCAGAAAGAAATTGCGAACCTTGAAAAGAAGGCTCGCTCCGAAAACCAACCCGCCCGCAAACTGGAATTTTTTAACCGCAAACGAGACTTGGAATCTCAACTTACGGAGTACCAAAATGGAAAAAGCAACCATGCACAGCCTTGATATGGTAAACGAAAACATCAAGAAAATCGGGTGCCTATTCCCGGAATGCATCACCGAAACCGTTGACGAAAATGGCAACGTCAAGGCCGCTATTGACTTTGAAAAATTGCAGGAAAACCTGAGCCATGCCACCATTGGCGAAGGTGAAGAACGCTACCAGTTTACTTGGCCCGGCAAGCGCGAGGCTATCCACAATGCGAATGCCCCCACCAACATGACGCTGCGCCCCTGCAAAGCGGAATCTGTAGATTTCGACAACACGGAAAACCTTTACATCGAAGGCGACAACCTTGAAGTTCTCAAGCTGCTCCAGGAAAATTATTTGGGCAAGGTCAAGATGATTTACATTGACCCGCCTTACAATACGGGCAACGACTTCGTGTATAATGATGACTTCAAGGAAGATACGGAATCATTTCAGTCCAAGAGCGGAATGTATGACGAAGACGGAAACATGCTTTTGCAGAACTTCGAGAAAAATACCGAAAGCAATGGCCGTTTCCATACCGACTGGCTGAACATGATGTATCCGCGTCTGAAGATTGCAAGGAATTTGCTGAGTGATGACGGGGTGATATTTATTTCCATTGATGATAATGAACAGGAAAATTTGAAGAAAATATGTGATGAAATATTTGGGGAACAGAATTTTCTAAATAATTTTGTTTGGCTGAATAAACCAGAAGGACGTCAAATCTCGGGAGTTGGTGCTGCTGGTACACATGAATATATTTTGCTTTACTCAAAAAATAATACGAAACAGACTGTTTATAATTTAAGTGCTAATTGGTTGCAACAAATAATGCCATCTTCTTATAATGGGATTAATGCGGATATAAAAACCGATGCAAAGGGAGCCTATATAATAACACATGAATTGTATAATGGAAATTCTAAATTTAATGAAGAAACTCGTCCAACACTTGTATTTGATATTTATTATAGAGAAACGGATGGAGATATAAAAATAGAAGCTGTTTCTGAAACTCATATACACAGCGGATATGTTAAAATTCCACCTCATCCATGTAATGATGGCGTTCATAAATATCACGCTTATCGTTGGAGTAAAGAAAAAATACTTCGAGAGTCAAATGATTTGGAATTTATAAAAAAAGATAATTCGTTTAAAATTTATTCTAAAAGACGTGATTTTGATTATACAGCTGTTAAAGATATCATCACGGATATTTATACTACAAACGGAAATAAAAATATAAGAGATTTAGAAATAAAAGGATTTGATTACCCAAAGTCTGTTGAATTGTTGATTTTTTTGATGAAAATGGTTACCACTTTTTATCAAGATGAAGAAGGCGAAAGTGTAAAAAAAGTGAACAATTCAATTATTCTCGACTTCTTCTCCGGCTCTGCTACAACCGCCCACGCTGTAATGCAACTCAATGCCGAAGATGGTGGCAAACGCAAATTTATCTGCGTTCAGCTCCCCGAAGCGACTGCGGAAGATTCCGAGGCCTATAAGGCCGGCTACAAGAACATCTGTGAAATTGGCAAGGAACGCATCCGCCGTGCAGGTAATAAAATCAAGGAAGAATTTGGCGAAAAGGCGAAGGACCTCGACATCGGTTTCCGTGTGTTAAAACTTGCCGATAGCAACATGAAGGACGTATATTACAGCCCTGCAGAAACAGATTCCGCAGACATTTTTGACGTAAACAACGTCAAGGAAGACCGCACTCCGCTCGACTTACTTTTCCAGGTAATGCCCGAATGCAACCTGCCGCTCTCCAGCAAGATTGAAGAACGCACCATCGAGGGCAAGACGGTCTATTTCGTGAACGGCAATTACCTTGTTGCCTGTTTTGACGAAGGAATCACCGAAAAACTCATCAAAGCGGTCATTGACGTTCCCGATAGCGAAAAACCTTACTATTTCTATATGCGTAATCTCGGTCTCGAAAGCGACAAGGTTCTCGACAACTTCGAACAACTCTTTGTCCACTACAGCCCTACCACCAAACGCAAGGTTATCTAGCTGAACATTTTGCGAAAATGATTGGTTCTTGCTTAAACATTTTGCGATTTATGTAGTTTTACAACTAAAACATTTTGCGATTTCTGTAAAATGTGTGTATTTTAGGCAAAAAAGAGGCTAGAAATGATCTTTAAACGTAAGATGTATGCAACCATGCTCCAGTGGAAAAATAAGCGTCCCGGAAAAACGGCCTTGCTATTGAAAGGGGCTCGCCGTGTTGGCAAATCTACTCTGGTGGAAGAATTCGCGAAAAGGGAGTATAAATCCTACATTCTAGTGGATTTTTCAAGAAAATCCAAGGAAATCGACGACCTTTTTAGCAACATGATGGATTTGGACTTTTTCTTCTTGCGTCTGCAGAACATTTTCGGGGTATCTTTGCACAAGCGTGAATCCGTCATTATTTTTGATGAAGTGCAGATGCAGCCTCTGGCAAGGCAGGCTATAAAGCATTTGGTGAAGGATGGTCGTTACGACTATATCGAAACCGGCTCCCTATTGTCGCTGAAGAAAAACATCAAGGGAATTGTAATCCCGAGTGAAGAACATGCCGAAACGCTTTATCCCCTTGATTTCGAAGAATTCTACTGGGCTATCGGAAACACGGTATCTCTTGGACAGATGCATGACGCTTTCATGATGAAGCGGCCTATGGGCGAGGCAGTGCATCGTCGCTGGATGCGAGACCTCCGACTCTATATGCTGGTTGGGGGTATGCCACAAGCGGTAGAAGCTTATCTTCAATCGAATGACATGAGTGCGGTGGATGAAGTCAAACGTGGAATTCTTGAAATTTATGAATCGGATTTTTTCCGTATTGATCCGTCTGGCCGTGCGTCCAAAATTTTTTCGGCAATCCCAGCCCAGTTGAATAGCAACGCATCGAGATATCAGTTCGGAAAGACTATCAAACGACAAAGTTCAGATAAGACCAAAGAGCTGATTGCAGAAATAGAAAGTAGTAAGACGGTGACAATCGCTCATCACGCGAACGACCCTCAAGTAGGCATGGGAATGTTCGCTGATTTCAACGTTTACAAGATGTTTCTTGCGGATACAGGCCTGTTTGTAACTCTCGCTTTTAAGGATAAATTATATACGGAAAACGAAATTTATAGAAAACTACTTTCAGATAAGTTAGAGTCCAATATGGGCTATGTCTATGAAAACCTTGTTGCACAGATGTTGAAAACGAAGGGCTACGAAGTCTTCTATTACACATTCCCTACGGAAAATAAGCACAATTACGAAATTGATTTTCTTCTTACCAAGGGCAAGAAGATTGTTCCTATCGAAGTAAAATCGTCCGGTTACAAGACTCATAAATCCCTTGATATGTTCTGCGAAAAGTTTTCGTCGCGGATTGGCGAAAGAATTTTGCTTTATACGAAGGATTATCAAAAAGATGGTCCCGTAACATGCCTTCCCATTTATTACACACCTTTTCTCTAGTGAAACTGTAAACAAATGAAATTCAAGTTCAAGATTCAGCAATACCAGACCGATGCTGTCGAAAATACCGTAAACGTTTTTGCGGGGCAGCCTTGCTACGACAATACCGTTTATCGCCGTGACTTGGGTAAGCGCAAAGGTCAAGTAAACGTATTCGATCAGGACGATGCGGGCTTCCGTAACCACGATATCGAACTTTCCGAAAGCGAACTGCTCGCAAACATCCACAAGTCGCAGGATATCTGCGACATCAAGCGCTCTGCAAGCATCGTAAAGTCCGGCGTGGAAGCTTGCCGCCTCGATATCGAAATGGAAACGGGTACAGGCAAGACTTACGTGTATCTCAAGACCATGTTCGAACTCAACAAGCGGTATGGCTGGAGCAAGTTCATAGTTATTGTGCCGAGTAAGGCGATTCGCGAAGGCGTTTATAAGAGTTTCCAGACGCTTGAAGACCATTTTATGGAATATTACGGCAAAAAGGCCCGCTATTTCATCTACAACAGCGACCATTTGCAGCAGATTGATTCCTATTCGAGCGATGCCGGCATCAATGTAATGATTATTAACGCCCAGGCGTTTGCATCATCGTTCAACGAAGAAGATTACAAGAAGAAAATTGCCGAAGGCAAGAAAATTCCCGAAGCGAACAGAAAAATTTTTGACAGGCGCGATGAATTCGGGAGCCGTAGGCCCATTGACGTGCTGGCGGCAAACCATCCGATTGTCATTCTGGATGAACCTCAGAAACTTGAAGGAACTGTCACCCAGAAGACCATGCAGGCGTTCAAGCCGCTGTTCATCTTGAACTACTCCGCAACGCATAAGATCCAGCACAATCTCATCTATGCCTTGGACGCTCTTGACGCCTACCGCCAAAAACTCGTGAAGAAAATTCAAGTCAAGACACTTACTGCAAAAAACTTGGCGGGAACGGCTGCGTACCTGTATCTAGACGATATTATCCTAGATCCGAAAAAGGCTCCTGTTGCAAAAATTCAACTTGAAGTCAAGAAGGGTTCCGGAATCAGCCGGGAATATCGCAAGTTTGAATATGGCGATAAGCTTTCCGTTGCTAGCGGGACCAATGCGTATGACGGTTTCACCATTGCGGAAATCGATCCGCTCGCAAACCAGGTTGTTTTTACTAACGGTAAAGTAATTTACAAGGGCCAAGTCGTAAACGATACGGATGCAAAGACGATGCAGCGTTTGCAAATCCGCGAAACCATCGAAGCCCACTTCAAAAAAGAAGAAGAGCTTTTCAAGAAGGGAATCAAGTGCCTTTCGCTGTTTTTCATTGATGAAGTCGCAAATTACAAGAGCTATGAAGGCGATGACGAGGTCAAGGGTTTCCTCTGGAAAACGTTCGAAGAAGAATACAACAACATTGTTTCTGAAAAACTGACTTTTTTCGATGACGATTATCAAAAGTATCTAAAAGGGATTACTGCCGAAGATACGCATAAGGGATATTTCTCTATCGACAAGAAAGGCCACGCCTGCGATAGCAAGGCCGAAAAGAAACTGGACGGAATGAGTGATGATGTTTCCGCTTACGACCTTATTCTAAAAAATAAGGAACTCCTGCTCAGTTTTGGGAATCCCGTGCGGTTCATCTTTAGCCATTCCGCGTTGCAGGAAGGCTGGGACAATCCGAACGTGTTCCAAATTTGCACGCTCCGCCACGCTAGTTCCAATGTCCGCCGCAGGCAAGAGGTGGGGCGTGGGTTACGCCTTTGCGTGAATCAGGATGGTGATCGCCAGGATTTGGAAGTCTTGGGTGAAAACATCCATAACCTGAACAAACTGACTGTCATTGCCAACGAAGATTACGCCGCATTTGTAAGTGGTTTGCAGTCCGAAATCAGGGAAGCGCTTCGCGATAGGCCGACGCTGGCCAACAAGGATTACTTCTTCGGGAAATCGATTGAAATGGTCGGTGGTGAAAAGCATACGCTTTCAGATGCCGAAGCAAGCCTTGTATTTGCATACCTTTACAGCAACGATTATGTCGATGAAAAGGGGCGAGTCACCGAAAGATATAAGATGCACAAGGATGCCGGAACGCTTGCTGCGATGGGTGGTAAACTGGCCGGAATGGAAACTAGCATTCATAAACTCGTGCAGGCGACATTCGATACGGAACTTGCGCTCGAAACGATGGTTGAAGACGGAAATGCGACCGAAGTTCCAGCAAGCGTCTTGAACGCGAACTACTACAAGCAGGAATTTCAGGATTTGTGGAAACGCCTGAATCACAAGTATGTCTATACCGTCGATTATGACAGTGCAGAACTTGTGGAAAAGGCCGCCAAGAGTATCAATGACAATTTGATGGTGAGTGAACTGACATACGTGATTACCGAAGCCGACCAGACCGGAGTTGATGCGTTCGGTGCGACAAAGACTGTCCGCAAGAAGGCTTCTACAGTATCTTCATCAACGGTAAAATATGACCTAGTAGGTGAAATAGCCGAAGGCGCGAAACTTACCCGCAAGACGGTCGTTGAAATTTTGAAAAAGACCGAAGGCAAACTGTTCATGTTCCGCAAGAATCCCGAAGAGTACATCAAGAATGTGGTGAAGCTCATTAAGGAACAGAAAGCGACCATGATTGTGGAACACATCGGTTATTCTGTGATTGATGGAACATACGATAGCGATATCTTTACCGCCGAAAAACACGCCACGCTAGACAAGGCGTTCCTGACGGAAAAGCATATCACCGACTACATTTTTACTGACGGCTATGCTAAAAAGCCCGAAGATAGCGTAGAAGCACGCTTCGCAAAGCAGCTTGAGTCTGCCGACGAAGTGGCCGTGTATGCAAAACTCCCGAAGGCATTCCAGATTCCGACTCCGGTGGGCAACTACTCGCCCGATTGGGCCATTGCCTTCAAGAAGGATTCCGTGAAGCACATCTTCTTTGTCGCCGAAACCAAGGGCAGCATGGATTCCATGCAGCTCAAGGCCATCGAAGATGCCAAGATTCACTGCGCCGAACGCCTTTTCAACGAAATCTCGACCGAAGACGTAAAGTACCACAAGGTCGCCAGTTACGAAGATTTGTTGAAAGCCATGGAGGCGGTGTAAATTTGAATGTTTTTGAAAATTTACGTTACAAAATGACAAAATATGTTATATTTGTAACGAGCGGATTGCGGTAGCAGTCGCAATTCCTGATGCACGCAAATGCCGAATACTGTTGTCCAAGCAAGGCTGAGGTCCTTTAAGACGACTGTTTCGGCGAAGTTTAACCTTAACCGAAACGACCCAAACAGGGGACGTGTTAAAGGAGTTTGCATGTCGAATGCGAAAGAGATATACTCGGAAGCGTCGAAGTATTACTGCGAAACGAAGGTTCCGTCAAATCCTATTGACCTGGCTCGATATAATCGGGCCAAATTGAGGGAAAAGGAATTTAACGAGAATTGGAAAAAAGAAAAGGTCAATATCGTTGATATTGTAAATCAATACGCTCCGAATGCAAAAGCTTACGAAAACGGATATAAGTATTATTTCGAAGGGGCAGATAACATTGTGATGTGCGATATGGTCGCTGGATATTTACGAATAAAAAATAAAGCAACTGAGCTATTTTATATGATGGATGGAACGTTGACAGGTTCTAACGAGGGGACTCACTTCAAAATCAAACGCAAGGAGGAAATGTAATGTGGGTTGTTTTGTTTCTAGACTTAGATAATCTGGAGTATTACGGTTATATACCAGAAATTCCTGAAGACCGTGAAAGTCGCGTCGAAATATATCGTTTCGATATTCCGAGAGAATATTGGGATTGTTTTGAAAAAGATTTCATAAATCCTGTAGATGGACAACTCGATGCGTTAATTGATATTGGTGATGTAGATTTTCTCAATGCCGACAAATGCAAAAAAATAATAGAATGGCTTGATGACAGATTGACTAAACCAACCCCACCCGTTCTGAAACCATTCTATGAAAAATTGCGAGAATATTCATTCCGTGCTGTAGAGTTAAATACAGGCGTTGAAATACAGTTGTAAACGCAAGGAGGAAATGTAATGTGGTTCGTTTTGTTTAAAACGTTAGAAGGCGTTCCCTATTATGGAGACGAGCCTGATGTTCCTGAACCGTTACCGGACCCAAGAGTCGAAAAGTATGACTTTGACTTCGGTGCAAATTTAGAGATTTGGCATCAATTTAAAGATGATTTTGTGAATCCCGTTAATGATTTATGTGGTTCCTTGCTTGACTTTGGGGATTGTGATTATTTTGATATTGAAAAATGTGCAAAACTAAAAAATTGGCTAGAAGAACGCCTTGCCGTGAATGTTTCTGATTCGTTCAGGCCGGCATATGAAAAATTGTTGGATTACTCATCTCGAGCGATCGTGCTAAAAACAGGTATTCTTGTGCAGGTTTAATAGTTATTTTTTTTGCTGCGGGGGCAAAGCTTATGGACTCATTAACAGACTTTCCAGTAAGGTTAAAAAATGCTCGCCTGATGAAAGGCTGGTCTATGGACGAACTCTGTTCGCACATGGTACCACCTGTCACTAAAATGACGATTTCCAGATTCGAAAAGGGCGAACTCAAGCCAAGTCCTACGCATTTGAATGCTTTGGCAGATGCGTTGGATTTGCCTTGCGGCTATTTTCTTCGACCCTTGAAATTTCAGATGGAGACGGTTCGTTTCCGAAAGAAGGAACGTGTTTCTGGGAAAATGGAAAAAAGGATTGAACAAGTTGCGTCCGATTTAATAGAACGTTATATCGAGGTGGAAGAAATTTGCGGGGCACGCTGTGAGGAAAAATTTAGAAGATATGATGTCGCAAACTTTGAGGATGCGAGAAATGCTGCCCGAAGCCTTAGAATAGAATGGAATTTGAAGGACGGATGCATTGGCAATGTCATTGAACTATTGGAAAAACATGGTGTTATAGTCATTGAGTTGGACGCAATCCCTGATTTTGATGGCTTGAGTGCCTGGATTAATGAAACATATCCGGTAATAGTGCTTGCAAAAAATGATTATCCAGAAAGAAAACGGCTTACGTCATTCCATGAATTAGGACATCTTTTGCTGAATACCGATACCTCCGCTATGACGCAAAAGGAAATTGAAAATATATGCAATAGTTTTGCAAGTGAAATGCTTCTTCCTGAATCAACCCTAAGAAAAAATCTTGACTCAGGCAAGAAGGATTATACCTTTTATGACATTCGTCCGATTCAAAAGGAATTTGGGATCTCTTTTGACGCGATAATGCATAAGCTGAAGGAATGCGGAATCATAAGTGAAAAACGTTATGCCGGCTATCGAATCCATAAAAATCAAAAGCCTAGTTATAAAGCGTTTGTCGAACAATCATGTTGGCACGAAGAACATTCCGATCGGCTTTTCCGGCTTATTGGTGCAGCTTTGGAAAAAGGGCTGATAACTATTTCTAAGGCGGCTTCTCTACTTGGAAAAAACATCGACTTTGTTGCAAGGGAATTTGCATTCTAATGGAGAAACGCTTTCTCATAGACGCGAATTTAATTCGCGATATGCTTTCTGTATGCTCGCTGAAAGCGTTGCTTTCTATGGAATGCGGATTCTGCACGACAGATGGTGTGTTAAGAGAATTGAAAAAGATTGTAGCACCGGAAATTTTTGATAGAATAAGGAACTTTAATAAGAGGCATCATCAATATGTGTGGTAGCATTTAGGCAGCCTTGCTAGATGATTCTCTCGATTCCGATTCCCATTCGTAGGCTATCTTTACATCGACATAGGAACAGCTCAACATTATCAGCGACAGCATGTTGTTCATGTTCCTGAAGCCATAGGCAGTCCGTATCAGTAGCTTTATCTTGTTGTTCGTCGCCTCGATCCTTGCGTTTGACACGCCCAGCCTGATTGTGTTGAGGATTCCGTCGTAGTTACGCTTGATCTTTGCGTACAGATCCTTGACTGAGCCGATGCGTGAGTGGCTTGCACGCCACAGCCACCTGTCCAGATTTTCCCTGGCATCGTCATAGCCCATCTTCAGGATGATGCGCAGTTCCTCCTTGAGCTGGTATGCCCTGTAGAGACGCGGATAGCGGCTTGCTATGAGTTCTATTTTTCTCTGCTGGCTTTCGTTAAGGTTCTCTGGAGCCTTGCCCAGAGCGTACCTGGAGTTCTTTATCCCCTCCGCGGTGCGGTCCTTCGGGACGCTATCCTTCGTGGGCCTGCCTCGGCCCCGTTTCTGATTGCGGTTTTCCTTGCGGGCCTCCTTCCAGGTTTCCACACGGACCTTGTCCAGGGCTTCTGTCGCCCACTGTACGACATGGAAGCTGTCCACGCACCGTTCGGCATTGGGCAGGAACTCCTCGATGCTTGACCTTATCCACTTGGCTCCGTCACAAGTCACAAGCTCCACGCCCTTGCGCTGCTCTTCGCTGAGTTCCCTCATGAAGAGGTCCAGCACCTCCTTCCCGTAGCCCTCGTGGACCCAGATCACGCAGCGCCTGTCGTGATCCACTACCACCGTTATGTACTTGTGCCCTTTCTTGTAGCTGGTCTCGTCGATGCCTATGCGCCTGAAGATGCAGCCTGCCTTGATCGGCCTTGTGTCCAGGCAATCCCATACGCGGTCGGCAATTTCCCCCACGGTATTCCAGGCGATGCGTAGCTGCTTTGCGACAGCCTTTTTCGACATGCTGCATACGGCCCATGCGACCTGCTGCTCGAAGGCGTCGGTGAAGCCTGACCTGTGGCTTGCCCACGGCACCTTCACCGTTTTTACGCCGCATTTCTTGCACTTCACCCTGTAGGTGTCCATCCTGATGAAGCCCATCTTCGTGCCGAGATCGAGCGTCCGCCATACCCTCTGTTCCCGGCCGTTGTCGTAGAGCTTCCCTTTTCGCCCACAACAGCCGCACCTGCTGGCGTTGCCCTTGGTGAGTCTTACCGTGATGGTGACCGTGGTGTCGGTTTGCTCCTGCTTGACGACTGAACAGCCGTTGACATTGAAGATGGATTTGTATAATTTTGACATGGGCTTTTTCTTCTGTTTTTTTTGGCGATTAAATTTTAGAAAATAGCCCATTTTTTTGTTTGATTTAGGCGAAAGTCAACAAAAAAAGGGTGGCGAAGCCACCCACACATGTTGATGAAGAGCCTTTAATAAACTAAATATTGTTGGCTTGGATGAGTCTTCAACTGACGAAGTTCTCTCTTTTTATGATTCAGTGTCAAATAAACTGACGTATACCGAGGCGGAGTTCATTTTCTATGCGAAGGAAAACGACTGCGTGATTTTGTCTAGCGATCGTAATTTTTTGAATATCGCAAAGCAACATGTTCCAAAGGTATACAATCTGCTACAAGTCTTTGAAAGAATGGTCGGGAAGAAGATCTTAGACTATTCCCAGGCGGTTGAATGTTTGGAAGATATTTTGGGAACAAATCATTGTTTGCCCAAAGAGGAATGTGCGAATGTGTTAAAAAAATGGAAGGGTAAATAAAAATGCCGGAAAGCGGTAGCAGCCGCCCCCGGCAAGTCGCTTGTTGAATATTGCTATCCAAACAAGGCTGAGGGCTCTTTAAGATAGCAAATTCGGCAAGCAAAAGGCAACCTGGAGTACTTTGTTGAGGACTCCGCATCTTAGAGGTTTTGAAAAATGGTCAAAAACCTGGTCGATTTGCTGAAAGTTTCCGAAGAATACATCCGGTATTTGGAGCGCAAAGAGGTAAAATTTAACAGCAAGGGTTTCCCTTTGCTGCGCAAAGAGATGTTTTTGGATGAATATCCTGAACTCGTTCTTCCATACGATTTTCGCAAAAACATCCTTGTGACGGATCCTAAAAAGACACTACTTTGCTTTTATTGCGGGGATAAACGCATTTATCCCAGACTTAAGAAGGTGCTTAAAGATATTCCTGAGTACAAGCGTTTTTTAGGAGTTGTCACAATAGATATAACCGTTACCAGTGATATGGACGAGGAATGGCAAAACGCAATAATGTTGCTGCATCAGTTGTTTATGGCTGTTTTGGCGGTAAACGGGGTGAAGGTTGTGGCGAATCTCCGGACCGGCGATGCCCGTTCAGCAGAAAACCTAAACAACATGCCTAAAGGAATTATGTGGGCCGCTGGATTCCTCGGATGTGCAGAAGAAGACCCGCTAGACTTTCGTTTTATCTCGAGTACCTTGCGAGTGATGCCGTCTAAATTGGTTGTTTATGGCCCGGAAGATGAGATTGCTTTGGGAAAACTCAATATGATGGGCTTTGATTACCGCGTATATGACGATTATCACAAACTGAGCAAGAAGTATAAGCGGAGTGCATAAAATGAAAAGTACATACAAACTACTAGGTGTATTTTGGGATGGAAAAGAAATCGTCGATATCAATTTTGCTGTAGTCAGGAAATGCCGGGATATTCTTGATTATCGTTATGTACGGGAATTGTTTGACGTAAACAACTATGTTCGAAAAATTAAGGTAAGTGAACTTCTTAAAGCAAATCTAGAGAATGACGCCAAGGTAATTATCAATCAGTTGCGGCATTGCGATAAAATTGTCGGAGTGATTGATTATTTTCCTCGCGTCAAGAATGCTGTTTTACGAAGATTTGTTCGGAAACGAATATTGCAGGTGCTGAACTATCTGCGGAAAGAATTGCCGAACGCGAAGATTTGTGTGAGCCGAAAAGTTTGGTGATGACATTTTTTAAAAATTGTGTTAAGGATAGTGACCTTGCCCGCGACTGGCGTTCCGTTGTCGGTGACGACGATGCCGCTACGGTCTTTTTTTTTCACTCTCCGCAAAACATAAGCGACTCAGCAATCCCCACGAAAATCAGGAACGGAAGAACCTTCAACAACAGGGTAATGGCGCAGGTATCTCCTGCGCCTTCTTCCTATTTCTTGAACAAATCGCTGTGCGAACCTGTTCGCGTCAGCGTCAATATGAGCGCATCGCCCGAAATTTTGATGTGGTTTTGATTTCCATTAATCGTCCAGGATGTCCTTGATCATTGCTTTCGCATTTTTATAAGACTTTGCCTTGCGTTTTCCTGACGCGATATCGTTTGCTTCGGCTATGGCGGCGATAGTCTCGTCGTTGGGAGTGTCAAGGGCAATCTCGAACGGGATTTTGCGGAGACGGACGACCTGTTTCAAGAATACGGTTATTGCCGTGCTCATGTTCATCCCGAGCTGGTCGAACAGGGTTTCGGCTTGCGCTTTGAGCTTGGAATCTATTCTTGCGCTGATTGTATGCATTGTGGTTCCCATAAAGCGCTCCTTTTTACTAAAATTTATATAAAAATTAGTAAAAGAACGATGCAGTGTATTAAATCTTATTCATATTTACCCGCCACAGAGCATCAAAGACGCCACAATTCCCACGAAAATCAAGAACGACAGCACTTTCAACAGCAAGGTGATGGCGCAGGCGTCTCCCGCGTCGCCAGCCCCGAAATGTTAGAAAATACAATCAAGAATCTCTTTGCATGCTTCAATTGTCGCTTCAAACGAGATGCCTTTTGCAAACGAAGATTTTTTTGCGTAATTCTTCCAGCGAGTTTGAAAAATGTCGCTCTTTGAAATTTCTTCTAAAACCAAAAGAGATTTTTCTTTTTCAAAGGGTGTTTTGCGGTATTGGCATGTTGTTTCAAAAGATTTCCTCAAATCAGGAATGCTGATTTTACGCCATTGTAATTGATGGATAATATAAATGTCGTAATAGTCTTTGCACCGGCTATTGAGCAATCTTCGGAACAGAATAGTTTGAAGTTTTTCTGCAACAACTGTTTCTAGGTTGTATGCTCGGAACGCAATGGTTTCATTGCTGATGAGGCTTTGGTAGGAATATTCAATATCTTTTGGCGTAATAGGATCGCCCGTGGCGACATCGACATGGAAACTTTGTCTGACGTTCTCTAGGTGCCCGGTCAAAAGAATGGAAAATCCACCATAGGCATCTTCGTCGCGGATAGGAGAAATGTCGCTTATTTCAAAAGTGATAGAATCGTCGGCATCGATTGCGATGATGTCAGTGAAAATTTCCCTCAATCTATTCTCGTCCATAGATTCCCTTCTCAAAAGAAAATCTATGTCGGTGGTGTAGCGGTTCTTTACGCCGAGCAATGTGGCGAGATAGAATCCGCCTTTGAAAACGAATTTGTCTGCGTGTATTGACTTTGCGAGTCTTGAAATGAAAGCGTCAAAAAAGAACGATACCAGCAGGACGTTGGCGTGGACGTCCATTTCTTTGGAAAGATTGTTGATTCTTGCTTGCAGGGAGTTCTTGTTAATCTTCATTCAATACCACCGTCATAAGTTCCGCCACCTTGCTTTCTATTTTCAAAGCCTGTGCATAGCGGAGAAGATTGTGGGTGTTCTTGTCTTTTGACTTTGCGTAAAGTTTGAGTGCCTTGCCGTAAATTTCCGCATCGATTTTTTGACTGCTTTTAATGATGTCGCAAATCGTTCGTTCCATATCGTAGCATTCTACCAGATGCCCAAGAGATGTCTTTATTTTGCAGATTCCCAATTTGTAGGTTTCTTCGTGAGAATCCGTGTGGATGGTGACGGATGGGTTCGGTGAGAATGGTCGGTAGTTCTTGGGGCCGGTCACTTCGAAATAATCTGGGAGCTGGTCCGTTAGCCCATGCAAGAATAGTGCTGAAACGTATGAAAAGATGAATCTGGGATACTTGTATTGAAAAACAAGGTAATCGTCCCGGATCCATTGCTCCTGGGCGTAAAAACCCTTGTCTACTTTGACAAGGCCTTGCTTTCGCACGAAGTCAGTCAAGAACCACGAAGGAATCTTGTGGTTGTCAACTTGTTTTCGCGTGATATAGCCGCTGTTCGCGTTCAGCATTTTTTCCAGTTTCTTTTCGTTTGTTTCTTGCATTTCGAACTAAATGTATAACAAAATGGTTGAAAATGCAAGTTTTTTATCTTTTTGTCCGCCACAGAACATTAAAGACGCCACAATCCCCACGAAAATCAAGAACGACAGCACTTTCAACAGCAAGGTGATGGCGCAGGCATCCCCTGCGTCGCCAGCCCCGAAATGTTAGAAAATACAATCAACGTTGAAATAAAAATCATCGCAAGAGAGCAAGAGCGAAAGCCCGTAGCATCTAGGGAGAAAAATAGTATAAACAATTCAAAGGATTATGGACAGGCGGATGAAATACGCTGAAAATCATAAAATGTCAAAAATTGACGCTAAAATGGATGTATCTTTCCTGTGTAGGCTCCAAAACCACAGGAGGTCCCGATGAGCGTCGTCATTTTGAGATGGAATCCGGAAATTTCCAGCTACAGCATGAACCGTTTCAAGAATGCCATGGAAGAAGCGCGAAATTCGCAAAACTACATGCTGAACTGGAGTGTGTGGGAGCACGAAAAGGTTCACTGCGGGGACCGCTTCTTTATGCTTCGTGTCGGCAAGGGGAAAACCGGCGTGGTCATGAGCGGAAGGATCGTGTCCGACCCTTATCATGACGAAGACTGGTCTGGCAAGGGCCGGATGACTTATTATGTGAATATACAGCCCGATTTCTTGGTGGATACGGAGCGGGGCGTGCATCTCAGTATTCGGGATCTCGAAAAGGCGTTCCCTCGATATGTATGGAAAGAGGGGCATTCGGGGATGGTGCTGAACGACTCTCTCGGGACGAAATTGGAATGGTTGTGGGTCAATTTTCTCTATAATGCTTTTACTGTCTCTGCGAAAAAGAATTTTGCTTCTAATTTGTGTGAAACAAATACGGAAAGCGTCCCTAAAACATATCATTACAGCATGGTAGTGCCTCTTCAACTGGATCTTGTGAAGAAAAAGGGTGCTGCGTGTGAAATCTGCGGTTACGATTACGAAAAGGTTTTTGATTTGACGTTCTTAAATTACGGTGGTGTTCAAAACATCTATTACTTTTTTCCGAGCAAGCGCCCGGTAAAAAATGTTCGTCAGAATTTCCACTGCATTTGTGCCAACTGCAGAAACATATACAACGACCTCCGCAACGACACCAACGATGGGGAACTGCTGCCCTTTGAAAGCTTGGCTAAGTTAAAACGATAAAAAGCTCGCATAATCGATCAAAAGGGAATGGATTGTATTTTGTGTGAGGCATCCAGCCAATTTTTGCAAAAACTTATATTTGTTAAGGCGGTGTAACAATGAACAAAGTCCTTCCTTTCATCCTTGACTACTACGATCGCGAAGTTTCGCAGATGATTAGCAAGAAGTACGGATTCCCGATTATGGATGCGTACAAGAAGTTCATGTTCTCGAAGACTTATGAAATGTTGAGCAATCCGGAACTCCAGATGTGGGACTTCAGTTGTTTCGGAATTTTCGACATGTGGGAAGCTGAACAAAGAACGGGCGACCCGCGAGATTCCATTTACATTAGGAGATGCTAATGGCTAAAGAAATGGAATTTTTCAGTTTCTTGATGGAGCAGTATGCTGCTTATAAAGGAACACCGCGAATAAAATTCTGCTCAGCTTGAAGAAAAAAACTGACTGATTTTGTTTATAGCATGCACGAACGATACCATGCCGAAGCATTGGAAAATGCTTTTGACGATATAGATCGTTTGCTTCAAGATAAATAAATTCTCTTTTTCCGCATCCCGCGTTAGGGATAGTGACCCCTTGGGGCCGAGACCGTGGGCTCGGTTTTAGGTGGCGGGCGACGAGTGCCGCGACGGAGTGCTTGCACACCGGCATGGCCGAGCCGAAGCAGATGGCGCTTGCGCCACTTCTTCAAGAAGGGAACCGATATCGAGCTCAAGCAGATCGTGGCGAAGATGAGTAAGTCCCTCAAGAATGTCGTGAACCCCGATGATGTGGTGCGCGACTACGGTGCCGACAGCCTTCGTTTGTACGAAATGTTCATGGGTCTGCTGGACGCTGTGAAGCCGTGGCAGACCAAGGGCATCGAAGGCATGAACCGCTTCCTCGGCCGCGCCTGGCCCGAAGCCGACCACTCCAAGGCCGTGGAAAACACCGTGGAAGTCGTGTTCCTGGTGAACGGCAAGGTCCGCGCGAAGGCCTCTGTCGCGAAGGACATGGACAAGGCCGCTTTGGAAAAGCTCGCCATGGACAACGACCGAGTGAAGGAATTTACCAAGGGCATGACTGTCGTGAAGTCCATTGTGGTCCCCGGCAATCTCGTGAACATTGTGGTGAAATAAGTTGTTGGGAGGGGAAAGCCTTCCCCTCGCTTCAGCCCCGACCCCGCCCTTATAATTACGCCCACTCATTTGAGTGGGCGTCTTTTATATAACCCGCCCTGGTCGGGTCTTCCGCTACCCCTTCGCCTAGTGGCTCCGCCCCTAAGACCCCGAAATGCTAGAAAATGCAATCGAGAATCTCTTTGCAAGATTCAACCGTTGCTTCAAACGTAATGTCCTTTGCAAAGGATGCCTTCCTAGCATAATTCTTCCATCGAGTTTGAAGAATGTCGCTCCTTGAAATTTCTTCTAGAAGCAAAAGAGCTTCTTCTTTTTTAAAAGGCGTTTTGCGGTATTGGCAAGTTGTTACAAAAGCTTTCTTCAAGTCGGGAATGCTGATATTCTTCCGTTGCAATTGATTGATGATATAGATGTCGTAATAATCTTTACAACGGCTATTGAGCATGCCTCGGGAAAGAATGGTTTGAAGTTTTTCTGCAACGACTGTTTCCAGGTTATATGCTCGGAACGCGATGGTTTCGTTGCTGATGAGGCTTTGGTAGGAATACTCAATATCTGTCGGAGTGATTGGGTCGCCCGTAGCGACATCGACATGGAAACTTTGTCTGACATTCTCTAAGTGCCCTGTCAGAAGGATGGAAAAACCGCCGTAGGCATCTTCGTCGCGTATTGGAGAGATATCGGCTATTTCGAAAGTTATTGAATCGTCGGCATTGGTTGCAATGATGTCGGAGAAAATTTCTCTCAATCTATTCTCGTCCATGGATTCCTTTCTCAGAAGGAAATCTATGTCGGCAGTATAACGGTTCTTTACGCCGAGCAATGTGGCAAGATAGAAACCGCCCTTGAAAACGAATTTGTCTGCGTATATTGACTTGGCTAATCTAGAAATGAACGCATCGAATAAGAATGATATCAGCAAGACGTTGACATGGACGTTCAATTCTTTGGAGAGGTTGTTGATTCTCGCTTGCAGAGAGTTCTTGTTAATCTTCATTCATTACCACCGTCATAAGTTCCGCAACTTTATTCTCTATTTTCAAAACCTGCGCATAGTGGAGCAGGTTGCGAATGCTCTTGCCTTTTGACTTTGCGTAGAGTCTGAGCGCCTTGCCGAAAATTTCGGCATCGATTTTTCGGCTGTTCTTGATGATGTCGCAAAGTGTTCGTTCCATGTTGTAGCATTCCACCAGATGCCCAAGCGAAGTCTTGATTTTGCAAACCCCAAGTCTGTAGGATTCGTCGTGGGAATCCGTATGTATGGTGACGGAAGGCTTCGGAGAAAAAGGTCGATAGTTCTTGGGGCCGGTCACTTCGAAGTAAGCCGGAAGTTGGTTCGTCAGTCCATGCAAAAAGAGTGCGGAAACGTGCGAAAAGATGAATTTGGGATATTTGTATTGAAACACAAGATAATCGTCCCGAATCCATTGTTCTTGGGCGTAGAACCCCTTGTCTATCTTAACAAGACGTTGCTTTCTCACGAAATCGGTCAAGAACCACGAGGGAATCCCGTGGCTATCAACTTGCTTCCGCGTGATATAGCCTCCGTTCGCGCTCAGCAATTTTTCCAGTTTCTTTTCGTTTGTTTCTTGCATTTCAAACCAAATATATGATAAAATGGTTGAAAAGGCAAGTGTTGCTGTTTTCGGTGAAATCTCTACCGTCGACGATGCAGAACTCCCCGTGCAGCTGCCGGACTTGCAGGACTACAAGCCGGGTGACGGCGGTCAGTCTCCGCTGGCCAACGCAACCGAATGGCTCAACGTTGTCGAAAAAAACGGCCGTAAGGGTTTCCGCGAAACCAATACCATGCCGCAGTGGGCAGGTTCCTGCTGGTATTACCTGCGCTACATTGACGCCTGCAACGTCGACGCCTTCCTCGCAAAGGAACTGGAAAAGTATTGGATGCCCGTGGACCTCTACGTGGGCGGTGCCGAACACGCCGCTGGCTCCAAGGTCCCCACCGACGAAGTCGAAGAAAAGAACGGCAAGTTCTTCAAGAAGGGAACCGACATCGAGCTCAAGCAGATCGTGGCGAAGATGAGTAAGTCCCTCAAGAATGTCGTGAACCCCGATGATGTGGTGCGCGACTACGGTGCCGAAAGCCTTCGTTTGTACGAAATGTTCATGGGCCCGCTGGACGCTGTGAAGCCGTGGCAGACCAAGGGCATCGAAGGCATGAACCGCTTCCTCGGCCGAGCCTGGCGTTCCGTGGTGGGTGATTCTGACGAAGCCCTGGTCTTTGTGGATGAAACCGCCCCCGAAGCAATCGAGAAGGTGATGCACCAGACCGTCATCAAGGTGACAAGTGCTACCGCGAACCGTGCGAAACGTTCGTGAAGCTCTTGCACCCGTTTGCCCCGCATATCGCCGAAGAAATGTGGAGCATCCTCGGTCACAACAAATCCCTCACGACCGTCGTGAAGTCCATTGTGGTCCCGGGCAAGCTCGTGAACATCGTGGTGAAATAAGTTGTTGGGAGGGGAAAGCCTTCCCCTAACTACAGCCCCGCCCCCGCCCTTATAATCACGCCCACTCAAAAGAGTGGGCGTCTTTGTATAACCCGCCCAGCCGGGTCTTCCGCTACCCCTTCTATGCGGGTGCTCATACGCCGCACCCGTAACGCCCGGGCTTAAGCTCTGTATGATAATGCTCGCTTGTGTATTAATGATTCTTGGATAAAGTGCGAAAAATGGAGGAAAACAGCAAAAAGGGGGGCTGATTTTACATTGCTCGAATGGGGCTGAAAAAAAATAACGTGAAACGACGTAAGGTCTTTTTTATTTTCCGTTAAAAAGGAAAATTATATGGTCAATTATAAGTATATGGAATTCAATCCGCCACATCCCAGCTTGGCGAGACAGTTACAAATTATATCAACAGTACTTGACACCAGGCCAAATGCTGATTTTGCAGTAAAATTCGATCAAATGGCAAGAGAACCCAAGATTGATTTTGAAGTGTTGGAAAAACTTAAAGACGAAATCTTCAGACTCCCTTTTGAATATCCAAAATCATCTTTTATAATCGAGCCGTTTCCCAAAGACAACCTTGAACGAGAAATGCAACTTTGGAAGGACAATTTTTACGCTAAAAACGCTCATACTATTTGGTGGACTCCTGCGCACGTCACCCCTAGTCGAGACTTCATTACGCGATATCGTATAGAATTGGCTGCATGTTGGATATACGACCTTAAAAACCATATTTCTTGCAAGGACAAAACGATTCTTGATGAGCTGTATCAAACATCAACTCCATTAAAATATGGCTTTGAGATAGTCAAACAGAAAAATCCAGATTTATTAAAATGTTTTAAAGATAGCGAAAGAGACAAGGTTGTTCGATGGACAAAAGGAATACAAGTTCCATCAATGGGGGAACTTTTTGAGACTATTAATGAAAAATGCATACCCAACAATTACATCTATTGTTGTGAAATTTTATTTATTGCTTGTCTTTTACAGAAAGCGGAAAAAATGGCAAGCCCTTGTAGCTTGCAAGATGTTTTTGCCCAGTTAAAAAAGGATCCTAATTATACGCTGCAAAACACAACGCCAGAAGCCTTCAATCAGTACAAAATTATCGGAGAACAATTTGTTGTAGCGCAACGAGAAATCAGAAAACAGGCTGAACTTGGCGATTACAACTTCAAAAAAATATTAGATGATTTCGATGAGTTCTGCAACATTCATGGCAAGGACAGCTTTATTAGCGAATGGACTCGTCCAACGCTTGCTGCAATCGCAAATGTTTATTCTGGCGAATTTAAAACTGCACTTGAAATTTTCAAGGAAGTTTTGCCAAACCTGTTCTATACATTCAACCTACAAGATACTGCTTTTATTACAGCAGACAATAAAACAGCGACAATCTATCAGCCCGCACTCGCATTAGCAGCAGTTCTAAAAAACAGAACTTTTTTAAAATTGATAAAAAACTACTGCATCGCCTTCGGTATCTATAGTAAAAAAATTGATGCACCTACATCGTCCTATGAAAAGAATTATCCTCCAGTCAACAAAGATTCGAGAGCGACAACTACGGAAATAGAAGATTGGGAAGAAAAAGCATGGGCTGATTATTTCTTTCTCTATTTCCCTAAAGACTGTATTAAAAATGCGAATCAACTAAAAAAATTTGAATCAGGTATAAATGGCCCTCTTTTGTTTTTTGAGGAAGATTTACCTCAAAAGCCCCAAGAACCATACACAAAGAAATTTACTGTTCAATACAAACAATTTCCTCAATTAACCTATTTCACAATGACTGGAAATGTCGAAGCAGTTAAGGAACTTGCTGATGCAAAAGTAAACGCAAATGAAATGACCTCATCAAGGGATTCCGCCCTGTTGTTCGCTATTCATAAAATGAATCTCACTGGCATACCTTATGAACCGGAATTGGGAATGAAGCTATTCAATATTTTAAAAGTTCTTCCTCACAATACAACTACAATAAATACACAATCTGACAAAATGAAATTGACTTGCTTGGGCCTTTCAGTACTAAGCGAAAATCCAAGCGTGGTTAAAGATGTTCTAGACATGGGGGCTGATGTTGATGGGATACACTCGCCAGACAGAGAAACACCTTTGTTTACTGTCGCAAAAATGTTTATGCCAGATTTTATTCTAAACGCATTTCCTTCGACATTTTGGAGTCCAGAAATGATAGACAGCCTTCGTCGTCAAATTGACGCTTTTAGAGGTCTATCTAATGACCAAATCATAAAAACCTGGAACTCAGAAAAAAATACGGCGGCAAGGTTGTATATTGAGCGTAAGCAACATTTAATTTATGAGCAGTTCCTAAAATACTCAAAAAAAGAAAACTTATACAAAATTGCGGAGATTTTACTGGAAAAGGGCGCCAATCCTAACTATTCCCTTGAAATCAAAGGCATTAGAGGGTATACCCCTCTAATGTTTGCAGCAGAATCCGATAATATCACGCTTTTCAAAATGATGGTTGAGCATGGAGGGGATCCGAACCAAAAAGCACTTCACGAAAATGCAGCGGAGATTTCATGCTGGGAGTTTGCCTTTCTGCGTAATTCAAGTCACATCTTGAAATATCTCGAAGAAAATCGGGATAAATTCAACTGATTTTTTCGTCGTATTTTTTTGACGTGACTCGACGGCTTCTCAATATTGCCTTTTAGAAA
The DNA here is from genome assembly GCF_002797675.1 of Hallerella succinigenes. Lineage (NCBI taxonomy): Bacteria > Pseudomonadati > Fibrobacterota > Fibrobacteria > Fibrobacterales > Fibrobacteraceae > Hallerella > Hallerella succinigenes. Next base: position 1,038,150 of record NZ_PGEX01000001.1, on the reverse strand, counting down.
CGGAATAGATAATTTTTTTGTCAGGCAGGAAACAATTCCGTTTCTTGAAAAAAAGGATAAGAAAATGAAACCAGAAAACAACGTCTCCAATATGAACAACTCTAACAAGGGCACATCGGGATTCAACAAGCAGTATGTGGATGCGATGAACAATAAATCGCGTCTCTGCAATCCCGAAGATGTCAAATTTCAGGGAAGGAGGAAATAGGTATGTGTTCCTGTTGCGGTAAAGACGGTAAGAAAAAGAATCTTTATCTTACCGAATACGAAGCTGGCGTGGTCGCCAATGAGCGCAGGTTCGCAACGGGCATTACGATGCACGTTTACCGTTGCCCCGAAGGCGGTGGCTGGCATATTACGAGTAATCAAAGACAATGGTAAGACCAAGTAAAAGGAGGCCCAATATGGCACAACCACAAAACGATCCCAATGGCGCAGGATGGCCTACAGGACACGGCGGAGGCAAAGGCCCTTCCGGCGGTGGGCGCGGGAACAACAATCCTCGCAAATAAAAAAGTCCGCTTAACAGACTGGAATCGGCGAAAATTTCACATCTGGCTAAACGGACCCCGCAAAGATAACTTTTTAGGAGTCTTTTGCGAAAACTAGGCGTTGCCAATGGCAGCGCCTTCTTCCTATTTCTTGAACAAATCGCTGTGCGAACCTGTTCGCGTCAGCGTCAATATGAGCGCATCGCCCGAAATCTTGTAAATCAACAGCCAGTCCGGTTGAATATGGCATTCGCGGAACGAGACCCACTCCCCAACGAGGGCGTGGTCGTGGTGTCGTTCGTCTAGCTTTTTCCCTGCAGCCAAATCGTCAACGACCTTTTGCAGGAGAGCCATATTTAACCCTTTCTTTTTAGCCTGCTTAAGGTCTTTCCTGAACTTTGCTGTGGTCTTGATTTCCATCATTCGCCTAGAATGTCCTTAATCATTGCGTTTGCGTTCTTGTAAGATTTAGCCTTGCGCTTGCCGCTGGCGATTTCGTTTGCTTCAGCTATGGCGGCGATAGTCTCATCGTTGGGAGTGTCAAGGGCGATCTCGAACGGGATTTTGCGGAGACGGACGACTTGTTTCAAGAATACGGTTATTGCTGTGCTCATGTTCATCCCGAGCTGGTCGAACAGGCTTTCGGCTTGCGTTTTGAGCTTGGAATCTATTCTTGCGCTGATTGTATGCATTGTGGTTCCCATAAAGCGCTCCTTTTTACTAAAATTTATATAAAAATTAGTAAAAGAGCGATGCAGTGTATTAAATCTTATCCATATTTACCCGCCACAGAGCATCAAAGACGCCACAATTCCCACGAAAATCAAGAACGACAGCACTTTCAACAGCAAGGTGATGGCGCAGGCGTCTCCCGCGTCGCCAGCCCCGAAAAGGACCAATATACCTAGCACGATATATCAACCAGTTGCGGCATTGCGATAAAATCGTCGGAGTGGTTGATTATTTTCCTCGCGTTAAGAATTCTGTTTTACGAAGATTTGCTCGGAACCGAATATGGCAGGTGCTGAATTATCTTCGAAAAGAATTGCCGAACGCGAAGATTTGTGTGAGTCGAAAAGTTTGGGGATGAGATTTTTTAGAAATTGTGTTAGGGATAGTGACCTTGCCCGCGACTGGCGTTCCGTTGTCGGTGACGACGATGCCGCTCCGGTTTGCGTTGACGAGACTGCCCCCGAAGCAATCCAAAACATTGCGGACCGTAGCCTAACCGCTTCGGTCTTTTTTGTATAAAGGGGGAAGTCTCCGCCTGCACGCCCTGAAACAAATCAAAAATCGCAACCTTAACAGTTGCGGCATTTCATGTGAACAGTTCTGGCAAATAGTAAGACTTTCATCCGCCCACCCCGAACATTTCTGCGATTTCGTCATTGCAGGAATCGATATTGTCGGGGATGGAAAACTGGCCTTTAGCGATACCGAACTTTTTTACATTCCGCTTGACGGACGTGTTTAGCGATTTCTGGAGAATGAAATCGATAAAATCAGAAACTTCCCCTACATATTCTGCGGGGATGGCCTTGACTTTTTCTTGCAGCAGTTCGATAGGCATAAGAGAAACCTCCTTTCTCAATATACCTTTTTAGTTGCTCAAAATGCAAACCCTTCTAAGTTGGATTAACCCGTTGGCTTTACAAATTGCGCCAAATTTGAAAAAATCACTCTCCACAGAATATCAACGACGCAAAAATCCCCGCGAAACTGAGTATTGGAAGCACTTTCAACAGCAAGGTGATGGTGCATGCGTCTCCCGCGTCGCCAGCCCCGAAAAGGGCCAATATGCCAAGCACGATATATCAACCAGTTGCGGCATTGCGATAAAATCGTCGGAGTGGTTGATTATTTTCCTCGCGTCAAGAATTCTGTTTTACGAAGATTTGTGTGAGTCGAAAAGTTTGGGGATGGCATGATTCAGTCGTCGACTTCTGTCCACGGAATTTGATCGGCGCGTTCCAGCTCGTAAATCAGGCGGAGAGAATTCGAATCCTGCGTTCCACCGAGGATCTTGAATTCGTCCAGGATGCCTTCGAATCGGCTGTCGCCAAGGGTAAAGCTCTGCACGTTTCCAAAACCTTTCGAAAGTTCAAAGTCCGTGTTCCGAATGACTTTGCCGTCTTTGAGAATGGTGATGTGATGGCCGTTGATGGAAACGGCGTAATGATGCCAGTTGCCGTCGGCAATCTTGGAAGAGCCGTAAACGGTCGTGTCGGAAATGACGAGTGTATCCGAATCCACAAAGAGTTCCACGCCCAGGTTCTTGCTCGAACCGTTCTGTCGAATGACGATTCCGAGCGAATCTTCTAGGGCGGTGAAGAGCGCAATGCTCGAATCGTTTTCGAATGCGGACTTCTCGATTTTTGTCCAGAATGAAACGGCGAAATTGCCGTCTACGATGACAGGGAACGCCTTTACTGTATCCGGTTTATCGCCCGCGGCATAAGCTTTTGCCCCCGCCCAAACGCCTTCGGCGCTTAAAGAATCCCAGTGCATGCTGTAGCGCACCTGCGAAGAAAATACGGGCTGGATTTCGGAATTGAAAATGTAAAGCTTTTGGCTGGTCGATGCGCTCAAATCGACGGTCGGGAAAACGCTCCAGTAAAGGGTCGAATCCGCGGTGCTGTAAACCTTTTCGGTCGGCAACACAAAACCGTTGTCGTCCACCAGGAGCGGGGACGCAACTTTGTTCGAAATCCAAATCGGGAATGTGGCGGAATCCACATCCGTCTGGATTTTGGACTGTAACGAATCCGGGAGGGTGCGGCTCAAAATCAGCTGCGCTTTTGTTGCTTTGCCAGAAACCGTATAGGCTTCGCCTTCGTCGATTTCCATGTCAACGTAGTGAGTGGATATTTTCTGCGAGCTGTAAACCGTGAAGTAGCTGTAGTCGGCTTCCGGAATGGCCGTCAAAACAGCGATGCCGTTCGAAATGTCCGTGTCGGTAATGACGGTGCAGCTGAGCGTTCCGTTCAGGCAGAGCGTGTTGCCTGCCGAGATTTTGTACGCTTCGATGTCTACGGCGATTTCGGATGCGGTCGAAAGTTCCGTGTTCAAGGTGAGCGTGTTATTTTCCACGGTTTTCGTGTCGCTTTCAATTTCAAGTTCTTCCTTGGAAACGAGGTTCGATTCCGCATTTTCAAAAAGAACGGTGTATTCGCCATCGGCAAGATTGCAAAGCAAAATCTGATAGTTGCCGTTTTCATCGGAGACGGTCGAGTAAAGTATGCTGTCTGCGTGGGCGGTATAATCGCTTGCGACAACATAGACGGACGTGTGGGCGACGGCGTCGCCTGCGTGCGTGACGACAATTCCAGCGAGCGTTTTGCCGGATTCCGTCGTGCTGATGACGCCCGCGTGATCGGAGCTGCTGCAGGCTGCAAGGATCAAGGCTCCGCCAGCGAGCATGGAATATTTTTTCCAAAGTGTCATGGCTTGGCCTCCGCGTCGAGATTCGAGAACAGGTGAATATTCATGTGGTAAACGCCGTCCGCTTTTTCCTGATCTTCGGCGACGATCTGGTGCGCCTTTGCCTTGAATGCCTGGAGCTCCGCTTCGAGCTTTTTGTAAGCGTTCTTCGAAAGGCTAAAGACGAGGGTGTTCATCACGTGCGGATTCTTGCTCGGGGTGAGCAAGGCTTCTTTCGAAAGTTCAAAACATTGGAGCTGGTATTCGCGAATCAGTTCGTCGTTGTTGTACGGGCCGCTCGAAATGGAATCCTTGGTCGGCTTCCAAAAACCGTCATCGTTTTTGCGGATAAGGCCGAGTCGAGAAAGCAGTGCGATGGATTCGTTCAGCTTGCCGATCGTGACCTTGGGGAATATACGCTTTGCGACCGAGGAAAGGTCGTCGGAAACGTCCATCACGTCTAAAATAGCGAAGAGGGCGCTGTGATACCACTTGGCGTAATATTCATACGCGTCGGAATTCAAGAGCATCTGCGGGTGCGGATTGATCTTCAAGAGTTCTTCCATAGCGTCCTTGCGGACCGCATCCGATTTTGCCTGGTCGAGCTTGACCATGGATTCAAAGTATTTCGCTTCCTTGCGGTTGAGTTCCAAAACTTCGATGAACTTTTGGACCATGCGCGGGGAAACCTTTTTGCCGCGGAGGACATCGGCGAAGTAGCTTCGGGTTTTGGGAAGCCCGAGCCTTGCGCAGATTTCGGTACGGCTAAAAGAAGGCTCTACAAGAGCCCTTGCGCCTTGATATTCCGCGAGATACTTGCGAAAATGCGTATATTGAAAGATGTCGGTCAATTTTTCCACGTTCTTAATATAAATAAAAAGTCTAAAATTGAGAACGTTCTTATTTTTAAGGCGTGACAAAAGTCGCTTTTTTCGGAATTTGTCATTTTTGACAAAAAAACCGAACTAAATTTGCATTATGAATCATACAGGATACCGCATTTTACATACATCAGACTGGCATTTGGGCAATTCCTTGCACGATCATTCGCGAATCGAGGAGTACCGGTCTTTTCTTGCAGAATTAAAGAAAATCATCGTTTTGAACGAAGTGGATGCGTTGCTCGTTTCGGGGGATATCTTCGATACAGGTTCCCCGAGCAATGCGGCTTTGGAACTTTATTACTCCTTTTTGACAAGCCTGAACGGAACGTGCTGCAAAAATGTGGTCGTGACCGCGGGCAATCACGATTCGCCGGCAACGCTCAATGCCACCCGTGAGCTGCTCGAACTTTTGAACGTGAAGGTCGTGGCGACCCCGGATGCGGAAAAGCATTTTGTAAACGAAGTCTTTGCGCTACCGAGTGAAGAGGCCCCGCAGGTCATCGTTTGCGCGGCTCCTTTCCTGCGCGATGCCGCTTTGCAATCGAGCCTTGGCAGTGAAAAGTTCGAAACGGATGAACAGTTCGTGCGTGCGGGAACAAAGGCGCATTTCGAAAAACTTCAAAAGCTCGCCCTGGAGCTGCGCGAAAAGCTCGGGAAGAATTTGCCGATCGTGGCGATGGCGCACCTTTATGCCGCCGGAGCTGCCCCTTCGGAAAATGCAGACGATACGGAATATACGGTCGTCGGCAATCTGGAAAATGTGAATTCGGAAATTTTCCCGCCGGTCTTCGACTATGTTGCCCTTGGGCACATTCACCGTTCGCAGAAGGTGGCCGGTGAAGATCGGATCCGCTATTCGGGATCTCCGCTTCCGATGGGCTTTGACGAAGCCCGTTCCCAGAGTGAAGTGCTTTTGGTGGATCTGGAAGAAGGAAAGCTTCCGGTCATTCGCCCGATGGGACTTTCTTTACCAAGAAAGCTTGTGACGATTTCGGGCGCGGACCTTTCGGAAATCCGTGAAAAGGTTTTGCGTCAGGATAAAGAAACTCCGGGCGCCTGGATTCGAGTGCAGTTTACGGGTGCGGGAACCGTGGGAAGCCTCCGTCAAAATCTTGCGGAAGACTTTAAAAAGACGAGTCTTGAATTGGTGCATGCGGAATATGTTGCCCGCGTAGATAATTCGCATACGGCGATCGAAGAGGAAAAGGATCTTTCGGAATTTTCGCCGACAGAAGTTTTTACCCGTCGCATGGAAAATGAAAAGGATGAAATGGGACTTTCCCAGAATCCGGAATTGAAGGCGCGCGTGGAACTCGCATTCCAGGAAATTTTGAAGGCTGTTCAGGAAGGTCAGGTGGACTAATGAAAATTATCGCACTCCATTTTAAAAATGTGAATTCCCTCGCTGGGGAATGGAATATCCGTTTTGACGATCCTGCCTTTTTGCGCAATCATCTGTTTGCTATTTCCGGTCCGACGGGTTCGGGAAAATCTTCGGTACTGGATGCGATTTCGCTTGCGCTTTACGGTAAAACGCCGCGTCAGGACAATGTGTCGGACAAGCGTGGCGGTGTTTCGGTCGGCCCGGAACTCGTGATGACGACAGGAACCGGGGAGTCTTTTTCGGAAGTGATTTTTGAATCTGCCGGCAGCCGATACATGGCGGTTTGGAAGGTGCACCGCAGCCGTAATCGCGCCGATGGCGCAATTCAGGGCGTGGACCGCAAGATTCTTTTTGAAGAGAAAGGTTCTTTTGTCGCCAAAGATGAATATTCCAAATCGATCGAAGCCCAAAAGAAAATCGAAGAAGTCGTCGGACTGAACTTTGACCAGTTCATGCGCGCCGTGATGCTTCCGCAGGGAGGCTTTGACAGCTTCCTCAAATGCAAGCGTGAAGAAAAGGCGGCGATTCTCGAAAAACTTTCCGGCCAGGAAATCTACCGCAAAATTTCGAAAGCGGTCTATGAACGCAATAAGGCAGAAGATGCGCATTTGAAAGAATTGCAGAACCTGCTGAGTGGCATTCAACTGCTCCCGGAAAATGAAGAACGCGATTTGAAGGCTTGGATTGAAAACTCGAACAAGACCAAGGCTTCGAAGGAAGCGGAACTCAAAAAGAACGAAGAGTTCAAACGCATTCTCGGCGAAGTCGTGACCGCGGAAAAGGAATGTCAGGACTTGCGCAAAGCCGTAGAAGCGCTTTTGCTTGAAAATCGCAATCTGGAACCGGATCGCAAACGCCTTTCCCGTGGAAACGAAGCACAGCTTTTGATTCCGGAACTGGAAAAGCTCGAACTGATCCGCAAGGATTATGCGGCAAAGACTGCAGAAAAAAAGAATCTGTTGCAGAAGATTCCAGAATGCGAACTGAACAGGCGTCAGGTCCAGACGGAACTCGATGCGAAGACTCGCGAAGAAGACCGCTTGCGTGCTGAAGATAAGGTGCGAGGCGAACTTCGCGAAAAGGTTTCGAAGTTGGATTCGGACATTATTCGCTTGGAACAGATCTGCAGCGAAAAGATTGCGGAAATCCGCGGCAAAAAGGCACGCCTCGAAGAACTTCGCCAGAAAAGCGTTCAGCTGAAGAATAGCCGTGCAGAAGTCGAAAAGGCTCTTGCGGAAAACGAAAACTACGAAAAGGCTCACCCGACGCACAAAATGCTCGAAAGCGAACAAGCGGTGATTTCGGACCGTTTGAATCATTTGGCCGATTCGAAAAATGCGGTTCTCAAGGCAAAAGATGCTTTGGTAGTCGCCAAGACCCGTCGCAATGAAGCGGAAAATATTTGGCGCAATCAGCTTTTGAATTTGAAGAACGTGAGCGAAGAACGCGATCGTTGTTTGTCGAACGATATGAATAAGATTGTGTCGTTTGTGCAGGCTTCGCTTTCGGACGGGGACATTTGCCCGGTGTGCGGTAGCCCGTATCACGCAGAACATGAAAAAACGGAATTTACCAAGGGCGATTTGACGGCGACGGCAGGGCGCTTGAACAGTCTGCAATCCCGTTACGAAAAGGCGAAGAATGCGCTTAGTGATGCGGAATACAGGCTCCATGCCGCAGACGACGTCATCAAGAATTGCGAAGAAGACGTCGTGAACAAGAACAAGGCTTCTTTGGAATCTTTCCAGATGGTCGTGGAAAAACTACGCCCGTTCGGTTTTGCGGAAGCGGATCTCGAAGTGCCTCAGATAGTTCTTTCGAAGATTCGCACCTGGGCTTCGCAGTGGAGCGCCTGCGTCAAGAATATCGAATCTTGCAAAAGACAGATCGCCGTTTTTGAAGCAAACGAAAATAGCTTGGCGCAAAATGTGGAAACCGCACAGGCGGACTTGCGCCTTCTCGAAGACGACCTGAGCAAGAAAAAGGCGGAAACCCAAGATCGCGTGATGGAACGTCAAAAACTTTTCGGATCTCGTGATGTGGCAGAAGACCGCCGTGAATGCCAGGAAAAGATCGATGCCGTTGCCCAGTTGCGTGTGGAACTCACCGAAAAGCGCGAACGCTGCACGAAAAATCTCGCCTCGGTCCGTTCTGAGCTCGACACGATTTCGAGGCAGATTACGGAACGCGAACGCGAGAAGGAATCCTTGGATGCGGATCTCAAGGCAAAGCTGCGTGAGCACGGCTTCGGTTCGGAACAGGATCTGAAGAATGCTGTGATTCCGGAAGTGCTTCGCTTGCAGATTACGCAAAAGATTGAAAAGGTAACCGCGGATCTCGCCTTGAGCCAAGGAAAATCGCAACAGGCGGAAGAACGCTTGGATCACTTGCGTTCCTTGGATACGGGACATCAGACCTTGGAGACTGTGGCGTATAAGCTCGAAACCTTGGCAAAGGAAATTGCGGACCTTACCGAAGAACTGGGCAAGAAGACGCGCCTTTACACGGAAAACGATGTGGCGAAGAAAAACTTCCAAAAAGTAATCGTCGAAAAGGAAGCTCAGGATCAGAAGGTACACGTTTGGAGTACGCTGAATTCCTTGATCGGTAGCGCAGACGGTAAGAAGTTTGTGGAATATGTGCAGCAGCTGACTCTTCGCAAGTTGATTTCGGCGGCGAATAAACATTTGCACAGCTTGGATCCGCGTTACAAGATTGAAACCGATGAAACGGGCTTGAACATTTCGCTGTATGACGCGGAATGTGGAACGTCGCGTCCGTCGGCGAACCTGTCGGGCGGTGAAACGTTCTTGGTGAGCCTTTCGCTCGCCTTGGGACTGTCTTCGCTTGCGAGCCAGCGCGTTCGAATCGATACGCTGTTCCTCGACGAAGGTTTCGGTTCTTTGGATGAACATAAGCTGCAGAAGGCAATCGAAGTGCTTCGCAATTTGGGCGAGCGCAGCGATAAGCTTGTCGGAGTTATCTCTCACGTGGGCCGCTTGAAGGAAGAAGTTTCGAATCATATCGAAATCATTCCGTCTGGAAGCGGACACAGCCAGATTGTGGGACCGGGCGTTTCTATGGGAGTCGCCTAAAATCTTCTAAATATTTGACAAAATATGTCATGATTAAAATGATTAATCGCTGAAGATTTTGAAAATAAAAAAGCCGCATCCTTGACGGGTGCGGTTTTCTCTTTTATAATTCAAGGCGGTTTAGCTCGGGCGCGGCAATTTCTTTGAGGAGAGCGCCTTTTTATAAATCAAAAATTCTTACGGCTTATCGCCGATTTTCAAAAACATTTTCTGAGGAGAAATCCATGAAGCTTTTGAACAAAGCTTTGCCTTTGATCGTCTTGTCTTCGGTCGCTTTTGGAGTTGCGAAGACAGACAGCACCTTGCTCTATTTTGCAGAAGGGAATAGCAAAAATTCTTTGACATATCCCGGAAGCCCTGTGGCTGCAAGTAAAATCCAAAACCCTAAAGCGAGCTTTTCGCCGAATACCTATTGTACGGATATCGGCTCCAATGGAAAGTTCAACAAGAACGCTTTTCAGCTGACCCATTTGAAGTACAGCTTTAACAAGGATTATAAAAAAACACGTCCAAACGGTTCGCCTTACATCGAATGCCATTATGCCGCGGAATATAAGGTCAATTGCGGAAACGGTCTTTCGTATAAGGGAGACTTTAAATGGGGAATTTCGACGGTGGGGAAGTCGAGCAGCAAATGGACAGACGTTCCCCTTTCGGAATACAATGCGACGACGGGCAAGTTCTTACCGAAAAAGGCTTGCCGCGATTTGAATCGTGTTCCGACCGAAGAAATCTTTAAAATCTGGAACGGCAGAAAGGTTGCCTTCCCCGAAAAAAAGAACGGTTCGAAGAAACTCGCCCGTCCTGTCGTTTTTGTGCCGGGGCATAATTCTTCGTTCATCGCTTTTGGCGCTCAACCGATTGGGAAAACGGACCCGAGCGATGCGAATTATTTGAACGGAAACGTTTCCGGCTATGATGACGGATCTTTGCCGGATATCATCGCCCGAGACCAGAATCTAGACGTGAGCGCAAAGGGAATCAACAAGAACGGTTTGTACTTCTTCACGGCACCTTACGAAAAGAAGAACGGCAATCTGGTGCAGGTCCTGCCGCAGTGGAAGAACAATCAGAGTAAAAAGTCTATTTCTTTTGCGCTTTACAAGTATCTTGAAAATGTTTTGGCAAAGCATTACGGAAAGAACTGGTGGAAGAGTGATAAGAATCAGGTCGACCTGGTGGCGCACAGTCAAGGCGGTCTTGTCGTCCGCGAAATGCTCCGAGGCTTGCGCGCAAATTCCAAGCTTTACCCGGTGGGCAACAAGAATGCGGCGAACCATATCCGTCGTGTTGTGACGGTGAATACGCCGCACTTTGGCTCGGAACTGGCTGATGATTACAAGACAATCCAAAAGTCTTATCCGGCAGTAGCCGCTTTCATCAAGGAAGTTCAAGACCAGAAGAATATGGAAAGCAAAACGAAGCAGAGCTATTACAAGAACCAGACTCTTCTTTACGCCAAGGTGGATAAGGATCTCAAGAAGTTCTTCCAGGAAGGCGCAAGCAAGAATGCGGCGAATATGATGCTTCAGCAGCTGAATTTAGATAGACCGGTGTTGAGCGCCATCGGCGAAAGCCTTTTCCCGACGAGTTTTCTCACGGGAATGCTCGGTGCCGCAACCGATGTGAGCGTCCGTTTAACGGGTAGTTACGTCGGCGATTTCAAACTGCAAACGAATTACCGTGTGATGGGCGGTCTTTTATCCAAGAGAGAAACGAAAAAGATTGACTTCTTGAAGCCTTTGCGCGATACGCTTTGGGCTTGGCACGTGGACGGAAGCCATCTTGCAACGCATTCCGCCTTTGTGCAGGCTTTGACAAAAGAAGGCTATCCCAAGCTTCCGAACGGCAAAAAGGTTCAGATGCGCCCGATGTTCTCTTCGGACATGCGAGGCATTCGCAATTACATGATGAATCAGCTCGCGGAAGGCAGTACAGAATTCTGCAGAGGCAGTGACGTCGCCAAGAGCAGTTGCTTCTCGGTCACAACCTTTATCAATACGCTTCTTTACAAGTCTAAGGGCTTAAAGCTTTCCCAGTTCGAAGGCGTTCAAAAGTGGCTCGACTTCTACAACAATTTGATGGAAGAATGGCTCGGTTCGAGCGATTTACTTGTGACTTCTTACAGCCAGCAGTTTATGGATAAAAAGAAAAAGCTCGGCCCTAAATACCAAAAAGAATTTTTGCAGCCGCGCACTTATACCATTTCTCTTTCGCAGATGCCGAATGTTTCCCCGTTCAACTTTATTCCGCACGGAGACGTTCTGGACTACGGCTCGGTCGATAATTCCAACTACAATCTTCACCTGAAGATGATTAAACACGAAGGCGCTCCGCGTAAGGGCTTGGACCTTTACTGCGCCCTAGATGATTCCAAGTGCAATCTCGTCAAAAAGAAGATTCAGTACAAGAAGGCTGCTGCCATCGGCGGAATCGTTTGGGCGGACGTCGAAAAAGTCCTGGGTGGTGCATAATGAAATGGCTCCTGTTCGCCCTGTTGATTTTCCTCGGCGCGTGTTCGTCCAAGGATAAATCTTCCGAAAATTTGACTCCCAAGAAAGCTCTCGGTTGGACTTCGGCAGGTCTTTCTGTCGATGCTTCGGATGCAGCAGCGATTGGAACGGGCATTGAATCCGTTACAAGTGTCGGCGAATATCTCTTTGCCAGGAACGATCGCGTTCTCGATGGAGAAAGGCGCTACCAGCTTTTCATTGGAAAGGTAGGGAGCCTTTTGTGGAAAGAACTTGAGCTTCCCGGTGGCGATGTGCCGAATGTTTTGTTTGCGGACAGCGGAATGCTCTTTGTCGGAACGTACTGGAGTCACGGCGGAGCACATCTTTGGAAGTTCAATCCGCAGACGGAAACGTGGACGGAGTTCCTGCTTCCCGAAGTTTCCAAGGCGTACCCGATTTCCGATACCGCATACGGTATCGATGGGATTGCAAAATTCCAAGGTCGCTTAGTGCTGTCGCTTTCCCATGGAAAAATGGGCGAACGCAATCCCATCTATTTTGAACAGCCAGACGGTTCCTGGAAAATCTTCAACGAAGGTTTTCCCGCCGAAGAATCCTTTATGCGTGCCGTGGAATGGAACGGTTCCCTCTTCGCCATGACCTATGGGAACGGCATTGTTCGATTCGATACTTCGTGTACAAAATGGAAAGCGCTTTCGGCTCCACAGCTCGTTTGCGAAAACGGAACGTGGAACGCCTCGTCGACGCTTGCAAGGGATGCTGTGCAAAATGAAAACGGATTGCTGGTGGGCTATGCAAATCTCGAAGGGTTCTTTGGACTTTCTGAAGCGGAAACGTGGACGCCCAAAGTAGACTGCTCGCTTCTTCTGCAAAATGAAGACGTGCAACTTCTTTCCCGTTCGCCGGCTTCCGTGTACCGAATCCTTCCGTTTCAAAACCGCTTTATCGCTCTCGGTGAAGGCTCGGCGATTTACTCTCCCAAGGAAAATCGCTGGAACGCTCTTCCGCCGATTCCGGGCGTTGCGGAAATCTTAGACGGTGTACTGGTAAAGGACACGCTTTACGTCGCCGCGTTCCAAAAGGGCGTCATGAAACTCCCGACGTCATCTTTGGATTCTTTACTTCAAAATCAAACAGTTCTTTCGGAGGTTTTCGAATGAAAAAATTATGGGCTTTGGGCCTGCTTGCTTCGGCTCAGATCGGTATTGCCGCCGAATCGTTCGGCGGAATCGGCCTTGCCATTTATCCTTCTGAATCCGGCGCAGAAGTCGCTCACGTTGTACAGGGTTCCGCTGCAGAAAAGGCGGGCATCGTCATCGGAGATTTTCTGCTTTCGGCAAATGGTGTTCCGCTCGAAGGGGAAAGTTTGGAATACGACATGGAAGTCCTCCGTGGAAATCCGGGCGAATCTTTGGAACTTTCGGTGCAACGGGATGGTGAAATTTTGACGCTTCATCTTGAACGTGAAAAGCTTGTGGTGCAGTCGGAAACGGAAAACGCGCAGGCGCTTTTCAACAAATCCGCGAACGAGGAAATGGTGCACCTGGATGACGTAGAACTTGCGACGTTAAACGCCCAGGTTTACGCATCCAAAAGTTTGAGCTCCGCTGAAGAAACGCCTCGGAATGTTCAGAACCTTTCGGACTTTTCCCGTGGAGAAATCGCATTTGAACTTTCGGAATCGGGAACGGCTCATTTGACGGTTCTTTCGGCGAAGGGCCAAAAGGTACGTTCGATGCAGTTCGAAGGCTCTATGGGTGCAAACCGTATTTCCTGGAACGGCAGTATGCTTCCGGCGGGAAATTACCTTGTACGTGTTTCGCAGAATGGAAATACGCTCTACTTTCAGGGAGCGCTTCGCTAAAAGTTCTCCTATAGCCTCATTCTAAAAAGAAAAGGAGCCGCAACGCGACTCCTTTTCTTTTTTTCAAAGAGAGAAGCTTACTTTCTCGGACCTTCTGCCTTGTAACGGGAAATGACCGTTTCGTAAAAGTTAAAGGTCTGCTTGGCAATGCTCTTCCAGCTGAACACGTCGATGGCGCGCTGCCTGCTCGCTTCGCCGTACTGCTTTGCCAAATCTGGATTGTCAAGTAGTACGTTCAGTTTTTCGGCGAGAGCACACTGGAACTTTTCGGGATCCTTTGGTTCAAAGTTCGTAGCCGAAGTCGGTTCGAGCGGAACGAGGAAGCCTGTTTTGCCGTCCACGATGATTTCCGGAATGCCTCCGACGGCGCTTCCGACGACAGGTGTTCCGCAGCTCATCGCTTCCAAGTTGATGATGCCGAACGGTTCGTAAAGGGACGGGGTGACGAATGCGGTTGCATACGTGTAAAGAACGCGCAGTTCCTTGTGATTCATCATTTCTTGAATCCAGAAAATGCCATCACGGGTCTGCTTCAAAGCATTGATCTTGCTTTCACATTCCACGGCGAGTTCCGGGGTGTCCGGGGCGCCTGCGCAAAGCACGACCTGAACATCCTTTCGAATGTGCGGGATTGCACTGATCAACTGCGAAATTCCCTTCTGACGGGTAATGCGTCCGACGAAGAGAATGAAAGGCTTGTCCTTGTCGATGCCGAACTTGTCGAGAACTTCCGGTTCAAAAGTTGGCTTGTAAAAATCCGGGTCAATGCCGTTGTAAATCACTTGAACGCGGTCTGCGGGAACGCCGTAGAGTTCCATCACGTCGCGCTTCATTTCTTTGGACACGGCGATCACGCCGTCGGCTGTCTGGTAGGCAGAACGTTCGATCCAAGTGCTCATCTGGTAGCCACCGTTACCGAGCTGTTCCGCTTTCCACGGACGATGCGGTTCAAGGGAGTGGGTCGTGAGCACGAGCGGGCATTCAAAAAGCTTGCTTGCAACGACACCGCCGAAGTGGCTGTACCATGTGTGGCAATGCACAATGTCAATGTTTTTCAGACTGCTGGCCCACTGCAGGTTAATGTCGAGCGGGTTCAAAATCTTGGACATGCGCGGGTCAACCGGCTTCGAATCGAGCTTTGGCGCAAATCCCAGAGCGTGCAGGTTCTTTTCAAAATCGTTCTGCTGGCCAAAAGCGCGGGCTTCGATTTCGCAATGAGCGCGAAGTTCGCGGGAAAGGAACTGAACGTGAATGCCGGCACCGCCATAGATGTCGGGAGGAAATTCATTGGTAAGAAGAGCGACTTTCATACTATCAAATCTATTTTAATTCCAAAAAATATGCACGCTTTCTGTTTACTTCAACGCATCTTCAATGTCCTCAAGCGTCAAAATTTCGGAAAGAACGTTCCATTTTTGTGATTTTGGATTGTAAACAGCATAGGCGGGGACGCCACTCTTTCCAAGGTTGCGAAGGAGATTCGTGACTTCTGCGCTTTCAAGCGTGTAATCGGCGCGTACAAGAATCGCGTTGGCGTCCGACAGAACTTTCTTCACATCTTCGCGCGACAGCACGACCGCTTCGTTTGTTTTGCAGGTTAAGCACCAGTCCGCGGTCACATCGATAAAAATCGGCCTCCCTTCCTGGGCGAGAGCCTTCCAGTTCGCTTCGGAGTAATTGTACCAGCCGTCTTCACCCAAAGTCTTTTCGGCAGCGGCACGAGACTTTGCCTCAATCACACTTTGGACTGCCGGCTTTCCGCCGAGGAACCATGCCGAGAACAAAAAGCCTGTCACCGCCAAAAGGAAAATCGGTTCGCGAATAAAAGGTTTATTCGGGCGAGCGAACTTTCCAAAGATCACCGAAAGGAGCATGGCGCAGAGTCCAAACGTTGCAATGATGGCTGCGCCTTCTGCACCGGTCATCTGGAAGCCAACCCAAACGAGCCAAATCGCCGTACCGAGCAAAAAGATGCCGAGAACCTTTTGGAACTTCGCCATCCAGGTTCCGGGTTTCGGGAAAACCTTCAAAACCTTCGGGAAGATCGCGACCAAAATATACGGGAATGCAAGACCGAGCGCCGCTACCGTAAAGAACACAAAAAGAATAGCCGCACTCTGCGTAAAGGCAAACCCCATGGCGGTCCCGAGGAACGGAGCAGAACACGGTGTGCTCAAAAGCACCATCAGAACGCCACTCAAGAAGGCGCCTGCAAGTCCTTCCTTGCGCGTCGCCGCGTCCATCTTGGTAAGAGCGCTTCCCGGCAAAAAGATTTCAAAAAATCCGAACAAATTCATTGCAAATGCCGAAAGCAGCACCACCATAAAGGCGACAAAACCCGGATTTTGAAACTGGAAACCCCAGCCCGCATTTCCGCTGCCCGCTTTAATCAAAGAAACAATTCCGGCGAGCACCCAGAACGAAGTGAGAATTCCTAAGACCAAAGAAACGGTCAGCTTCCAAAGGCGCGCCCGGGTTTCGCCCGCGTTGCGGACAAGGCTAAAAAGTTTTAAGAAAAGCACCGGTAAAACGCACGGCATCAAGTTCAAAATCAGGCCGCCCAAAAAGGCGAGTCCCAAAAGCAGAGCTAGGGAGTCATGGGAGTTTTTTTTTGAAGATTCTTCGAACTTTGATTCGAGCTTGAGCTCCAAGGCAGCGTGTACGGTTTGCGGAGCAAGGCAGATCTGGCTGCAAGCCTGGTAGCCGAATTCCACGTTGGTCGTGCTGGTGTCATAATCGGCGGCAATGGCTTTCACTGGAATCTTCACTTCAAAAGTTCCCTTGAAAACGAGATTCTCAAAATCCAGCGCTTCGCTGTATTCCTTGATCGGTTCCGGCCAAATCGCTTCGCCAAATTCTATGCCGCGCGCCTGAATGTCCAAAGTCGAAGGTTTTAAAAACGGATCCGCGGGAATGTTCGCATTCACGTGCCACTTTTCAGGAATCGTGATTTGCACGGTCACCTGGGTTCCAACCTTTGTCGCTTCGGACGGGTAAAGAATTTCCATCTTCGGCGGAGCCATGCCGTTCAGGTTCACACTGCCGACGTCTAGGTCAAAGCTTTCCGCAAAGGATTGCGAACAAAAGAAGAACAAAATGACCCAAAGCATGCTTTGCAACTTATAAGTGGCTAAAACTTTTTTTTCAATCGTTTTCAAAACAAAGGACTCCTTTGTATAGTTATCTTTGGCAATGTCGTTTTTGGATGCTCAAGCTGAGGGAGCGGAGCATTATGGCCACCATTCAGGGACCAGTTCGCAATCAAGATATATTGAACTTTTGGAATCGCCATCGGAACCAAATTTACAAATTGTGTTCCCGTAAAATACGAGACGACGTGCCGATTCAGGATCTTCTGCAAAATGTATACATCCGCTTGCATACGCACTTTGAAGACGTGTGTCATCTACAAAATCCAGGTCGATGGCTGTACCGAGTTGCAGAAAACCTCTGCAATGATGAATTTCGCCATAAAATGCGGGAACAATGCGTCTGTGAAAGCTTTTACCACTATCAGGTCAGCCGGAATGCGGCAAATCAAAAACAACTGTTCGATGAGCAGGATGTAAATACGCTTCTTGACCGAATTTCGCCAAATATGGGAACACTGGTCGATTTGCACTATCTCAAAGGATTTTCTGTACACGAACTGTCCGAAATGACGGGGATCAAGCGTTCAACCGTCGCCAAAAAGATCTGTGTATCGATCGGAAAAATGCGGGAAAATGTCGTGGACTCGGTAAAAAAGTCTTAAAGAATTTGGTAATATTAAAGAGTGAAGTTGATTCTCCGCTCTTTCCTCTTTTTTATCGTGTCTGTCGCTTTCGCGGCAGATGGCTGGAATAATTTCTCCCGTACAGAAAATTTCTACGCGGGAGCCGTTGCGAATGGAACGCTGATTCTTGCGACCGATGGCGGCGTCCGTTTTATCTATTCGAATGGATTTTCTGAGGTCTATTCGTCGGAAGACGGTCTCGAATCATCGATTATCTACGGTGTCGTCCATGCGGCGAACGGAGAAATTTTGACCGTTTCCGATAAGGGCCTAATCGCCACTTATGAGGGTAACGGAAGATTCATTACGGTGAACCGTTCTTATGCTTCGAACGGGACAGAACTTGTGCAGGGGCTTGCAGTCACGTCGGATTCGATTTTGGTCCTCGGATTCCGCGATAAAATTTCCTTTTTCGATTATGTGAGCCGAAAGTCCGTGATGACGCTTTCACGCATTGGGGACGTTTCCTTGAAGGCGCTTTCTCCTTCGGCAATGCTTGTCCAGGGGGATTCTCTTTTTGTCGCCTTGGGTTCGGAAGTGTATGTGCGTGAAGTGAATTGGCAAGCTCTCGCGCAAGATATTTTACTTGCCGATCCGGATTCCTGGACTTTGGCCGGTTCGTATGATAGCGGAGATACGGCGAAGGTTACAATTCGGCATCTCGCATGGAACAAAGGCGCTCTTTCGGTGAGCTTTGACAAAACGCTTTCTCCGATTGTCGCTTTGAAGGACACGCTTTCGGCAGGCAAGTTTGCCAATCTTTGGAAGAATGACAGTTCCAAGGTGCAGCAGGTTCTAGAAAGCGAAGAAGGCGCCTATTTGGTGGGGAAGGATTCCGTCTGGTTCTATAATGGGGCGGAACTTTCGAATGTGTCCGCTTGGTCGTATTTCCCGCTCAGGACCCCGTATGCGGCAACGCCTTATGTGGGCGGTAAAGGCGGTGTAACGGTTTACTCGACCTATGGAGAATTCGGCTGGAGCGATGGCGGAGGTTGGGTTTCTCAAGAAGCGCCAAACGATCTGGGTTTTTATGGTGGAATGGAAGCCTATGACCGTTTGCTGAAGAATGTTTCGACCTTGGCGGACGGGAATGTCTTGGTCGGTATTTGGGGCTTTGGATTTCGCATGCATCCGGACAATGGAACGAATCGCGGTGTGGAAATTTCGCCTTCGGAAAATACCTGCGTCGAAGAATACTTCACGGATTTCATCGTGCCGGTGGGCATTACCCCTTCGCCGGATAGCATCGGTTGGCTTGTCAGCTACTGGGGAAAATCTGCGTATGGTATCGCTTACATCGACGAATCGGGCAGCGTAAGCTGTGCAAATGGGGTAGGTAGCGGCAAGTTTGCAGGACCTTTGCGCGCCTCCTGGTCCGATGACAGCACCGAGTGGATTCTTTATTCTTCGGCGGGCAGAACGGAAGGTACAGAAGGATCCGGTCTTTTGGATATTTTCACGATTACGCCGATTTCGCAGACCGGTGGGGAACTGAAGATTGTAGAACAGATGACGGTGCCGACTCCCGACAACAGATACTTGATCGATATGGATTTGGATAAGGCTGGTCGCCTGTGGGCGATTACCTATTCTACGATCGCCTATTGGGAAGTGGGAATGGATTCCGTCCAGCCGCCACATAAAACTTCGAACTTTGAACAGGCGAGTTTGACATCTTTGGCGATGGATCCAAACGATCGTCTGTGGGTGGGAACGCTTGGCAGTGGCGTTTATATGATCAAAAAGGCCGCGTCGAATCCAGACACCATGAAGGCGACGAAGTTTGTAACGCGCAACGGCCTGATGAATGACATCGTTTACGACGTCGCCATTGACGCCCGGTTGGGAATCGCCTGGTTCGTCCACAAGAACGGCATGTCCGCATACTCGCGCAGCGACCTGCGAGAAACGGAAGCTTACATGACATCGAAAGGCCCAGAAGTCAAAGTTTACCCGAATCCGGTCCATTTGAACTGGGGTCAGCAGATCAAGTTTGAAAACGTCGCCGAAGATGCAACCATTTCCGTGTACAATTCAGGTGCGCACTTGGTGAAGTTCTTCGCCGGAGATGAATTGGACGGTGGACGCGTCACTTGGGATGGAAAGGATCGCCGCGGTGTTTACGTCGCCCCGGGCGTTTACCACTACCTTATCAAGAAAGGCTCCAAAAAGAAGCAGGGAAAACTGCTGATTTTGCACTGATCGATTCCGCAGAGGTTTTATGAAAAATTTGGGATTTGTCTTGCTTTCGGCATTTTTGATCGCGGGCTGTGCTTCGCAACGTCAAAAGCCTGTCTGCGCTGAAATCGAATACCGCTTGAATCACACGGCGATGTCCCCGGACCAGCGAGAATGGACACGCCAAGAACTTGAACAGTGCCGTGCGGAACAGGAAGAATACGCCAAGTCCGATTCGCTTACGAACAAGTTCAAAAAGAGCATCTATGAACTTTACGCGGATTCCAAAAAGGATTCTGTGGTCGCAGACTCGTCGAACATCCCGTCCGAGGAAGTCGTTAAATGAATCTCGACAAGGTCTGTTCCGATATCCCGAAACGTTTAATGCAGATAGCCGAAGGCATCCGCGATGTCGGCGGTAAATGCTATCTCGTCGGAGGCTTTGTCCGCGACGCCATGCTCGAACGTTCTTCCCGTGATTTTGACGTGGAAGTTTACGACATCGACCAGGAGACTCTTCTCGGCGTCCTCCAAAAGTTTGGCCGCCCGAATCTAGTCGGTAAAGCTTTTGGCGTAGTGCACCTCGTGACTCACGGCCTTGAACTGGATTTTTCCTTTCCGCGTACCGAAAGTAAAATCGGGGAAGGCCATCGGGGCTTTCTCGTCGAAACGCATCTGCACCTGACTTTTAAGGAAGCCGCCCGCCGCCGCGATTTTACAGTCAATGCCATGGGGCTTTCCTTGCCGGATTTGGAACTTTCCGACCCTTACGGCGGAAAGAGCGATTTGGAAAAGGGAATTTTACGCCATGTATCAGCGGCTTTTGCCGAAGATTCCCTTCGCGTTTTGCGGGGCGTTCAATTTGCGTCCCGGTTCTCGTTGCGGCTTGCGCCGGAAACCGCAGAGCTTTGCCGTTCGCTCTCGCTTGCCGATCTTTCTTCGGAACGCATTTTCGAAGAATTCAAAAAGTGGTTGCTCAAGCCCGGCAAACCGAGCATCGGTCTTCAAGCGTTCCTCGAAATGGATCTCGGCAGGTTCTTTCCCGAAATCCAGCCGCTGAATGGTTCTTTTGAGAACTTGGGGAATTTTCTCGACAGGGTCTCCGGTGAACTTGCAAATGTTCCGGACCTCACGTCGCAAGAAGTCCTCGCCTTTACCGCACTCCTTTCCGGAGCGGAGAACGTCCAAAAAGTGAATGCCTTCCTTTCGCGGATTACGAATGAAATTCATCTGCTCAAACGGATTCCACTTTTGTATCGGTTTGTACCGAGCTTGCTCGATCATGCGAACGAACAGAGCTTTGACGCGGAATTTTTACGTCGCGCTTCCGTGGAACAGAACGGATTGTTCCTTGCGTATCTGTATTTGAAATCGACACCGCTTCTCGAAAGCGAAATGCGTGTCGTGCTTGCGGAAAAATTCAAAACCGCTGCCGAAAGTCTGAATGTCTTTACGAACCCGCCGGAACCGCTTTTGAAAGGCGCGGATTTAATCCAAATGGGCCTGCGTCCGGGTCGCCTTTTTGGAGAGTTTATCAAGGAAGAATTTGAATGGCAGTTGCAAGGGAAGATTTCTTCCCATGAAGAGGCTCTGGCTTTTGCCAGAAATCGCTTGGAATCCGATTCCGTACGCAAAAGCGTTTCGTTATCATCGAAAAATTAAATTTAAGAGGAATTCCAAATGGACTTTGTCAAGACATCCGAAGCGTACGGTTACGAAACCATCGCCGAAGCCGAAGAGAAGGCCCTTGCCGCGAAGTACGAGGAGGGGATCGGGATCGGCATGGAAAGGGAGCGGAGGGAAATGGCGAAAGGTTTCCGCGATGCCGGCATATCCTTGGAACTAATTGCTCGGCAAACCGGCCTTTCCGAGGAAGAAATCCGCAAACTGTAATTTCTGTTTCGAACGAAAGCCTCCGCCGGAAACACCCCAAACCTGCTAGTACCTGCAGTCGCAAAGAAAGTAGATGCTTTGCTTATTTTCGCGTTTGATGGATAGGATGAAACATTGAAGCCCCGCCCTGTGGGCTGGGGCTGCGCTCCCCCTGAGCGGCGGTTTGTAAGGTCTTTGGCCTGCCTGCGGCAGGCTTTAGACCTCACAAACGGGAGTTCCGGAGGCAACGAAAAAAAACATCTCCCCTGCAAACAATATTTTACACGAATCGAGGTGGAAAAATTTCCCGTTCGAGCGTTTAAAGGAATAGGACATTCATGGGGAAAGTCCGTATCCAAGAGGAACATCATGACCGAAACCAGCCGCACCCCGCATGACTCCTACTTCCGCTCCGTCTTCAAGGCACCGGACCGTGCCGCGGAACTTTTGCGCCTTGTCGCCAAAAACAACAGGAGCCTCGCCGAGTTCCTGAAAACCGTCGACCTATCGACCCTCACCGAAATCTCCGAATCCTTCAGCGACACGGAAACCTTCGGCTACGCGGATCTGGCGTTCACTGTCAGAATCGCCGGGGAAGAAATCGAAAATACAGGCGGAAACGAAGGCGAAAAGGCGAAGCGTTCCGCCGACCTCCTCGTCGGCATTCTGGAGGAGCACAAGTCCTCCAAGGACCCGAATGTCGTCTCGCAGCTCGTCAAGTACTGGTACCACATCATGGTCAAGACGCAAAAGAACATTCCCACCGTCGCCATCGTCTTCTATAACGGCAGGGAACGCTGGAACCTGGACGTGAGAACCATGTTCCCGGACTACCCGGCATACTACCACCGCATCGGCCTGCCGTTCGTCCTCGAGCTGGTGGACATCGGCGACAGTTTCAGCACAAACGAAATCCGGGACATCTCCCCGAAAATCGCGCTGGCTTTGGTCGCCATGAAGTACGTCTTCCATGGCGAAAAGATGCAGAGCCACCTACGCACCGCCGTGAAGATGCTGAAGGAACTGCCCCGGGACGAAGCGGAGAGTTTCCTCACGCAGACATTTCTATATTTGAAGAAACTCCTCCCGCAGGAAGAGAAAGAGGAATTCCAAATGGACTTTGTCAAGACATCCGAAGCGTACGGTTACGAAACCATCGCCGAAGCCGAAGAGAAGGCCCTTGCCGCGAAGTACGAGGAGGGGGTTGACTTTGGTTTCGAAAAGGGTCGCGACGAAGGCATCGGGATCGGCATGGAAAGGGAGCGGAGGGAAATGGCGAAAGGTTTCCGCGATGCCGGCATATCCTTGGAACTAATCGCTCGGCAAACCGGCCTTTCCGAGGAAGAAATCCGCAAGCTGTAATTTCCGTTTCTAACGACAGCCACTTGCGGAAACACCCCAAACCTGCTAGTACCTGCAGTCGCAAAGAAAGTAGATGCTTTGCTTATTTTCGCGTTTGATGGATAGGATGAAACATTGAAGCCCCCGCCCTGTGGGCTGGGGCTTGCCGGAATCGCCGCCGCGCCGCTGTGATGGAGCTGCGCTCCCCCTGAGCGGCGGTTTGTAAAGTCTTTGGCCTGCCTGCGGCAGGCTTTAGACCTCACAAACGGGAGTCCCGGAGGCAACGAACGGACAAACCGAAGTTCTTCGCGCCGTCATACAGGTACGCGCGGTCGTCGCCGTATTTCAAGCTCATGAAGTCGGCGGCGAGGCGCCAGTCCTCCGTGGTGCTCCAAAAGTTGGCGTAGTCGCCGGCGTCGCCGAAGTAGCCAGCGTCGCTGACGTGGAAGCCCGCCGGGAGAGCGGAAAAACCGTAAGCGTCCGTGCCGTTGCCATCGCTCTTCCAGCCGCTCTTTGACTTGAGAACTTTACCGGCGACGCCCAGCCCGCCGACAGTGGCAATCAAGGTATCGAACTCCGCCATGCTCGGCAGGTGCCAACCGCTCGGGCAGGCATCCATTGCCGCTTCCCACGTGTAGTGCCTGCCGTACTTTTGGCAGTTGGCGGGCTTGTCGCCGTAGCAGGAACTGCCTTCCGTATGGTAGTTCAGGTTCTCCGCCATCCAGGTCTGGTTCCCTATTTGGACGGTCCTGTAGGTCTGACCGTCCCGGGGGTCCGTGAAGGAATCCTTCTCGCAGGAAGCCAGGCCGACGAGGGGGAAAAGGGCTAGGGCTGTGAAGAGGAATCGTTTAATATGCATTTGGTTCTCCTAGCGTTTCTGCGCTTTTTTCGCCTTGATAAGCAGATCCAGTAATTGGTTGATTGATGGGTTGATTGTGAAAAGTGAGTCCTAGCCCGGGAAACGTCCGATCGGCCCTGAAAGCTGGGAATCGCCGCCGCGCCGCTGTGGTGGAGCTGCGCTCCCCCTGAGCGGCGGTTTGTAAGGTCTTTGGCCTGCCTGCGGCAGGCGTTAGACCTCACAAACGGGAGTCCCGGAGGCAACGAACGGACAAACCGAGGGGCTTGTCGAGGTAATTCGGGTACGCGTAGTCGCTGAAGTAGTCCATGCTCATCCTGTAGGCGTTGCCGCTATTGTACTCCGTGGCGCTCCAAAAGTTGGCGTAGTAGCCGGCGAGGCCGAAGTCGCCATCGGGGTAGCGGTAGCCCTCCGGGAGAGCGGAAAAACCGTAGGCGTCCGTGCCGTTGCCATCGCTCTTCCAGCCGCTCTTTGACTTGAGAACTTTACCGGCGACGCCCAGCCCGCCGACAGCGGCAATCAAGGTATCGAACTCCGCCATGCTCGGCAGGTGCCAACCGCTCGGGCAGGCATCCATTGCCGCTTCCCACGTATAGTGCCTGCCGTACTTTTGGCAGTTGGCGGGCTTGTCGCCGTAGCAGTAACTGCCTTTCATTTTATAGTTCAGGTTCTCCGCCATCCAGGTCTGGTTCCCTATTTGGACGGTCCTGTAGGTCTGACCGTCCCGGGAGTCCGTGAAGGAATCCTTCTCGCAGGAAGCCAGGCCGACGAGGGGGAAAAGGGCTAGGGCTGTGAAGAGGAATCGTTTAATATGCATCTGGTTCTCCTAGCGTTTTTGCGCTTTTTTCGCCTTGATAAGCAGATCCAGTAATTGGTTGATTGATGGGTTGATTGTGAAAAGTGAGTCCTAGCCCGGGAAACGTCCGATCGGCCCTGAAAGCTGGGAATCGCCGCCGCGCCGCTGTGGTGGAGCTGCGCTCCCCCTGAGCGGCGGTTTGTAAGGTCTTTGGCCTGCTTGCGGCAGGCGTTAGACCTCACAAACGGGAGTCCCGGAGGCAACGAACGGACAAACCGAAGTTCTTGTCGAGGTAAAGCGGGTACGCGTAGTCGGAGTCGCAGCCCAAGTACATGTTGTAGGCGTCGACGCTATCGCGCCCCGTGGCGCTCCAAAAGTGGGCGTCGTAGCCGGCGTGGTCGAAGTCGCCATCGAGGTAGCGGTTGCCCGCCGGGAGAGCGGAAAAACCGTAGGCGTCCGTGCCGTTGCCATCGCTCTTCCTGCAGCTCTTTGACTTGAGAACTTTACCGGCGACGCCCAGCCCGCCGACAGCGGCAATCAAGGTATCGAACTCCGCTATGCTCGGCAGGTGCCAACCGCTCGGGCAGGCATCCATTGCCGCTTCCCACGTGTAGTGCCTGCCGTACTTTTGGCAGTTGGCGGGCTTGTCGCCGTAGCAGTAACTGCCTTTCATTTTATAGTTTAGGTTCTCCGCCATCCAGGTCTGGTTCCCTATTTGGACGGTCCTGTAGGTCTGACCGTCCCGGGGGTCCGTGAAGGAATCCTTCTCGCAGGAAGCCAGGCCGACGAGGGGGAAAAGGGCTAGGGCTGTGAAGAGGAATCGTTTAATATGCATTTGGTTCTCCTAGCGTTTCTGCGCTTTTTCCGCCTTGATAAGCAAATCCAGTAATTGGTTGATTGATGGGTTGATTGTGAAAAGTGAGTCCTAGCCCGGGAAACGTCCGATCGGCCCTGAAAGCTGGGAATCGCCGCCGCGCCGCTGTGGTGGAGCTGCGCTCCCCCTGAGCGGCGGTTTGTAAGGTCTTTGGCCTGCCTGCGGCAGGCGTTAGACCTCACAAACGGGAGTCCCGGAGGCAACGAACGGATATACGGCCGAGCTGTATGCCGTCATACAGGTACGCGCGGTCGTCGCCGTATTTCAAGCTCATTAAGTCGGCGGTGAGGCGACTGTCCTCCGTGGTGCTCCAAAAGTTGGCGTAGTCGCCGGCGTCTCCGAAGGAGCCAGCGTCGCCGAAGTCATCGTCGCTGAAGTGGACGCCCGCCGGGAGAGCGGAAAAACCGTAGGCGTCCGTGCCGTTGCCATCGCTCTTCCAGCCGCTCTTTGACTTGAGAACTTTACCGGCGACATCTACCCCGCCGACAGTGGCAATCAAGGTATCGAACTCCGCCATGCTCGGCAGGTGCCAACCGCTCGGGCAGGCATTTAGTGCCGCTTCCCACGTGTAGTGCCTGCCGTACTTTTGGCAGTTGGCGGG
This sequence comes from Hallerella succinigenes, assembly GCF_002797675.1. Lineage (NCBI taxonomy): Bacteria > Pseudomonadati > Fibrobacterota > Fibrobacteria > Fibrobacterales > Fibrobacteraceae > Hallerella > Hallerella succinigenes. The sequence goes on along the minus strand of NZ_PGEX01000001.1, from coordinate 1,012,245 downwards.
CTTGTCGCCGTAGCAGGAACTGCCTTCCGTATGGTAGTTCAGGTTCTCCGCCATCCAGGTCTGGTTCCCTATTTGGACGGTCCTGTAGGTCTGACCGTCCCGGGAGTCCGTGAAGGAATCCTTCTCGCAGGAAGCCAGGCCGACGAGGGGGAAGATTAGAAGTATCGTGAAAATCGCTTGTTTCATGTTTTCCTCGTTTGGGGTGAACGATTACCCTAGTTGTTGCAGCAATAGTTGTGAAAGGGCGTTAAACCCCGTAGAAATCCCCTGCTTCAAGATAAAGCTTATTGCTCCGGCGGATATATTTTTTACATAGTCATGCTGCATAAGAGACATGCTTGTCGCCAAAATACTTGATTACTCGTTCAGGGCTGTTGCTCACCATTTTCATGTGGGATTCCGCATGGGAGCGTAGCTTTTCGCGAGTCCGAGCCGGTGCGTTGGAAGATATTTCGTGTTTCAGGTCGGCATTAAGACGTTCGTCAGGATTCAGCTCGGGACTGTAGCTGGGCAGGTAGAATACGCTTATCTTGTCCGTGTTCGCTTCAAGCCATTCCTTTACCGGCTTGCTGTGGTGAACCCTCAGGTTGTCCATCACGAGAAACACTTTCTTCCCTTTCCCGTCTGCATACACATCCTTCACCAGAGCCGTCATGAAGTCGATGAGCTTCGTCGCGTCGAACGCCCCGTCAATCATCATCCAGTGGCACTTCCCGCGATTGTTCACCGCCGATATCATGGAAAAGCGCTCCCTGCATCCGGGAGCCTTCACGACCGGGGTCTGCCCGCAGGGGGCGTAGCTGCGGCCACGGACATCCGTGTTCACGATGGCGGTCTCGTCCGCCCAGTGGATTTCCGCATTCTCGCATACCGCATCGGCCTTTATTTTCGGGTATTCCTCTTCGAGCCACTTCTTCACCGCTTCGGGGTTTTGCTCGTACGCGCGGACAATCGGTTTTTGCGGGGTGAAGTTCCATCTTTTGAGGTAGTCGCCGACCGTTCTCTTGGCCAGCTTCACTCCAAATTTGCTGCGGACAAGCTCCGCAACCGCTTCGCGGGTCCAGAGGGCGAACTTGAACTTGAGCTGTTCGGGACGCTTGTCCCGGATTAGTTTCTGTATCTCGGATTCTTGATTGGCGGAAAGGAGCCTTTTTTCCCTTTCCTTGCGGCCCCTTGTCTTCGGCTTGAGCGCATTCATCCCGCCTTTCTCGTAAAGCGATAGAACTGCATCCACCATGGGGCGGCTCACGCCGCAGGTCTCTGCGATCTTGCTTTTCTTGAATCCCGCCTTCTTCATTTTTACGATTGTCTTCCGTTTTTCGAGAAGGCTCTGGACATTCTTTCTTGCATCATCTTTTTCCATGATGCAAATATAGTAAACTTTGCTTGTTTTGTAAAGTATTTATCTGCCTAATCTATAAAACCTCCTTGAAGGATTCTTTACCAATTATGCCCTGCTCCGTTTTCAATCCTTGCATTTTCAATTGCTTCTGGATTTCCTTTTTTTGTCCGGCATTCAATTTATCGAGCGCAAATTCGACAAACTGCCCTGCCGTAATGGAAAAAAGTTTTGGATTCAAAGTAATGTCCAGAGAAGCGCCATTTTCTTCCAGTTTGTCTTTTAAATTTTCATATAAAATGGAATCCAGAACGGTGATTTCTATTTTGTTCGTCTTTTCATCGTAATGGACGCGCTTTGTCATAGCGAACAATTTCTCTAGACAAGAGGCCAAATCTTCGCCCGGTTCCTGCGGATAGACCAGGCGCAACCGATTTTTCAGGCTCCGCACCTTCGCCTGCGTTATTTTCAAATCCCGGCTGATTTCGATATCCGACGTTCCTTTGCCATTCAAGCTTGCGTAATAGATTTTGAACATCATCAGGTCGATGTCCGACTTGTTCCGCGAGCCGAAGGAGGGTTCAAAATAGAACTTGACGAGTTCTCCCGCATTCTCTACTTGCGCAAATGCGGCTGCGATTATTTTTTCATTCATTAATTTTCTCCTTTTTTTCGCAGAAGGGCTCTTCTGCGAAAAAAACATCGCGGGAAAAGACGTTGAAAGCGCGCATTTTCCCGCCCCGGAACCGCCCCCGGGCAAAAGAGGGAACGGGCGGGGAAGCGCCCGGCAGGAAATTTCGCCTGCGGGGTTGGAAATCTTGCGCCCGGAGCTGATTTCCCTCTGTCCCGTAACAATCCGGTAAAGATTTTCGCTGTCCGTGTATTGAAAATTTTACATTTTCGAGTTATATTTTATTGTCAAACTCAGGAGCTTTCGCAGAAGAGCCCTTCTGCGAAATTCACCCGAAGGGCCGTCCCTTCCCGAACCCCTCTCCCCAGTCCGCATCGTCGCCCTGCCGGCCCCACTTTTCCGGGTGCGCGATGAATAGCCGGAACGCCTCCTGCAGCCGGCGCTTGCTTTCGAAAGTCGGGTGCACGTATAAATCCAAAGTCGTGTGGGTGCTCGCGTGGCCGAGGGTCGCCGAGAGCGTCTTCAGGTCCGCCCCGGCGGAGAGCGAATGCGTCGCGAAGGTGTGCCGCAGCGTGTGGATGTGGGCGTCTTTCGAAATACCCGCCGCTTTCAGGAATTTCTTGAAGTGGTTCTGCAGTGTCCGGGGGTCGCGCGTCGTCAGGGGAGCCTCGGGAGGATTTTCCGCCGCCATTTCCTTCAGCCGGGCGAGCAGCTTTTCCGGGATGGGGATTTCCCTTTCGCCGCTCGCCGTCTTCGCGGGCAGCAGCCGCAGGGCGGTCCGGGCTTTTCCCTTCGCCCCGTCCGCCGTCCCGCCGTTTTCGACCGGAAGCCGTTCCAGCGTCGCGTGTATCCGAACGGTGTTCCGCACGAAGTCGAAGTCCGAAAGCCTGAGCGCGCACGCTTCGCCGAGCCGCATCCCGGTGAAAGCAATCAGCAAAAGGACATGCGCCGTGTTCTCCCGTTTCGGGTTTTTGTTCCCTTCCAGCGTCCGAATCAGCGCGGCGAGCTCCCCGGGCAAAAGCGAGTCGGCTTTTCCCTTCCGGACTTTCCCGCCCTTCGGGAACTCCAGCGCACGGAACAGCTCCGCCGGAAGCGAGAACTGCAATATCCGCGAAAGGGTGGAAAGCGCGAAACGCCGCGCGGAAATCGAGAACCCCGAAAGTTCCCGCTCCGCGAAATCCCGCACATCCCCCGTCCCGATTCCTTCCGCCTCCATGCCCCCGAACGCCGGCAGCAGATGCTTCCGCAAAAGCGCCCTGTATTTCGCCAGCGTGCTTTCCTTCCAATCCGCCGCCGCCTTCCCGAACCAGCTTTCCGCCGCTTTCTCGAACCGCATCGTGCCTCCTTTGTTGCGTTGCGGCGCAAAGTTAGCGGCTTCAAAGATTTTTTCAAAGCGGGTTGAATTCAGAAGAAGCTACAGCCCGTCGCTTTTCCTACTGACCGTGAAACACTCTTACCATTTAAGAGTTTTTTCGGTTGATACCAAATGGTATTTGATCACTTACATCGCCGGACAAAAGCTTGTCCGTGGGGGCTGGATAGCGAGAAGACTTGTTCTGTTAGCCACACTCATTTCCAACGGAAAATCTTAAAGATTCCAAGCGGAACAGCCACCGTGATGATGGGGACTTGCAACAGCTCGGTCATCGGAAGCGCCGCTAAAAGTTTGGTTTCTCCGAGGCGAATCGCTCCAATCGAAAGGAATAGTACATCAACGGCGAACTTGACCGCAAACGGCACAAGGAACCAGCTCCATGGAAAATCGAGAAACAGCGCAAGCCACGGCGACACAAAGAGCCACACATAAAAAGTATAAATCAGCGTCAGGAAAAAAGTGTAAAGGTGATTGCTGTAACTGGTTCCGTTGCTCGACCAGCGGGCGCGTTGATTCAGCAAACCTTTGAAGGTATCGACCGGAGCGGTTTCGACGACCGCTTCCTTGTCCAGATTGTAGCAGAATCCGACATCCGGCTCGTGGATCATCTTGTGCACGAGCATGTCGTCGTCGCCGGAAGAAAGGTGCACGAGATCGCCAAATCCGCCGACCTTAAAGAAGAGGTCTTTTTTATAGGCGAGAGCCGCCGCGCTTGCGACCATCGGAATGCCCATGCTGAAGCCAGCCGCTTCAATCGAAGTATAACCGAGGGTTTCGAGCTTTTGAAAGGCGTGGACGACTCCCGGCGAACCGGAATTTTTTTTCGGCCCCTGCACAATCGCGATGTTTCCTCGGAAGCGGTTCGCCATGGAGCGGACCCAGCCTTTCGGCGGTAAGCAGTCGGCGTCCATCGTCATCAGAATTTCGTACTTCGCCTGTTTAAAACCCGTTTCGAGCGCACGCTTTTTGGGACTTTCGAGGTAAGGCGCGTCCATCGGAACATGAACCACCGAAAATCTCGGATGTGCCGCGGCGAATTCTTCGAGTATCTGTGGAGTATTGTCGGTCGAACGGTCGTTTACACAGATGACTTCCCATTCGCCGGTATAATCTTGAGCATTCAAGGCTTCGAGGGTTCGCTTTGCATGTTCCTCTTCGTTGCGCAGAGGAACAATGACCGAAACGGTCCAGAACTTTTCCGATTTTTCCTTGTCTTTTTTAGCACGCAAAAGGCCAATCGAAAAGAACAGGAAGAGCACCGCGTAAAGCGCTGTAAGGACTCCGAGAATGCAAATGCTTAGCATAACGGGCAAAATATATTTATTATTCTATACCCATGATGATTCACCCTTCCGCCTATGTGAGCCCAAACGCTCAAGTTGCAGATTCTGCTTGTATCGGCCCTTGGTGCCTTGTGGAAGATTTTGTCGAAATCGGCGAAAATGTTGTCCTCGAATCCCGCGTTCACGTTCTTTCGCATGTAAAAATCGGGGCGGGAACCAAAGTCTTTGACGGCGCAAGCCTCGGGAACATCCCGCAGGACCTCAAGTTTGGCGGTGAAGAAACCACACTCGAAATCGGCGAACGCTGCACGATCCGCGAATATGCGACTCTCCACCGCGGCACTGCAGCCACCGGCAAGACGGTCGTCGGCGACGATGTGCTCATGATGGCGTACGTCCATGTGGCACACGACTGCCGCATCGGAAACGGGGTCGTCATCTCGAATGCAGTCCAGCTTGCCGGTCACGTTCAGATAGGGGAATATGCGAACTTGGGCGGCACCGCAGGCGTCACCCAGAACTGTCGCATCGGCGCGTTCAGCTTTATCGGCGCGGCACTCAAAGTCGACAAGGATGTTCCCCCGTATGTGAAGGCGCTCGGAAATCCGCTCCGTTTCGCCGGGGTCAATCTACACGCCTTGCGTCGTTTCCCGGAGCGTTTCCCCGAAAGCAAAATCGTTGAAATCGAACGCATGTACCGCGAATTCTACCATTCCAAACGCCCCGCCGAAGAAATGGCAAAAGAAATGGCGAAATCCGAAGATCTCGTCATTCAAAATTTCTTTGCGGAAAATCGTCCGCTGATTCGCTAATTTCGCAAATTAATTCTGGAACAAGGCATCAAGAATACCCGTGTACCAGGTGTTGTTGTAGCGGTCATAAGCTTCAAAACCGCCCACCTTGGTAAAGCCCCAGTAGGTCCAGCTCATACCGTATTTTTCAGCGGCGGCGATCGTCTTCTTGCTCCAAAGAGCCCAATACTTGTCGCTTGGACCCTTTGCTTCGCCGCAACTGCTGCGGGCACCTGCCGCCACGCCGAATTCACCCATGTTCATCGGAATATGTCCGCCGTTTACGTCTGGGTAAAGGGACTGGGCGAGTGCCACATACTTCGGAAAGTCCGTCGTCGCGGTCGTCGAATAGGTTTCGTCGCCAGCGCAGGTGTAACCGTGACCTGCGTGCGTGTAGGTGTACGGTTCATAATAGTGACCGGAAAAGATGATGTTTCCGTCCTGCGGAAGCTGTAAGGCTCCGATGTCGTTGAATTTGGCCGCGTGGTAAGATTCGAACATGATCGTCTTGCCCGGAGCGGCGCTGCGGATTACGTTGTAAGCAGAAAGCATCACATCGTTCAAGACGGTTGCGTCCTTGATAGTCGGTTCGTTCAAAATTTCAAGCACGAGCATCGAATCCGGGAAAACATTCAGAGCGGTCGCCACCTGGGCCCAGATGGCTAAAAAGTGGGTCTTTTCCGCTTCGTAAGCTGCCGCATTGTTTGTCGGATCGTTCGTGTAATCGTTTGCCGCGTTCATCAATTCCTGGTACCAGTGAAAGTCGACTATCACTGCAAGTCCTTGATTCAGCGCAAGTTGTACGTCTTCCATCACTCCGGCCAAGCGTTCCGGATTGACTTCGTGGGTGGTCGGATTGGAGTTGTGCTGCCAGCGCACAGGAATACGGACAGAGTTAAAACCGGCGTTTTTGACGATCTCGAAGTCGCCGTCCTTGATCGGGTTTCCCCAGCCGCCGTCCAGATCGTCGTTGTAACCAAAATTATAGGGTTCTTCCGGAACATCATCCGCGTATGACTTGGAATCCCAGGAATTTCCCAAGTTGATGCCACGTCCAAGACGGGCGTTCATTGCGCGTCCCAGGGAGTAGTCTACGGCAACGACAGTTGCCGAGCTTTCTGCAGAACTTGAAGATTCGACCGCAGAGAGCTGTCCAGAATCGCTAGAGCAGGCGACCATCGTCGTTATAGCGAATCCGAGAAGGGGCATCAAAATTTTTTCCATGGAAGAAGCTCCTGTATAATAGATATGTCCTTCTTAAACATAATTTTTCCTAAACATAAGTTTTTCCCAAAATGAAAGTTTTTTGGTGTCCAAATAAGGCGTTTACGTATGAAACCGCAATAAATGGGCAGAAATACAAAAAAATGGGGTGGAATGGTTCTAGTTAAAGTGTTTTTTTTGCAAAAACGAAATTTGAAAGTGAAAAAAACAAATTATATTGTGGTTTACCAGATTTTATCGGATTTTGGAGAGATTAAAATCTATGAATGCAAAGATACAGAAACCCATCTGGAAGTGCCTTTTCGTGACACTTCTTCTTGCGTCGTTCTCTTTTGCCGGATTTAGTGAATACCGCGATCGAGATCAATCCCGCTTTATCATGAAACCCGCTAAGCCGTTCCGCCCGGATAAGGACGTCGTTACTGTCGTGATGCGCGAAGCTGTCCCCCGTGGCGGTGGATACACTTACCAGTATCCGCGTGAAAACCCGGAACCGTTTATGACGGATAAGTACGCCAAGGAAGGCGCTCTTTCCATGGAAATCGAATTGATCGCTAGCGATTACTCCGGTGTGGCTATCTGTATCGCCGGTTCTGTGGACCTGACTCCGTACCTCGAAGAAGGAGTTCTCGAATTCTGGATTAAAGGTGCCAAGGGTGGTGAAAACGCTCTGTTCGTGCTCGTGGACGATGGCGTGAAGAGCGGTGGTGAATCGCTCCAGGTCAAGCTCCGTTCCAAGAGCCTTGGTGAAATTACGACGGAATGGACTCATTACAGCATTCCGCTGAAGCTCTTCGGTATGACGGGTCTTTATTGGGATGCCAAGAACACCCGTGACGTGATGCTTCCCTTTGCGTGGGATAAGTTCAAGGGTTTCCGTCTTGAAGTCCGTAAGGATGAAAACGAATCCTTCAAGGTGTGGATTGACGACATCGTCATCAAGAAGCATGGCAAGCCGTACGAAGGTCCGGCCAACTATCCATTCCGCAATGCGATTTAAGAGGGTTTTATGCGTAAACTAGTTTCTTCTTTTTTGATCGCTTCTTGCGCCGCGTCCGTCTGGGCCACCCCGACCCAGGTCAAACTGGACTCGATCAATGCGTCTTTGGACACTCTCTCCAATAATATGGAATCGACCTTGCTCGGTAAGGATGACCTTCCGATGGCAGTGTCTGGCTTCATGGCGTTCCGCGTCAAGAACTTCCATTATTCGAACACTTCTCCGGCTTTTGCAAGCGATAAGGCTCGCACGGCGATCGACGCTGTCTTCAAGGCGAACATCGTTGCCATGCCGAACTCCTACATGACCTTGTGGTCTAACATCGCCTTCCCGTACGATCTTTCGGGTACCTTCGGCAACAAGTACGCTACGCAGCCGACCGAAGTGCCGACGTACGACGAACGCGTTCTTTACGATCACTCGACGGACTACTACTCCACGACGATCGATGAAGAATTCAACGTCGGTGTGGATATCCGTGCAGGCGTCTTCGGTGCTTACGTGACCGCAGGTGGCGTGATTTGGGCAAATGGTTCGCCTCTTACCATGTGGGAACGTGAAACCGCTCCGCGCTTTGCTTGGCAGTACGAACTCTTCGAAGACGAAAAGACCGTCAGTACTTACTATAAGGAAAAGGTCTTTAAGCCGGTGAAGGAAGGCGGTCGTGCTTTCTGGACGAACCGTTCTTTCGGAGGTCTCTTTGCAAACGTTTACCAGTTGCCGTACAACATGAAGGCGCAGTTCATGGTTTCCCAGCCGATGGATATGGACATGGGTACCCGTGATGGTCTCCGCCTTTATGCAGGTCAGCCGGGCGAACTTGAAACCTATGGTCTTCATGATATGCGCGGTGCTGTCTATCACGGCAGAATCGCCAAGGATAAGCTCTTTGAAACGATGACCGTCGGTGCAAACTACATGGGCGTCGTCTTCGACAAGGGTATCATTTACGAAGATGAATTCCGTAACCAGCACATTACCGCTGGTCTTACCCCGTCCCTCTTGAATACGCATGTGGTCTCCTTGGACATCAAGGGTAACATCACCCCGAAACTCTATTTGATGGCGGATGTGGCTGTGAGCATCACGGATTCCGTGAACTTCTACAAGTCCGACGAAGCTGCCCAGACCCATGGCTATGCAGAAGATGCTTATACCACGGGTACGGCAAATCCGCAAGTCGGTGTCTATGTGAAGGCGCAGAGCAAGCACATCGAAGGCTGGCCGATTACGGTCGAAGGTATTTACCTTCCGAAGGACTTCTATTCTCCGTATTCTCTGAGCAACCCTTCCCGCTTCACCAGCTGGCGTAAGGATGAAATGTATTTGAACGGCGGTTCTCTCCGCTACACCCCGAACATGATGGGCTTGAACTTGAAGCTCGAACCGACTTTCAACCGCGGCTACTTCGACTTGCAGTACGGTCAGCATCGCCAGGTGGAAGAAGGCATGGACGTGCTCGTTTTCAACTACCGTTTGAACGGTCGTAATATGTGGGAAAGCACGAACTCCTGGACCAAGCACAAGCCGATTTTCTGGGCTGACTCGGGTAACGCCGATCCGAAGGCAAGTGGCTATGTCGCACGTACGGGTGTCCTCGAACCGGGTACCGGTATCAAGCTTCGCCGTCAGAAGGGTGGCTTGTACGGTGGAACTTGGGAAATGTGGGAATCCTTTGTCGCCTACCAGAATACCGACCAGATCAGGTCTAAGGAAGTCCCGAGCCACGCAAAATGGTCTTCTTATCTCTCCTTCATGGGTGGTTACGATATCGGTCACTGGTTCGGCACCGACCGCAACATAATGATGACGGGTTATGCCGCTATTTCCGGTATTTCGACGACGATTGCTCCGATCGCTTACAGCGAAGACCAAACCGACATGCTCCTCTGGAGCTTCTACGGTCAGTTTGAACCGGCAATCGCTGTGCATCCGAAGTTCCACGTTGTGGGTATTTTCGGTCTTGAAAACTTCCGCTCTAAATACGCTTACACGTCTTACTCTGTTTCGAACGGTCTTTCGAAGACGTCGGATATGTACAACGAAGTCTCTACCGACTACTACGCTTACGCCCCGATCAATTACCTCGAAACGGCAATCGGTCTTGGCTTTGACTGGGACTTCGCTGACCGCGCGGGCTTGCACGTTCGCTACAAATGGATGACCCATTCCGACGAAACCCTTTCCGTTAACGATTGGCATTCGCACTACATTGCTGCGGAAACCAAGGTTTGGTTCTAAGGAGGGCGTGAACAATGAAGATGAATATGAAAAAATTCTTGATCGCTTTCCTCGCTGCCGCTGCAACGGTCCCCGCTGCTACGGAATGGCAGACACAGGAAAAATTGGATGCTAAGGTCGATTCCATCAATGCCAAGCGCGGTGTGGAAATCGGGGGTAAGATCCGCGCTATCGCACAAGCTTCTTACTTCGACACGGATCAGGATCCGACTGGCTTGAATAAGATGCCGGATGTGGAACGTAACGAAATGGCAAATGCCGACATCGACTTCCACTTCCGTCCGTATGAATTTGTCCGCGCAAACGTGATGCTTCGCTTCGGCGCAGGCATGCAGGAATACTTCTCTTCCGCTTCCAAGACGATGTCCGTCGGCTGGATCAATGTGGAAGGAAACATCGGCAACTCCTTCTACTGGGTTGTGGGTGACTTCCGTCAGCAGTATTCTCCGTTGACCTTGTTCAACCCGGATGTGGAAATCCTTTACGAACCGACCATTTTCGCTCGCAAGCGTCACATGGCCGAAGCCCAGGAACTTCTGGAAGGCAACCAGCGCAACTTGCAGGGTGCAAACATCCAGTTCCGCCACAATCTCGGCAGCACAGTCGGCGAACTTCGCGCAGAAGCTTTGGCCGCTCGCTTGAACCGCACCTCGGTCCTCGACCTGAGCGGTGCAGAAGGCAATATCCTTCCGAACGATACGATCGCAGGCGCCTCCTTGGCTTCCAACATGGATAAGTGGCTTATCGCTGCGAACATCGAACTTCTCCCGCTGAATAAGAACCTTTATCTCGGCGTGACACCGATGTTTATCTTCGATAACGAAGATTCTTACTCCTATACCTATCGTCATCCGGACAACGATGTGAGCGCCGATTACGTTCTCACTTCAATCAACCCATATGACACCGATCCGCAGAATACGATGGTGGTGAGTGGTCGCTTAGGTGGTGACGTTGCTGGTTTCCTCGGAAACAAAAACCTTGTCTTGGATCTCGTCGCTGAATACGCTTACTCTTCCGACAAGATTTATACGCACACGGCAGTTCCGGTTCTTGATGCGACGACAGGCGCTCAGGCTGTGGATGCTTCGACCGGCGAAAATCTCTACACGGATGTCGTGACGGATGAAAAACTCAACGGTTCCGCACTCTTGGTAAACTTGAATGCCGGTTACAAGACCGCTGACACCTGGGGCGCTCTCCTCGGTGTGAACGTGGTCCGTAACGACAGCAACTGGTACAATAACGTCGCCCAGTCCCCGAAGTTCTTCGCTCGTCGCATCTTGAACTCCGACAAGGACGGCAACACGATTAAATACGGCGTGAACTCCCCGCTCTACTCGACCTTTGACGCTCTTTATAACTACGCTCCGAAGTATTCTCCGGCCACGACGACTTTGAAGACCGATGACGGTGGCATTCGCGACGGTCAGTCGGAAAGTTACAACATCGCACCGTTCAACAAGAGTTCCTGGAAGTCGGGCGTCTATTCCCGCTCCCAGCTCGCTCTTATCGAAAGCTTGAGCGATCCGGCTTTGCAGCTCGCTCTCCCGAACGGTCTCGCTACTTCGAACCGTCAGGGTGCTCGTGCTAACCTCACCTTGAACTGGAAGGACTATGCCGAAGTGCAGGGACTCTTCAGCACCTTCACTCAGGTAGCTCCGGTCGTCGGCTTCAAGGAAGCTTCCTATATGGAATTCGGCGGTGGCGCTAAGGTCGACGTCTTCAAGATGCTCGGTTTCAAGAAACCGCTCGAACTTTCCGGTTCTTACAAGCATTCGGAAAGAAGTGTTGATACGGATAATTGGGCTGCCTTCGGCACGGCTGACGGTACGGCTGAATTCAAGAGCGACTTCATCAATGCCGGTCTCTATGTTCAGTACCTTCCGCGTCTCGGCTTTACGGCTGGTCTCCAGTACATCAATTCCGAATACAACGCTTACGAAGGTTTGATCAGCGGTCTTGCCGCTCCGAAGACGACTAGCAAGCAGATGCAGTGGATGGTTGGTTTGGACTACTCCTTGGCAGACAACGCTTGGCTCTCTTTGAACTACGGAATGATCACCGTTTCGAACGAGTACAACACGGCTTCGATCGTGGCTGCCGCTTCTTCTGATGGTGCTTATAATCTTCCTTCTTACTATGATGTGTCGACCGATGTGGCGGGTAAGTTCAAACATGAATTCAGTCAGTCGATTATCGAAGCTTCCATTAACGTGGAATTTTAGTGGGAGGGACTAAGGAATGAACTCGAATATGAAAATGCATTTGCTCGGTTTCTCTTCGGTGCTGCTTCTTTCTGCAGCTACGGCCTTTGCTGCGCCGGAACAGGATTCTTCCGCAGAAAAGAGTGTTGCGGAACAGCAGAAGTCGCTGCTTGAAAAATTGGATTCCCTGAATGATGCGGTCCTCGGTCTCCGAGTGAACGGTTCTGCAAAGGCTGGCGTCTTGACATCGATGGCCTCTTCGGACCAGTTCAGCGACAATTCTCCGACTCAGGAAACTCAAGCTTATACGGACGTGAACTTGATTCTCACCGCTCATCCGAGCTCCGAAACGGAAGTTCGCGTAGAAGCTCGCCTTCACAAGGATTGGCAGAGTGCTTACGAAGAGAACAACAACCCGATTATCGGTCACTGGTTCTCTTATGACGGAAAGATTCTCGACGATCATCTCGCCTTTAACTTGGGCTATATGCGCGTCGGTTATACTCCGTACACTCTTTACACTCCGCAGCCGAATCTTCTGCAGGAACCGGAAATCTTTGCGCAGGCTCGCGCAGAAGCGATGAGCAAGAGAAACTTGGACACGACTTCCCGTCGTCTGCTCCACGGCTTGAACATCGACTATCACAGCGGTAACCTCGGTGTTGTGGATGATTTGCATCTCCAGGCAACGGGTGCCCGTCTGCGCAACATTTCCAAGAAGAACGACCAGGCATTCTTCGACTTTGACTGGACTGACCGTTATCTCTACGGTGTCCGTCTCGGTGTGGATGCTTATGGCGCTCACGTCGGTGCGAACTTTGTGAATGTCTTTGACCGCGAATTGAGCTTCCTCGCTCACGACCTCGACTTGAGCGACTCCGTCGTTTTCGACGACAACAAGGTCTTCTCGGGTGAACTCAGTTTCAATACGAAGAAGATTCTCCCGGATCTTCCGGTGGTGATCGGCTTTGACGCAGAATATGCAATGTCCTGGTGGAATGCAGACCTCTACTACTCGGCAGAGAAGACCTATTCGGATTATTCACTGAAGAAGGGCTTGGTTCCGAATGCAGACGGTGGTCTTGACTCGATCGCTTACGTCTCTTCCATTACCAAGGCAACTCACAAAACCGTTTCGGAAAACTTCTTGGATGACAATGGCTCGGCTCTCTATGTGGAACCGTATGTCCAGGCCAAGTTCAGCGACCTTGCCGTGGAACTCCGCGGGCGTTACTTGCAGAATGATGCAAAATTCTGGTCTGAACTCGCTTCGGCTTCGAACTTCAGCGGTAACACGGTCATCTTGAACGCAAACGCTCTCTATTCGGATTCCGTTTACTCGAACCTTGTTTCTACCTTCGGTATGTCGAGCCTTGAAAACCTCTACTTCCAGGTTTACAACTCGAATCCATTGAATGTGACGAACTTGATCACTTCGGCAAAGGCAAACGTCCTTTCTTCGGAAAATGACGAATCCGGTTACCTCTACTCTCGCGTCTATAACAACTACAAGAACGCTCACTTCTACCGCAACGGTTATATCGCCGATACGAAGAAACGTCTTGAACTCGACGAAGCTTTGAACCTCATGAACGTCTCGGTGGATATGGCTTTGCCGTACGGCCTTGCCACTCCGGACCGCAAGGGTTTTGCCGCTTCCCTCGATTTGGATTGGAATGGTGCAGTGGTTGTGAACGGACGCTTCGCTCGCTACAACTGGGATGCCGCTGATGACGTGTTCATGGAATACGCTGCTGGCCTCGGTGTTCGTATCGACCAGTTCGTTTCCGCTCTCGACAAGGCTTTGATCCAGGGTTCTTACGCTCATGCAGAAGAAGACAATTACTTCAAGCGCAAGTCCGACCGCATCATGGCTGGCGTGACTTTCGACAATCTCGTGGGTCCTGTCGGCATCTTGGCTGGTTTCGAAAAGGTCTCGATGGAATACGGCAATCCGCTGATGCTGACGGAAACTGCTGCCATTACGAAGACCGAAGAAATGCTTCTCCGTGTGGGACCGCGCATCAAGATTGCCCCGGCTTCTTACCTGTCTGTGCAATATGGTTTGCTCACGGATAAGGTTTCCTTCAATCGCATGAGCGTTGGCGAAAACGGTTCGATTCCAAGTGTAATCTCGGATGAATTCTCGATTGACAAGAATGTAATCATGGCCGATGTCACGGTGACTTTCTAAGAGGTGTGTTTTATGAAAAAATCTCTTTCTTATTTACTGGCTCTTGGAACTGTTGCGCTGACCGCGTGCTCCTCGATGGATGTAAGTTCCTCGGAATCGTTGGTAGGCAACTATCCGAGCGATTTCAACGCTGTAGAATACATGGCATTGCATCCGGGCCTTCGCAGCTTGCAAATCCAGGATTACGTGTCCGCACACAACTCAAGCTTGACGCTTGAAGCGGACTCGGTGACAGCGGATTCTGCCGCTTTCATGGCGGACACGGCGATTCTACACCAGATTTATGTGAACCCGTATTACGCGGGTTACACGGAAGAACTTTGGGCGGAAGACTGGTCCGTTTCGACGACTCCGGTGACGACCTGCGGCGTGGATACGGTTTACGTTCGCGTGAAGCCGGCGAATGGAACTCCGGTGACCGTTTATCTCGGCTCTTTGACTTACGCTGAAGACGGCAAGACCATCACGAAGGTGGATGGCTATACGGATTCGACGAAGACCGAAGAGGTCTCTTACGAAATCGACGGAACCACTTATTCGATTGTGAAGCAGCTCGGTAGCACGAAGACGGTGGTGGATTCCACGGATTGCGTGACGACTCAGGATACGACAGCAGGTGGCATTCCGAGTGATAAAAAGAAGAGACTGCTCTACTTCAACTTCGAAGATACGCGTAACGATCTCGTTGCCTTGAATACTGTCCCGATAGATACGTTTGCAATTAGCTCTCAGTATCTGATGTACGGTCAGGCTCACGGTTGGGCTTATCGTGCTTGCACGGATGCAGAAAAGGCGAATCCGATTCAGTCGGAATCTTATCCGATGACCAAGTTATACTGCGTAGATGATGATGATATCATCCGCGAAATTGCGGAGTGAGGATCCTTATGAACTTAAAACTGATTGCTTTTACTTTCGCATTGGGCATGGCGACAGTCGCGAATGCGGCGGCCGATAAGGTCGTTGGCTACTTTCCGTACTGGAGCCAGTACTCTCAATTCGCTCCGAAGGATATCCGCTACAACATGGTGACCCATATTCACTATGTGTCGCTTTTTCCTTCCTCGGATGGTTCGCTCGCTTTCGCTGACGAAAACGATGCGGAAAACTTCAAGGAACTTTCGAAGCTCTCTGCCGAAAACAACGTCAAGCTGATTGTGACGGTGGGCGGCATGGAACAGGAAGCTACGCTGGCAGAAATCGCCGCTTCGGAAGAAGTCCGCGGTACTTTTGCAAGCAATGTCGCTTCTTTTCTCGATGAAAACGGTGCTGCAGGCATGGAACTGGACTGGCAGAACATAACGGCTGAAAACGCTGAAGGCTTTGCCGCTCTCGTCACTTCCCTTAAGGAAGCTCTCGGCGACAAGACCCTTTCGATTGCCACGTATCCGCTTTCTTCTGCTGATGCTTACGACGGTTCTGTTCTGAACAATGCGGAATATGTGACTGTATTCGTTCCGGATCAGATGACGGAAGAAGTTTCTGAACTCAAGCCGAACCAGAGCGTTGCTGCATTTGAAGAAGCGATGAACGCTTTGACGTCGAAGGGCGTTGAAAAGGATAAGATTCTCCCGGTCGTATTCTTCTACGGCAAGAGCTTTATGGGCGCCAAGGCACTCGGCGAAGCTCAGACGGGTGTCGGTAGTGGTAACGAAGGTGTTCTCGCCTATAAGGAATTGATGAAGAAGTTCGAAGCTCCGGATTACAAGGTTTCTTTCGATGAAGCCTCGAAGTCTGAAATTGCTACCAGCGAAATCGAATCGATCGTCTTCATGGGCATTCCTTCCGTGAAGGCTTTGGCTGAAACGGTGAAGTCCGAAGGTTATGCTGGCGTGGCTGCTTATGACCTTTCTGAAGACCACACGGAACCGATCGTTTCCTTGATGGTGACGATTGGCCTTGAACTCCGCCCGGATGTGGATTACAAGGCTAAGAAGAAAAAGTAATTCTTCTAACGTCAAAGAATTTCAAAGACCGTCCTCATCGAGGACGGTCTTTTTGTATGTATTCAAATCCGCCGGCTATGCCGGCGGGTTCCTTTTATGCTTGTACGATTCATGGATTGAACTTTAGAGCTTGTGAGCTTCTTTAGGATGAGTCAATCGGTACGCAAAAAAGCCCCGCTCTTGCGGGGCGAAATGTTTGTGCTTAGGCGAAAGGCGAAGGCTTAGAATTTAGCGCTTGTTCCAGTGGAAGGAACCGACGTTTGTACCTTGACGGACCTTGAGGAAGTAAGAACCTGTCGGAATCTGTTCCAAGGAAATCAGGTGGGAGCCTGCAGACATGTGTTCCTTGTTCGAAGCGACAACCTTGCCCAAGGAAGAGAAAACTGTCCACTGCACAAGGCCTGCCTGCGGAACCTGGAGCAAAAGGCTGTTGTTTTGCACCTGAGTGCGGAACGGTGCGACATCTGCCTTGGAAATAATCGGGGTGGCGTAATATTCATCCTTGTTGACTGCGGCAGCGCTGTCGCCGACAATTACGGTAATCGACTTTTCGAAGGCTTCGTAGTGGTCGGTTTCCGGAGCGGTAGCCGTAATCTTCACAATCGCGTTTTCTGTGCCAGCGACGATCGTTGTGCCGACCTTTTGCAGGTATGGGGAGAATTCGGCTCCGTTATACGTGTAAGAAACCGGAATCTGTTCTGCCATCATCGTGTCGGGGAGAGCGTTCGCTTCGGTAACGGCACCGAAAGTTAAAGTTCTATTCTTGAACTTTGAATAGATACGTTGCTGACCCTTGGCGAATGTGACCGTAATCGTATCGTCCATGGCGCGGTAACCGGAAACTGCCGGAGCGGTAACGCGGATTTTGCCATCGCCGAGGACAGTGGTGAATTCTGCCATCACGGCTGTCGAATTCAAAGCACTGTAGCAGTATTTGGAATTTGTGCAGGTGGCCAGTTTAACTGTAAGAATTTCTGGAGTCAAGGATTCAAAAGTCAGAGCTCCGCCTTGAACCGTTGTGAAGGATGTAGTCAAAAGCGTTTCGTAGTCGCTTGTACCAGAGTAGTTGACCATGGAATGGCTCTGAGTGCAGGATCCGCCATAACGACAGGTGAAGTCGGAAAGGCCAGATACGATCTGTTCCGGTTCTTTTTCAACGACAACGATCGATTGAGAATTGTCGTTTGCCGTCAAAATGGCATAACCAGCAGAGAGAATGTTCAACGTGCTTCCGTTCACCGAGGCTACCGTTTCATCGCTAGAGGTGTACGAACAACCGGATTTCAGGAGTGTCGTGAGAGCACCTGCTGTTTCGGTAACGGTCGTGCTGTTGAAGTGGCAAGAACCGCTCGTGTTGCCCGCAATCAAAGAGTCTGCCCAGCTGCCTTTGTACTTGGATAGATAATTCTTCACAATCGTGCCGGAAGCTGTATAGGTCGCATTATTCAAGTCTTCCGCATTGGTGAGGAAGGCATTGCCTGCAAAGATCGCGGATCCTTCTTCAGAATTATCCACGGGGCTTGTGTATTGGCGAAGGCTCCAGTTGCAGTTACTGATACGGTTCGTTTCCATAAAGGAAAGCCAGTCGTTTGTGTTACTTTCGTTTGCGGAACCCTTGCCGTCTGCGGCTGTGGTGCCCCATTCCGAAATAAACACGGCATTGCCTGCTTTCTTTGCAGCGGAAATGCGGCTGCCGAATGTGCCAACTGTGTGAGTTCCTGCGTAGAAGTGGAATACATACGCCACGTTTGTGGCTGTGACGTCACCGTAGTTAGTGAGCTGGGACCAGCTCGGGGTTCCTACGAGAATCAGGTTGTCGCTGTATTGGCGAATGTGACCTGCAACGGTGTTTGCATAGCTTGTGATGGTGGACCATGCGGTGTTCACCGGCTCGTTGTAGATTTCAAAAATCACGTTCGGAATCTTGCCGTAGGTCTTTGCCATGCGGGTAAAGAAGGTATCTGCTGCCGTGATTTCGTTTTCTGCACGGTGGCTGTGCCAGTCAATGATGATATAGACGTCGTTTTCCACCGCCGCTTGTACCATCTGGTCCACTTTGGAAATATAGGTTTCCGGAGAGGTCATGTAAGAATAGCCTTCTTCCATCGGATTGCTTGTGCCGCCGTTGCTGTCGTAATACTGCACGCCCATGGCAAAGCGGAACACATCGATGCCCAAATTCTTGGCTGCCCACGCGATGACGTCCGGTTTGTAATATTGCAAGCCGGTTGCATCGGACCAGAAAAGGCTTACGCCGCGAAGCATTGCGGGCTTATTGGTTTTTTGGCTGATGACTTCACCTCCGCTGGTGCCGAGCGCGCCGTAGTTTTGCACCGGACCTACTCGGTAAGGCTTGGCGGTTGTGGCGTCCGCCGAGGCGGCTGCCGCAAACGCCAAGGCGCCTGCGACGAGAAGTTTGGTAAGTTTCTTCATAGAAATCTCCTAAGGTACCCACTCCCAAGTTGAACGCTTATTTCTGAATTTTCAGAGTTTGAGAATTGGCACCGTCCGAAAGACGCAGAACGTACAGGCCGCTAGCCGGAGCAAGCTGATCGATGGCAACCTGACCGGAACCCTGGATGCTCTTGGAAGAAAGCAGAGTGCCGTTCAAGTCATAAACGCGGAGCTTTGCACCGTTCGAAGCCTGCTGGTAATAGATTTGATTCCCTTCGCGACGAAGCAGGGACTTCTGGACAGTAACCTTTGGAGTTTGAATGCCGTTAATGTCTTTCAAGTTCGTGACGACGTTTCCTGTTGCATCGAGAAGGCTTACTTCCTTCAGGGCGAAGGAAGCGTAGCCAGCCTTTTGCATTTTCACGTCGAACTTGAAACCGCGAACCGCCTTGACAACGTCAGAACGGTAGCTTTCGAAGTTCACCCAAGACGGGTAAGTGAGAGAGTTGAAGACATCGTTTGCATTGGCTGTAATATCGATGTCGATAGCTCTCCAATCTTCGGTCGGATGCAGGTAGTAGCCCGGTTCGCCGCCTTCTTGATCCTGAAGCAAAGTTTCCTGGTCAAGGAGGGCGAAACGCATCACGCCCTGGCTCTTGTAAACGACGTGAACCGTGGAAATGTCGCTCAAGTCATAATAGCTTTCGTCTTCGTCAAAGGAACATGCGACACCGGCAAACGGGTAGTTCAATTCCACGCCGCCGATATAGGTCGGTTCCGGAGCGAGGAAAGCTTCCATGGCGACAACGTAAGAACCGTCGTCCTGCTGGTAAATCGCCGTGCTGCCGGAATCCGGATACATCTTGGTAACGCCGAATTTATCCGAGTAACCGCCCCAGTTCCAGAAACCGGAAATCGTTGCGCCCGAACCCACTGGCATCAATGTGCCTGCCGGAGCGGACGGAGTCAGAACATTCGTCGGGTCCGGAGTAAAGACCGTGTAACCTTCCATATTGTAGAAGTTCGGCATGTTACCGGTGAGAAGGAGCATGTAAAGAACGTTCAACGTCGCAGCAAAGTAATTTTCACCCTTGGATGCGGTCAAAGTTTCCTTGCCTTCTGTATTGGAAAGCGTGTAATACAGGTTTTCCAGGTAGGACTTCGGAGCGTCTGCCGAAAGCATCGAAAGACCGAGGCCGCCTGCATAGGTAGACGAAACGAACACTTCGTTGTCCGAAGAACCGTCTAGGTTGTAGCCCGGAAGGATCATGCCTGCGTATCCATAAGTGGCGGAATCGAGCCAGCCGATAATCGCGTCGTTAGCTTCCTTGGCGCCAGCAATGCCGTACCAGGCATAGCCCCAGGCGAGTCTCCACGGAGTGCGGGCCGCATCGTCATAAAATCCCAGATATCCACCCGAAACGGCAGCGTTAGGCTGAATCGCCTGATGCGAGCTCCAGTCGCACCAGTCCGGCATCAGGCCGGTCACGGAGTTCTGGCAAGCGCGCAAATGGGTAAGGGACGTCGAAATCGCCGTCTGCCAAAAACTATCGCTTGTCACTTCATAGAACAATTGGAATGCTGCGACGGCTGTATAGCTCGGGTTGAATGCCGGGTTCCAGTTGCTGCCCGGTTTAATGCTTCCGTCGGATTCCATGTCGTTGCTCTTGATCCAAGAGATCAACTGCTTGGCATCGCTCAGGTAAGAGGCGTCGCCCCACTGCTTGTAAGCCATAATCAAGGCGACTGCTGCATCAAATTCTGCGTCGCTCGCCGTACCGCTGCCGATTATGGAGCCGGATTCGTTGTCGATTTCCCAGTCCATGCCCTGGCCGCTCCAGCTATTGCAACCGCTTCCGTTCAAGCCCTTGCCGTAGCACTTCCAATATTTCCAGAGTTTATCGAATTCCGCCTGGTGGTCATCGGTTGTGCTAGACATATAGACCATGATAAGCATGCCGTAGGCGATGCCTTCGGAAACCGTGTATTCGGAGTGGGCGTTCGGGCTAATGATACGAGCCGTGCCGGCAGGCATGCCGGCGTTTGCATTTGCGGTGGCGCCTTCATATTTTTGATAATAGGTACCCGCTTCGGTGTACCAAGCGCCTTTCCACATCTTAAAATGGTTCTTGAGAGAGTCAATTGTGGCAGATTTGAACGTGTTGCCGTAAGGATAGGCTTGGTTCTGCGGGAATGGAAACTGTGGAGTCCCTGCGAAGGAGAGGGATGCCGCCGTAAAGCCTAAGAAAAGAAGGGATTTAGATGACTTTTTCATACCTCCGAAAATAATCCAACTCAAAAAGAAACGGATTTCTTTTATTGTATAAAAAAGTTAAATGATAGTTTGTTTGCAATTCGTCACGCTTTACGATTATTTTTGCCCCAAAAGTCGAATTCAAAATGTAAAAATCTGTAAACCAAAGTGCGATATTTCCCATAAAAAAGGAACTTTGCAAAAAAAAGTTAAGGAATGGAAAAATCACTTTCTTTTTTCAGAAAAAAAGATATATTAGCTTGCAAACCGCCCTTATTGGGCATCCACATTAACAAGAGAGAGAAAATATGAACAAGAAAATCTTAGCAGCATCTGCAGTTCTCGCAGCTGTTTCTATGTCTTTCGCTATGGACACTTGGGTTGGTGCAAACTCCGAATACCGCGTTGAAACCGGTTTCGATGATGGTACCGACACCTATGGTTACTGGTACGATTACAACGATAACAAGGAAACCGCTGACAATGGTCCGGGTACCTCCAGCATCACTTGGCCGACTGGTAAGGGTAACGCATACGCTGAAGACGCTATGGACCCGATTATCGACGCTTGCGGCGGTGTCTGCGGTACTGCGACCATGGGTGGCCCGTACTCTTATCCGTTCGTCGGTGTTGGCTTCAACCTGAGCGGCGGCGCCCAGGGCGGTAATGACATCTCTTCTTGGGGTGGTATCTGCATCGGTTACAAGTCCACTGGCATTGCTCCGGCTCTCGAAATCGCTCCGGCTGACGAAGCCACGGTGACTGCTTACAACAACTACAAGGCTTCCTTGAAGATTCAGGCTTCTGAAGCTGTCGTTGACCTCCCGTGGAGCTCCTTCAAGCAGGAATCCGGCTGGGGCACGAAGGTTGACCAGTCTGTCGTTCTCGCTTCCGCTGCCGCTATCAAGTTCAAGATCGCTGCTGCTGACGGCAAGTCTACTGAATTCAACGTTGCTACGATCGGCGAACTCGGCAAGTGCGGTCTTGCGGGCATCAAGGCTGTTTCTTCCGCTTCCGCTGTGAAGGCTTCCGTTGCTGGCCGTACGCTCGCTCTGTCTGGCGTGAACGCTGGTGCAACTGTTGAAGTGATCAACCTCCAGGGTCAGGTTGTTTTGAAGAGCGTTCTCAACTCCTCTTCTGCTTCCTTGAACCTCGCTTCCTTCGACGCTGGCGTCTACATGGTCCGCGTTGCTGGCAAGGCAAACTTCAACCAGAAGATCATTCTCAAGTAATCTGAGAAAACTCTTTTGAGCTTTAGGAATGGAATCTGTGATACAGATTCCATTCTTTTTTTTGTAAGCTAAATTTTTGCTTTCGTTTGCAGGAATTCTCAAATAATCGTTATATATTTAGAACGTAATTTGCCTGATGGCCGTTCAAAATTCATCCTGGAGACTTTATGAATTTGAAATCTTCTTTGGGAGCTTTCGCTCTCTGTGCCGCATTCGGTTTGTCGGCTTGCAGTACGAGCAGCTCGACTTCCGCATCCCCGGAAAATTCTTCGTCATCGACCCAGACTTCTTCTGCAGGTGGTGGCGGTGCGTCGACTTCGGGTATTCTCCCGGCAACGGCGAATCCGACTTATACGGCAGCGTTGTATGATACCTGGAAGGCTTTCCATTACATTACGTTGGAAGATGAAGCTACTCGTTACCCGACTTGGGGTGCTGAATTTTCGACGGTCTTTGGTGCCTATACGGCGCAGGGTTTGGGTGCTGCGCGTGTTATTTGGTCGACTTTCAACTCGGCGAGCTGCACGATTGCGGAAGCTTCGGGTTCGAATATGTACAAGCGTGGCTGCACGGTATCGGAAGGTATCGGTTATGGTATGCTTATTACGCTCTTCCAGGGGGACTGGGACGCATTCAACCGTTTGTGGATTTATAGCCAGGCTTACCGTAATTCCGCGTATGCAAGCGGCCGTGGATTGATGCCGTGGCTCACTTCGAGCTTCAGTTGGGATATTCCGGATGAATCGAGTGCAACGGATGCGGACTTGGATATTGCGACCTCCCTCATTCTCGCGTACTACATGTCGGGCAATACGGCATACTTGAACGATGCCTTGACTTTGATTGCCGCCTTGTGGGATAACGAAGTCAACTTGAGCAATCATCTCCTGTATTCGGGCGATACGCCGACTTGGAAGGCTGCCGCGAATCCGTCTTACAACTTGAGCTACTTCTCTCCGGTGGCACTCCGCTTGTTCGCTCTTGTAGACAAGAATCATGATTGGACTTCTGTGCTGAATGCGCAGTACACCTATATGCTGAATGTACAGGCAGCCGGTACGGGCGTTTTTCCGGACTGGAGCGATGGCAGCGGCAATGCGATCAACCCGCCGAACAACAGTGCAAAGACTACGTACTGGACCTTCAACAAGGAATCCGTGCGTATTCCGTGGCGTATCGCTTGGGACTATTACTGGTTTGCGGATGAACGTGCTGCATCGGTGTTGAACACCTTGAATAACTTCATCATGGCAAGATCGAATAATGATCCGCTTTCGATTCCGGCGGTGAACTACTCCTGGAATTTGAGCATTGGAGCCGATATCCAAGGCCAGAATTTGCCGACCCAGTGGCAAGCTGCTTGGTGCGCAACCGGTATGGCGGGCAATTCAATGGATTGGTTGAACACTTGCACGAATGTCTTGAACGCCACGGTAATGCAAACTTCCGCTTCGAGTTACTTCCCGAACATTCTCCAGATGATGTACAGCCAGCTGTTGAATGGCATGTATGTGAAGCCGAGTAATATGGGCATTTAAGCCTCTATCGGCATTTGGAAAACTGTAGAAGAATGAAGTCTGTGACGCAGGCTTCATTCTTCTTTTTTTATTTAAAATTTCGTTTTCATTTCACGGTTTTTTAAAAATGGATGTGTATATTTGTGGCGGCTACCCACAGGTAGTTATTTGCCCATATCCCCGGAGAAATTATGAACTTGAATCTTTGCGCTGGATCTCTTGCCCTGCTTGCCGCTTTTGGTCTTTCGGCTTGTGGTGGCGACAGCGCTTCTTCGCCCGATCCGACTTTGACGTCTTCTGCTACTGCCTATTACAGTAGCGTTGTGACTCCGATTAATTCCTCTTCCTCTGTCTATGATGGCGTTTCTTCCTCTTTGGAGGCTGCTTTAAGCAGCTCTTCGATGGCTGTTATAAGCAGCTCTTCGTCGACGCCGGTGGCGACGTCTTCGATGAACAGCGCCTTTATTGATGCAGCGACGGGTGGAACGACTTCGGGTGTATTCCCGACGACTGCAGATCAGTCGGTGACGTCGAGCCTTTATGATACCTGGAAGGCTTTCCACTACATCACTTTGAATGAAGAAGCTTCCCGTTACCCAACTTGGGGCGCTGAATTTTCGACGGTCTTTGGTGCCTATACGGCGCAGGGCATGACGGCTGCCCGTGTGATTTGGTCGACTTTTAACTCGGCGAGCTGCACGATTGCGGAAGCTTCGGGTTCGAATATGTACAAGCGTGGCTGTACGGTGTCGGAAGGCATTGGTTATGGCATGCTCATTACGCTTTTTGAAGGCGACCTGGAAGCGTTCAACGCTCTTTGGGTTTACAACCAGGCTTACCGTAATTCAGCCTATGCAAGCGGTCGTGGTTTGATGCCGTGGCTCGTGTCGAGCTTCGGTTGGGATATTCCGGATGTGTCGAGTGCAACGGACGCAGACTTGGATATCGCAACCTCCCTCGTTCTCGCCTACTATAAGACGGGCAACACGGGTTACTTGAATGATGCTTTGACTCTGATCAACGCTCTATGGGATAACGAAGTCAATACCTCGAATAACCTCCTCTATTCGGGTGACACGCCGACCTGGAAGGCTGCCGCGAATCCGTCTTACAACTTGAGCTACTTCTCTCCGGTGGCACTTCGCTTGTTCGCCGTGGTGGATAAAAATCATGACTGGAAATCTGTGCTCGATGCTCAGTATGCCTACATGAAGAAGGTGCAGGACGCTGGTACGGGCGTTTTTCCGGACTGGAGCGATGGCGAAGGCAATGCGATCAACCCGCCGAACAACAGTGCAAAGACTACGTACTGGACCTTCAACAAGGAATCCGTGCGTATTCCGTGGCGTATCGCTTGGGATTACTACTGGTTCTCGGATGAACGCGCTGCAGAAGTGCTGAACACCTTGAACAAGTTCATCATGGAAAAGTCGAACAACGATCCGGCTTCAATCCCGGCGGTGAACTACTCTTGGAATTTGAGCGTCGGAGCCGATATCCAAGGCCAGGCGGTTCCTGTGCACTGGCAGGCTGCCTGGTGCGCAACCGGTATGGCTGGCAATTCTGCGGAATGGCTGAATTCTTGCACGACTTTGTTGAACGGAACGTCCATGCAGACATCTGCTTCGAGCTACTTCCCGAATATTCTTCAGATGATGTACAGTCAGCTGTTGAACGGTTACTACACGAAGCCGAGCAATATGGGAATCTAATCCTTCTCGCTTGAAATTGAAAAATCGCCCGACTTGTGCCGGGCGATTTTTTACTTTCCCGTGAACTTTTTGTGACGTTTTGAAAATAAGCCTTTATTATATTCCAAATGATGAACGAAGAAGTTTTAGAACAAAGTTCTGCAAGTGTTGAAGGTTCGGCTGCTGTGGAACCTGCGCAGATTAAAGTTTCTGTCCATGCGGATGCGCTTCCCGAAACAATCGTTAAAGGCGATACTTTTGAATACCGGGTGAATGTGACCTGGGAAGCTTCGGCGGGGCGGAACGCTCTGCTGGTGGTGCCGACGAGTTCTGCCAATACCAAGGGCGTGACGCAGATCGGGTTGCGAGAAGAACATTCCCAAGTGGTGCATAACGGAAAGTCCGTTTCGAATACGCAGTTCGTGTACAAGCTTTTGGCGGACGATTCGGGGAACGTTTCGATTCCGGCATTGCATTTTCAGATTCCTTCGGCGGAAGGGGCTGTGGAAGTTCAGACGGATATCGTCTCGTTCCGCATTGAAGAGCCTTCGGACACCGTTCAGTTTTTGATTCTGGGCGTGTGCGTGTTTGGAATCGTTCTCGGAGCGCTGTTGGTCGTTCTGCAAAAAAAGAGAAGCTCTGAAGCGAAGAAAAAGGCGGTAAAACAGGAAGACGCAGAACTTGCCGAAGAATTCTTGCTTTTGAAGAAGAGAATCGCCAAGGCGGATAGCCGCGCTTGGTTGCTTGATTTGGAAAAAATTTGTAAATCATGGGCTATGATGCGGTATGGTAGCGATAATCTGGAGGAACTTGCCAAGGCAGGGACTTTGGAAGGTTTTGATTCCCTGCTAGAGGAATTTGCCCATGCTCGTTATGGAGGCGGAGAACGCGACGCTTTCCAAAATAAGGAAACCTGGAAAACCGCAGCAAAACTGTTAAACATTGAAGAAGACGAATGAGGTCAAGATGACAAACGTACAAGAATTGACGGAAAAGATTAAGGATCAGGGCTATTTTTGCACAGATCTTTTGCGTGAAGTAGAAGGGACCGTGATCGGTCAAAAGGACATGGTGAAGAGCATTCTCACCGGTATTTTTGCCGACGGTCATATTCTTTTGGAAGGCCTTCCGGGACTTGCGAAGACGACTGCGGTTTCCGCTTTTGCAAGTGCGGTTTCTCTCGACTTTAAGCGTATTCAGTTTACCCCGGATCTTCTCCCGGCGGACTTGCTCGGTACGACGATTTACAACGCGAAGGAATCTCGTTTTGAAACCCGCAAGGGACCTCTCTTTACGAACCTCGTTCTTGCCGATGAAATCAACCGTGCTCCGTCCAAGGTGCAGAGCGCCCTTCTCGAAGCGATGCAGGAACGCATGATTACGATCGGCGATGAAACGTACAAGCTCGACGAACCGTTCCTTGTTCTTGCGACGCAGAACCCGATTGAACAGGAAGGTACGTATCCGTTGCCGGAAGCTCAGGTGGATCGTTTCTTGTTAAAGGTGAAGGTCGGTTATCCGGGCAAGGATGACGAAATGAAGATCCTTGAAGCGGTGAGCGGAACGGGCTTAAAGATTCCGAGTGCCGTGGCGAACAAGGAAGACATTTTGAAGGCGCGTTCCTTGGTGAAGGAAATCTACGTGGATGAACGCATTCGCGAATACATTGTGAACCTTGTTCTTGCGACGCGCGATCCGGCAAGCATCAAGAAAGCGGAATTGACGAGCTTTATTTCGGTCGGCGGTTCTCCGCGTGCTTCGATTGGCCTTGCAAAGGCGGCGAAGGCGCACGCGTTCATCGAAGGCCGCGGTTACGTGACGCCGGAAGATGTGAAGGCTGTGGCGATGGAAGTTCTCCGTCATCGCATCATTTTGAGCTATGAAGCGGAAGCGGAAGAAGTTTCTGCGGAACTCGTTGTCCAGAAGATCTTGGATTCTGTCGAAGTGCCATAATATGCTTTCGAAGGATATTCTCAAAACGGTGAACCGCATCGAACTTTCGGTGCGGGGATCTCTCGACTCGATGATGGCTGGCGCTTATCACAGCTCGTTCAAGGGCAATGGCGTCGAATTCAGCGAAGTCCGCGAGTACGTGCCGGGAGATGACGTTCGCTCGATCGATTGGAACGTAACGGCTCGTATGGGGACTCCTTACATCAAGAAGTTCGTGGAAGAACGTGAACTGACCTTGATGCTGATGGTGGATGCGAGTTCCAGTTCGGAATTCGGTTCGGGAAAGGAAATGAAGGGTGAAGCCATGGCGGCCATCACCGCGCTTCTCTCGTTTGCCGCCGTGCGGACGGGCGACAAGGTTGGACTTTTGATTTTTACGGATCAGGTGGAGCTTTTTATTCCGCCTGCGAAAGGGCGCAAGCACGTTTTGCGTTTGATCCGAGAAATCCTGTACTTTAAGCCGGAACATCACGGGACGAATCTACAGAATGCGCTTGAATATGTGGGTGGCGTACTGAATCGTCGTTCGATGATCGTGGTGATGTCGGACTTTCAGGATTCGGGATTCGACAAAGCTTTTAAGATCCTTTGCAAGCGTCACGACATGCTGGCGGTTTCGGTGATGGACCCGCGTGAAATGGAACTGCCGCCGGTGGGACTCGTGGAATTCGAAGATCCGGAAACCGGTGAGACGATGCTTGTGGATACGGGTGATGCTGCCTTCCGTGAAGCCTTTGCGCACGAGGCGAAAAAGGCCCAGAAAGCGACCCGGAGCCTTTTCCAGAAAATGAACGTGGACTATGTGCTGTGCCAGGTTCAGGATGAATTCCGCGACACGGTGAATCCGCTCGTGGAACATTTTAGAATGTTGCAGAGACGTCGGAGTTAATGATGTTTGAATTTCGATTTTTGACAAGGAAGCTTGCGCTGATTATCGGTGCAATCTCTGTAGCTTCCGCATTTGCATTCAACCTGTCGGTGAAATCTTCGACGACTGCTTCACAGATTTTTGTGGGTGATCGTTTCGATTATGAAATCGATGTGAACGCTCCGGAAAGCGCTTATGTGGATTTACCGAGCTTTGTGGGAAACCTCGGAAGCTTTGAAGTCAAGGACATGCAGCATGAAGAAATTCCGATTGCGGGAGTGAAAGGTCAAAAGAAGTTCGTTTGGCGGGCAACGCTCAATACGTTTGTCGCGGGTGATTTTTTGATTGCGCCGCAAGAGGTGCGAGCGGTTCTGGGTGCCGATACCGTGGTGACGAAAACGGATCCGGTGGCGGTGAAGGTTGTGACGCGGACAGACGGTTCGGAAGAAGATATTTTGGATGTGGAAGAACCTTTGGACGACTCGAGGCTCCCTGCATGGCTTTCGGGACTTTTGATTGTTCTCGGAGCGATCCTTTTGGTGGTACTCGGCTGGTTCTTGCACAAAAAGTTCCGCAAGAATAAGGAAGCTCCGAGACTTCCGCCGTATGAAGAAGCCTTTCTCGCATTGAAGGAACTGCGTGAAAAGCAGCTTCTTGCCATGGGAAATCAGGCGGATTATTATACGGCTTTGAGCTTTATTATGCGTCGCTATGTGGAACGTAGGTTCCTCGGCGAACATCCGTCGGAAGGAATTCTCGACGCGACACTTTCGCAGTTGAAGTCTCGTGTTTCGCAGATCGCAGGCCTTGCCGAAGCGTACAAGCAGTCCTTGGTGAAACTCGAAGAAGAAACTTACCCGGTGAAGTTTGCCAAGATGAAAATCGGCGACGACCGCGGTGTCTTTTGGGAAGATTGGGCGAGTCGCCTTTTAGAAGATACGAAGCCTGTCCCGGAAGAAGAAAAGAACAAGAACGGTAAGAAGGGCGGTGCAAATGGATCTCGCTAATTTGCATTTTCAAAATCCCGAAGCGTTCTTTTTGCTTTTGCTCGGGCCCCTGTTGATTTTGGACTGGTGGTGGCACGCGCATAAACGAAAAAGTACGATCAAGTTCCCGGCGCTCGCGATTGCCAAAAAGGCGGCGAAGGGCTCTAAAGTGCGTGCCCGCTACATTGTCCCAGCGCTTCGCATGGCTGCGCTTTGCTGCTTTGTCGTGGCTCTCGCTCGTCCGCAGAATGCGACAGAAGTCGAATACACTTCGACGGATGGCGTGGACATTATGCTCGCCTTGGACGTTTCCGGTTCCATGGGAACTCTCGATATGCTGACCCGTACGGATCAGGCAAAGCTCGGGGTGATGAATGCGGAAAAGGTTTTGAAGAGCGGTCGCTTTTGGGACTATTCCCGTTTGGGCTATGCGAAAAACGTGATGGCTGAATTTGTGCAAAAGCGTGAAAGCGACCGCATAGGACTTTCTGTTTTTGCGGGAAACTCTTACACGCTCGTGCCGTTGACTTTGGATTACGGTGCACTGCTTGAAATTTTGCAGGCGGTGGACGATTCCTCGGCTTCGGGCAACGGCACCGCAATTGGCGACGGCTTGATGAATTCCTTGGCGCGTTTAGAAAAGTCCGATGCGAAGTCGAAGGTCGTGGTGCTTTTGACGGACGGCATTGACAATGCGAGCCTTGTTCCGCCTCTCCATGCGGCGGAAGTGGCAAAGGCGCTTGGAGTCAAGGTTTATACGATTGGCGTCGGCAAAAAGAGCGGAACGTTCCTCGCGTTCCAGCAGAACCCTTGGACGGGTGAAATCTCGTGGGGGGAACAGCCGATTCCTGCCGAAAACAGCTTGGATGAAAAAACGTTGAGTCAAATCGCCTCCAGTACGGGCGGACGTTTTTACCGTGCAGAAAGCAAGGACGATTTGGAAAAAATCTATTCCGAAATCGATGGACTCGAAAAGACCGAAATTCAAACGATCGCCTATGCGCGTTACCAGGAAAAGTTTTATCCGTGGCTCCTTGTGGGAGCGCTCTTGATTTTGCTTGAACTTGTGCTCGCGAATACGCGGTTTGTGAGGATTCCATGAGATTTGCAGAACCGAATTTTTTGTGGGCTCTCTTTACGCTCCCGCTTTTTTTGTTGCTCTTTATTTATGCGTACCATCGGCGGAAAAAGCTCGCTTCGCGCTTTGCGTCCATATCGATGCTCCCGAAGATTGCGACTTCGCTTTCTCCGTGGCGACGTGCGATCAAGACGAGCCTATTGCTCCTCGGTCTTGCGTTTTTGATTTTGGCGCTTGCCCGTCCGCAGTGGGGCCGTCAGATGGAACATATTGAACGCAAGGGCCTTGACGTTTTGCTGCTCCAGGATATTTCCCTTTCGATGCTTGCGGAAGATGTCAAGCCGAATCGTTTGGTGCGTTCCCGTCATGAAATTTCTGCATTCCTCGATACGCTTTCGGGCGACCGTGTGGGCCTTGTGGCTTTTTCGGGTGAAGCGCAGACCTTAGTGCCGCTCACTTTGGACTACGGCACGGTGCAGTTGATTTTGCGCGACTTGGAACCGGGTTGGCTTTTGCCGGGAACGGATCTTGCCGCGGCAATCGATAAAGGCTTGCAGATGTTCCGTCGTTCCAAGGTGCCGTCTAAGTACGCTGTGATGGTGCTGATGAGCGATGGCGAAGAACAAGACGCCAAGGCGGTGGAAAAGGCGAAGGAAGCGGCAGAAGCGGGCATTCGCATTTACACGGTCGGCATCGGTTCCAAGGAAGGTGTTCCTATTCCGGAACCTTCGAAAAATGGAGACGTCTCGTATCACAAGGATCGCTTTGGGAATATTGTGACGACCCATTTGGAAGAAAAGACGTTGCAGGATATCGCAGGCATTACAGGTGCGCGGTATTTTTACGCAAGCCCGGGTGAATTCCAGCTGCAGAAGGTGCTCTCGGAAATTCAGAGCTTAGAAAAGCGGGACACCTCTTCGGACCAGGTGGAAAATTACAAGGACCGTTACCAAATCTTTTTGGCGATCGCGGCGCTGCTCTTTTTGGCAGAAGCGCTCCTTTCGGAACGCGGAAAAAAGCGCAAGCAGGTCGCTGGACGTTTTAGCTGATGAAGGTTGTGCAAATGAAAAGAATCTTCATTTTAATTTCGCTTTTGGCGATTGCGGCTTTCGCTCGCCCGATCAACGATGGCAATGAGCTGTTCCGCAAGGGCGACTTTGCGGGAGCGCTTCAAAAGTACATGGAAGCGCGAAAGGATGAACCTGCGAATCCATTGCTCTTTTACAACATCGGAACGTGCCAGTACAAGCTCGGCAATTACGAAGAAGCGCAGAAGGAACTCGAAAGCGCTTCTCGCATGCCGGACTCTTCGATCGCTTCAAAGGCCGCTTTCAATTTGGCAAACACGTTCTACCGCCTCGGAGAAAAGTCTTCGGAACCGTCGGAACGCATTGCAAAATGGCGTGAAGCGGTTGGCTACTTAAAAAAAGCGATCGATCTCGATCCGAATTTTGAAAATGCGAAGCGCAATGTGGAAATTGTGCAACGCAAGCTCAAAGAAGAAATTGACAAGCAGAAAGAACAGAATCAGCAGAACGAAAATCAGGATCAAAAGCAGCCCGAACTTTCGGAAAATGCAAAACAGATCCTTGCCCGGGCCCTGCAAATGTGCAAGGACGGCGAATACACGCCTGCCAAGAATCTGCTTGAAAATACGATGGCCTCGGACTCTACCGCTTCGAGCTTTGGCCCGTACATTCAACGTATTGAAGACGTAATTGACATTAAGGCAGGACGTGCTCCCAAGAGTAAAATCGATCAGTCCAATGCCGATAACGATTTGGGGGTGATCTAGTGAAAAAGTTTACCCTGTTCCTTTCCGTTGTGGCTGCTTCCACATGCGCCTTTGCGGCAAAAGCCCCGAAGAGTGCTGCCCAGTATTATTCGGACGCGGCTTTCCAGTACATTCAAAACCGTTTGCCGACGGCAGAAATCACCTGCAAGGAAGGTCTTTCGTATTACCCGGATGATGCCAAACTGCAAATGCTTCAGGATCGTATCGAAGAATCCAAGGATGAGCAGCAAAAGCAGAAT
The DNA here is from genome assembly GCF_002797675.1 of Hallerella succinigenes. Taxonomy (NCBI): domain Bacteria; kingdom Pseudomonadati; phylum Fibrobacterota; class Fibrobacteria; order Fibrobacterales; family Fibrobacteraceae; genus Hallerella; species Hallerella succinigenes. Next base: position 980,007 of record NZ_PGEX01000001.1, on the reverse strand, counting down.
CAGCAGAACAATCCGAATAACGAAAATCAGAACCAGGATCAAAACCAGGACAAGAATCAAAACGAGCAGAATCAGCAAAATCAGGATCAACAGAATCAGGATCAACAGAATCAGGACGAGAATCAAAACGGTTCGAGCGATTCCCAAGGTGCAAATTCTAGCGACTCGCAGTCCAGCCATTCTCAGTCAAGCAATTCAGACTCCAGTCATTCGCAGGGCGGTAACGGAGAATCCAGCAATTCAAACGAGCAGGAAAACCCGGAACAACCGCAAGGCGGAAATGAAAATCCGGAAACCGTGCCTCCGGGACAGATGACTCCAGAGCAAGCTTCCCAGTTGCTCAAAGACTTTGATGCGGAACATGGAGAACGCAAACCGTGGAAACCGGTGCGCGGTCAGGCTCGCCCCGAAAAGGATTGGTAAGGAGCTGGTCTTTTAAGAAGTCGAATCTTAGAATTCGAGGAACACTCGGGCGCTCACTTCAATCATGTGGTGCCAGAGCGTTTCGGAAAGGCTGCAGTAGCCGGCCGTTTCGGTGCTTAAGCTGCGGATGAACGTGGGGCGGTAACGCAAAGCGACATCCATGCCGAACGGGCGAATCTTGTAACGCATATTTGCCGAAACGGCAAAAGAGTTTGTTGCAAAGACGGCCGCTTCGCGGTATTCGCCGTCATACTTGTCAAAGCCAATAGCTGCTCCGTGGACGGAGTAACGGGCAAAGGCGTAACCGAGGCCCGGGCCAATCATAAAGTCTTCCGGCCAGAAGAAGTAGTAGCGGTATTCCACGCCAAGGCGCCAGTAGTTCGCATCGTCTTCGGTGAAGTAATCCGTATCTTCGCCGTATCGGACGTCAGGCTGCCAAATGCCGAAATGGACGGCAATCGTGTGTTGGTTAAAGTTTACACCCGCTTCGATGTTCGGCAATGGGAAAGATCCGATGTGGGGAAGGTAAACGACGTCATCGGTGTCATCGCCGTTGGCTTCGATAGCTCCGTCACCGTTCAAGTCACCGCCCAAGGAGAAGAGCGCATCCACGCCGAGGGAAATGAAGTAGCTTCGGTGCCAAATGACTTTTCCGCGGTAACCGGCAAAACTTGTACCGGTCACAATCAACAAAAGAATCAGAAGCTTCGAAAGGAATCTCATCGGACCTCCGTTGCAAGATTACATCGCTGCGTAGCGGAACATTTCGTCAATGCAGTGCTTGGCGCGGGCTGCTACGTCGGCGGAGAGTTCCACCTTGGAAGCCATTTCTGGGTGACGCAGAGATTCAAGAATGTTTTCGAGCGAATTCGACTTCATGTACTTGCACATGCTGCAACTGCCGATGAACTGCTTGTTCGGGAATTCATAATGCATGCGAGCGTTCAAGCCGCATTCCGTGAGAAGCAGGAACGGGGTGCCTTCCGGCTGGTCCTTGATGTACTTGACCATCTGACCGGTACTGCCGACGTAATCGCTCAAAAGGGCGACGCCCGGATGGCATTCCGGATGGCTCACCACGCGGAGCCCTGGATTCTGGCTTCGGAAGAAACTGATGAGTTCCGGATCGTACTTTTCATGCACATAGCAGCAACCGGAGAACAGAACGATTTCCTTGTGGATGCCGTTCTTTTCAAGAGCTTCCTGAAGGTTTGCCCCCATCAAACGGTCCGGGACAAAGATGATCTTGTCGTTTGGAAGGTTTGCGATGATTTTGTAAACGTTGGAGCTCGTGACGCAGACATCGCATTCCGCTTTCACATCAGCGGTCGTGTTGATGTAGCAGGCGACCGTATAACCCGGATATTTTGCACGGAGCTTTTTCACGTCTTCGCCGGTAATGCTGTCGGCGAGGCTGCAACCGGAAAGCGGACCCGGAATGATCACTTCTTTCGTCGGATTCAAAATCTTTGCCGTTTCGCCCATGAAGCGGACCGCGGCAAAAATAATCATGTCGGCTTGGACCTTGGTAGCGTCCTGGCTCAGCTTGAAACTATCACCGTCGTAGTCGGCAACACCGAGGACGATTTCCGGTGCCACGTAACTGTGGGCGAGAATCACCGCGTTGCGTTCTTTTTTGAGTTCGTTGATTTCGTTGATAATCGGAATCAATTTTTCGCAGTATTCCATGGTGTAGTTGCAAAGAACGGCACCCGGCTGAATGCTCTTGAGACGATTGAAAAGTTCTTGCGCTGTCATAGTGCGACACAATTTAGAAATTGACGCTTAAAAAGCAAAGGATTTAAACGATGGTTCCTTGGCTTTTGGAAAAAACATTTGGCTCTGCGTCACGATTTTGAGCCAATTTGAAACTCAGGCGTTCGTAGGTACGCGTTTCTTCTTTTTGATCGGGCTGTACGGCCGTGCCGCGGGAACAGAATAGAACTTTCGTTCTTCAAGGCAGTAGGCGGAAAGGTATTTCCCGTAGACGCAGCCGGAATCGAGTCCGATGAATCCTGGAACGTTATCGACGAGTCCCTTGGCAGCCCAATGTCCGAAAATGACGGTTTTGGGCCAGGTTACACATTCAAACCAAGCGGGATCCTCGGGGTTGTTCAGGTCTTCGCCTTTGCCGTCCCAGGTGCGCACGGAAAGCAGCACGTTAGGATCCATGTCTTCGATCTTTGCCTTTCCCGGTTCAATGCCTGCGTGGACGAGTAACGCTTGAGGCGTGTCAATCCAGAGGGGCCAATTTTTAACAATGGATGCAAGCCAGAATGGATCGCCGAGAATTTCTGCGGAGCGCTTTTGTTTTTCGGTCCATTCGTTTTCGGGAATCTTTACAAAATTCAAAAGCCAGGCTTCGTGATTTCCCATGACGTACTGGAACGGATTGGCGAGAAGTTCCTGTACGACTTTTATGGAATCGGGACCTTTATTGATCAGGTCGCCGGTAAAATAAATGGAGTCATCGCCCGGCGTGTAATGGACGACGTCGAGCATTTTCATCATTTCATCGTAGCAACCGTGAATGTCTCCGATAAAAATGCTGCGTTTCATTGGTTAATCCTCAACCGCTTCGCGAAGGATTTTTTCTTCCGCGGAAGAGAGTTCTCGGAATTCGCCGGTCGGCAGGTTTCCAAGCCCAATACCCGCATAAGTTACACGCTTCAAGTCGCGGATCGTATAACCGACCTGTTCGAGCATGCGACGGATTTCACGGTTCTTGCCTTCGCAAAGAACCATTTCAAAGAATCCCTGGTCAAAGAAAATTTCTTCGGCGTGGGCGGATTCCATCACTCCCTTTTCATTTTCCCCGATTTCGACACCATCGACGAGTTTCTGGGCGTCGGCATGGGAAAGCGGGCGAGTCGTCCAAACATAATAGCTGCGGGGAACTTCAAACTTCGGATGCGTGAGTTTGTATAGCAGATCGCCGTCGTCGGTAAACAAAAGAAGTCCACGGCTCTGCAAGTCCAAACGTCCAATATACTTCATCGAACGGTATTCCGCCGGGAGGTAATCGTAGACGGTTGTGCGACCCTGCGGATCGCTTGCAGAGCAAACGCAGCCTGCGGGTTTGTGGAACATCAGAATTGAAGTCCTTTTAGGCGGGCGCACGCGTTTGCCGTCAACGCGGACATCGTCCTTGTGCTCATCGACTTCTCGGCCGAGTCCTTCCAAGACGTCTCCGTTGACGGTTACACGGCCTTGACGAATCAGATCGTCGGAAGCACGGCGGCTTGCGACACCGCACAGCGAAAGAAATTTATTGATTCGCATCTTCAGAATCCTTTTTCTTTTGCAACCAAGGTGGGAGCTTGCGTTCCTTCTTTTCTTCGACGTTTTTTTCTTCCGGTTTAGGCGGGTAAAGAAGCCCAAAGCGGAGACCCGCCGTGCTGATGCGGAAGCTTTCCGCGTGCAAACGGGCGAGCAGGCTGCGCAGCCAATACAGGCCGCAGATGATGACGTCGGAACGACCTTTTTCAAGGCCCGGCATGCTCGCGCGGAGTTCCTTCGACACGTTGGAAATTTTTGTAATCGTTTTTTCGAGCTGATCGAGATTCAGCTCCAAACCTTCGATTGACTTGAAGTCAAATTCCGGCAGGTTCAAAAATACCATGGCGAGGGCTGTACCCGTTCCGCCGACAAGGTAAATCTGCTTTTTGGAATACGGGCGCAAAGGATTTCCCTTGAGGATTTCCTTTTCCCACTTTTTGTATTCCGGACCTGGAATCGCACCCATTTGCTTAAAAAGGTAAAGCGCGCCGACCGGAACCGAGACCGCTTTCTTTCCGTCGGAAACTTCGGTCGAGCCTCCGCCGATATCCAAAGTCACAATGCCTTCGCCGTGCCATTCTTCGACGGCGCGGAACGTGTAGGCGGCTTCTTCTTCGCCAGAAATAATCTGCGGCTTGGTCCAAAGCGCTTTTTCGACCGCAGCGATAATCTCATCTCCATTTTCCGCCTTGCGGGCGGCTTCGGTCATGGCGCAGGCTTTGATTTCTGCACCTAGGGCGTGTGCCGTTGCGCGGAAGTTCGAAAGGATCTTCGAAAGTTCTTCCAGGCGTTCTGCGGAAACGTTTCCGGTATTGTAAACGTCTTCGCCAAGGCGGCAAACTTCCACCTTTTGAATTTTGGGTTGGAGCGTTTCTTTGCCATTTGCATCGGTTTCAAAATCAGCAATCAAAAGAATTGTCGAATGGCTGCCGATGTCGACCGAGGCGGGGAGCGTTTTAACCAGTTTAGCCATTTGCTGCGAGAAGACCGTTGCGGATGCGGTTTGCAATTTTTTCGGGATCGGTAAAGAACTGTTTGGCAAGAGGAATCGCCTGTTCGACGAGCTCCGGGGAATACTTTTGCATCCAGCCGGCGACAATTTTGCCCGTGGCACTGCCGAGTTCCTGACCGGTCTTGATTTCAAGAGCCATTTTCAGGGCGAGATAGAGTCCGAGTTCAAAGGCGCTGGGCGTTTCTTTGCCTTCGAGAAGCTTTTCCACGCGGGTGGCCTTTTCTTCGAGGCTGAGAGATTCAATTTCTTTCAAGTCTTTTTCGGAAATCATACCCAAAATTTAGAAAATCGGTGTATGAATGCAAAAAGACCCAGCTGAAGCCAGGTCTTTTTGTTGATTTTTTTAGCAAAGAGAGAAAACTAAAAATTACTTCTTCTTCGCCACTTTCTTAGCCGGGGCGGCCTTCTTGACGACAGCCTTCTTCGGAGCGGCCTTCTTAGCCGGGGCGGCCTTCTTAGCGACAGCCTTCTTCGGAGCAGCCTTCTTAGCCGGGGCGGCCTTCTTGGCGACAGCCTTCTTCGGAGCAGCCTTCTTAGCCGGGGCGGCCTTCTTGGCGACAGCCTTCTTCGGAGCGACCTTCTTAGCCGGGGCAGCCTTCTTGGCGACAGCCTTCTTCGGAGCAGCCTTCTTCACTTCGGCTTTTTTTACAGTTTTCTTTGCGTTTGCCATATTTTTTTGTTCCTCTTTTGGATTTGTTGATAACTATGACAATAAAATAACTTGATTTTCACAAAATATCAACATTTATTTTAAAAAATTTTTTGCCAACTTGGTAATCGGAAATAACACTCTATAGCGCCTCGGTGTGAACAAAGGAAACATAATCTTCGATCCCTTTTTTGGCGATGTCAAAGATGTTGCAATACTTTGTTGCAAATGGAGGAATCTTTCCGTTGTTGATGCCAAGTGCATCGTGCAAAACGGTGACGTGACCATCGGTGTGCGGACCGCCGCCAATACCGATGGTTATTAGGCTCACGGCTTTGGTGAGCTTTTCGCCAAGAATCTCTGGAATGTGTTCTAGCACGCATTCGTAAGCGCCGAGCTCATCGATCGCGGTGATTTCTTTTAAAAGTCTTTCCGCTTCTTCTTCGGTCTTGCCGACTTGCTTCATGCTGACTGCGGTTTGCGGCAAAAGTCCAAGGTGTGCACAGACAGGAATGCCGTTCTGGATGAGCGTTTCAATCGCGTCGGGCATAAAGCCTTCGAGCTTTACAGAGCTTGCGCCGACGTCCATGAATCTTTTCGCATTCTCCAGAGCCGATTTCGGATCGTCATAGCTCTTGAAGGGCATATCGGCGATGACGTGCGTGTTCGGAGCGCCACGGCAAACGGCTGCGGTAAAGACGAGCATTTCGGTCATGCCGATGGATTGCGTGCTTTTGTACCCGAGCATGGTATTGGCGAGACTGTCACCGACGAGAATCTGGTCGATGCCGGCGGCTTCCGCGATTTTGGCAAAGCCAAAGTCGTAAGCGGTAATCTGGGCTATCTTCTGTTTTCCTTTACGTTCTTTAATCTGTTGTGCTGAAAGCATAACCACGAACCTCCTGTAACCAACGGTAAGATTTGATTTCCCGGTTTTCGCCGAGATGTGTTTTGAGATACTTGAAAAACTCCCCTTCGAGGGCTCGCGGGTCGTGAAGCGGCATTCGAGCGGTCAAACGGGCGATATCGCTTAAAAACTCAGGGGAATAGTGCGGCAAAAAGAAGCCGAGGCAGTCTTTGCAAAGCGCCCCGCCCGATTCAAAAAGGAAATCGGCGGGATTCCCCGAGATGGAATTTCCGCAGCGAATGCAATCGTCGACGGAAAGCGCATACCCCGCGCAATCGGCAATGTGCCACATCCAACGGGCAAGCGCGTCTTGCGGACACTTTCCCCTGTCGAGCACTTGCAAAGCCTTTTCCGTGTAACGGAACTCAAGTTCCTGCGAAAGTCCGGTCGGCAGGTAGCGCAAAAGAATTTCCGCCATGACTTCCGCCATCGCGGTCTTTTCCAGGTCTTTGCGCAGATTCGGGAACCAGTCGATCAGGGTTGCCTCCCGGATAAAGTGCAAATCGCTCTTTCCGGAATCATGGAAGACGATTTCGCTTTCGGCAAGCGGATCGAGGGAGCTTTTGAATGGATTCTTATGGCTCTTTGCGCTCTTGACCAAAAAGGATTGGACTCCAAAATCAAAACAAAAGCCCTTCACGATCAACGAGGAATCGCTGTAGGGCATTCGATGGAGAACGATGACTTTGGTCTGTTTGAGCAAAACGGTATCAGAGAAGCTTATTTTGCGCCGAAACCGTCGTCGAGACGCTTTCCGCCGAGAATGTGGCAGTGGATGTGCCAAACGGTCTGTCCGGCGTCACCCTTGCAGTTAAACACAAAACGGGCTCCGCCTTCGCCGAGGCCCTGCAACTTCGCAATTTCCTGGGCGCGGTAAAGAAGACGGCCCATCAGCGGGGCGTCCGCTTCTTCCATATCCATAAGGCTCGTGATGTGCTTTTTCGGGACGACGAGCGTGTGGATGGGCGCCTGCGGGTTCAAATCCTTGAAGGCGAAGAATTCATCGTCTTCGTAGATTTTGGTAGAAGGGATTTCGCCTTTAATAATTTTGCAAAAGATGCAGTCAGACATAAACATTCCTATTCGGGGTGAATTTTACATTTTTGAATTCAAAACTAATATTTCGGCAGGGGTTCTGCAAATTGCCTCCGTTTGAATTTGCTAATTTTGTGGCTGTATGTTTTCTCTCGTTGTTACACTGCTTGTATTGGCAGTTTCGATGTTTTTCTTTGTACAGGGGAAGATTCGCTCGGATATCGTTGCGCTCTGTTCCCTTGTGATTTTGATGGTTTTTGACGTAGTGACGGTCGATGAAGCGCTCGAAGGCTTTTCGAATCCGATCGTCTTGATGATCCTTGGGCTTTTTGTCGTCGGCGGTGCGATTTTTAGAACGGGTCTTGCTCGTGTCGCTGGCCAGAAGATAGTGAAGATCGCGGGCGACAAGGAGAGCGTTTTGTTTGTCGTGATTATGCTCGTGACGGGCTTTATCGGAGCTTTTGTGGGGAATACGGGAACGGCTGCGCTGATGCTCCCGATTGTGATGAGCGTGGCGGCGGGCGCAAAGTCCGGCCCGAAGCGATTTTTGATGCCGATGGCCTTTGCTTGCAGTATCGGCGGTATGCTGACCTTGATCGGTACGCCTCCGAACATGGTGATCAACGAGGCTTTGATCAAGGCGGGATATCCGAGCTTAAAGCTCTTTTCGTTTACGCCAATAGGTATCGTGGTGCTTTTGCTCATTATTTTTGCGCTTCTCCCGGCTTCGCATTTGCTTTGCAAAAAGACGGAAGAAAAGAAGTCCAATAAACGCAAAAACAAGTCCTTGAACGAGCTTGCCGAAGAATACCGTCTTTCGCGCAACGTGACCCGCGTTCGTGTCCGTTACGATTCTCCGCTGATCGGGCGTTCTTTTGCGGAACTCAAGCTTCCGACCCATTACAATTTGACGGTCATCGAGGTGGACCATCCTTCCCGAGGAAAGTTCTTTGGCGAAGGTCGCCAGGAACTCGCCGGCCCGACAAGCGTCGCCTATGGAGACGACATCCTTTATATGATGGGTGACATCGAAGACGTGAAACGCTTTTCCAAGGAGATGAGCGCTCCGATCCTTTCGGAAAAGGAAGCGGAAAGGGAATCTTTCCATTTTCGCAACTGGGGCATTGCCGAAGTGCTCGTGATGCCGGATTCTTCCTTTATCAACCGCAATGTGATGGAAACGAATCTGCGTGCGCAGTACGGGGTGAACCTGCTTGGCATCCAGCGCAACGGGGAATATATCATCCATGGGCTTACGGAAAAGAACCTGGAATCCCGCGACACGCTTCTTGTGCAGGGAACCTGGGAGAACATTCGCAAGCTTTCTTCGTCGAATACGGAATGGATTGTCCTTGGGGAACCCTTGGAATCGGCTGCTGCGGTCCCGCTCGACCACAAGATGCCGTTTGCGGCGGCGATTCTCGTTTTGATGGTCATTTTGATGGTGACGAACGCGGTGTCTTCGGTGGCGGCGGTGCTGATCGCTGCGCTGCTCATGGTTTTGACGGGCTGCTTCCGCAACGTGGAGGACGCTTACAAGTCGATCAACTGGGAAAGTACCGTGCTGATTGCGGCGATGCTCCCGATGTCGACAGCTCTTGAAAAAACGGGCGTCTCGGGCATCATTGCGAATGCCTTGGTGGAATATCTGGGGACGATCGGGCCTTATGCTCTGCTCGCCGGTATCTATTATACAACGTCCATTGTTACAATCTTTATCAGCAATACGGCGACGGCGGTCCTTTTGACCCCGATTGCGATGAGTGCGGCCGCGGGTCTCGGTGTGAGCCCGTATCCGTTCCTGTTTGCGGTGACGGTTTCGGCCAGTTGCTGCTTTATTTCGCCTTTTTCCACCCCTCCGAACGCTTTGGTCATGAATGCTGGCCGCTATACTTTCAACGATTATCTGAAAATCGGCGGTCCTTTGCAGTTCGGAATGGGTTTTATCATGACCTTTGTGCTACCTTTGTTTTTCCCGTTTTAACCGGAAAAGATGTTAAATTGTCCCCGTGACTAAACATTTGAGGAATAGGAACTATGAATTTTTCGCAAGTCATCTCCCAAGAACTGAACTTAGAAGAATGGCGTGTGGCCAAAGCCTTGGAATTGATGGACCAGGGCGGTACGATTCCGTTTATTGCGCGTTACCGCAAGGACCAGACGGGAACGTTGAATGAAATCGAACTCCGTGACATCCAGCACCGCCGTGAATATTTGCAAGAAGTTGAAGACCGTAAGTCGACTATTTTGAAGTCCATCGAAGAACAGGGCAAGCTGACTCCGGAACTTAAGGCAAAGATCGAATCCTGCAAGGAAAAGACCCTTCTCGAAGACCTTTACGCTCCGTACAAGCCGAAAAAGCGTACCCGTGCGACGATTGCGAAGGAATGCGGTCTCGAACCGCTCGCTCGTATCATCATGGCTCAGGAAGAAACCTCCAATACGCCGGAAGAAATCGGCCGGATTTACCTCTCCGAAGAAAAGGGCCTTGCCGATCCGAAGGCGGCAATCGCTGGCGCCTGCGACATTCTCGCTGAAGAACTCGCTGACAACGCGACCTGCCGTCAGTATCTGCGTGCGCAGATCGAAAAGGAAGGCGTCATGACGTCGAAGGTCCGCAAGGAATTCGAAAAGCAGGAAACCAAGTTCAAGAACTACTACGACTTCTCCGAACCGGTTTCGAAGATTCCGAGCCACCGTATGCTTGCCCTTCGCCGTGGCGAAAAGGAAAAGGTTCTCCGTCTTTCCGTGGAAATGCCGGATGAAGCTCTTGTCGGTTACCTGCAGCGCCAGGTGATCAAGGGCGACAGCATCTGGAAACCGTATTTGGAAGAAATGTGCAAGGACGCTTGGGATCGTTTGCTCAAGACGAGCCTCGAAAGCGAAGTCCGCCTGATCTTGAAGGACAAGGCAGAAGAAGAAGCGTTCAAGGTGTTCAGCAAGAATCTTCAGGACGTTCTTCTCGCTCCGCCGGCCGGTCACCACGCCGTTCTCGCCCTCGACCCAGGCTTCCGTACCGGTTGTAAGGTGGCTGTTCTCGATAAGAACGGTAAGTTTATCGATCACGGCGTCATCTTCCCGCACGAACCGCAGAAGCGCGTCGCCGAAGCGGGCGATTATATCGCCGCTCTCGCTGAAAAGTACGAAGTGGACTTGATCGCAATCGGTAACGGCACTGCTAGCCGTGAAACGGACGCTTTTGTCGCCGCCATGAGCCACAAGTTCAAGGGAAAAAAGCCGGCCCGTGTGATCGTTTCCGAAGCAGGCGCTTCTGTGTATTCCGCAAGTCCGCTCGCTATTCAGGAATTCCCGAATGAAGACGTGACGACCCGTGGCGCGATTTCTATCGGCCGCCGTCTGCAGGATCCGCTCGCCGAACTCGTGAAGGTCGATCCGCAGTCGATCGGCGTTGGACAGTACCAGCACGATGTGAACCAGCGTGAACTCAAGAAGCGCCTCGACGAAGTCGTCGAAAGCTGCGTGAACATGGTCGGCGTGGATTTGAACAGTGCAAGTGCACCGCTTTTGACCCATGTGGCAGGTGTTTCGGCAACGCTTGCTGAAAATGTGGTGAAGTACCGCGAACAGAACGGTGCTTTCAAGAGCCGCCAGGACGTTTTGAAGGTGAAGGGCTTTGGTCCGAAGGCTTTTGAACAGTCGGCAGGCTTCCTCCGCATCCCGGGCGCCGAAAACCCGCTCGATTGCAGCGCCGTTCACCCGGAAAACTATGAACTCGTCGAACGTATGGCTGCTAAGGCCGGCGTCGCCGTGAAGGATCTCGTGGGTAACGCAAGCGCCATCAAGTCGCTTTCCCCGGATGAATTCCTTTCGGATACGGTCGGTAAGCATACCCTCGAAGACATTTTCTCCGAACTCGAAAAGCCGTCCCGCGACCCGCGTAAGGAATTCCGTTATGCAAAGTTCGATGATTCGATCAAGAGCATCAACGATCTCGTGACGGGCAGCTGGATGGAAGGCGTCGTGACGAACGTGGCAAACTTTGGCGCATTCGTCGATATCGGCGTTCACCAGGACGGCCTGGTGCATGTCTCTGAAATCAGCGATAAGTTCGTGGAAGACGCAAAGACCGTTCTTACGGTCGGCGATGTAGTGAAGGTGCGCGTCCTCGGCGTGGATGCAGGCCAGAAACGCATTTCCCTTTCGATGAAGCCCGAACAGGTCGATGGCGTCGCCGGTGCGGGACGAGCTCCGCGCAATGCGCGTGGCGGTCAGCGTCGTGAAGGCGGTATCCGTCCGCATGCGACCCTCGCCGATTTGAAGGCTCGTCTCGGCGGTGCAAATGCCTCTCAGGGCAAGGGAAATGCCCAACCGCAGAGCAAGCTTTCCTCGATGCTGAAAAAGTTCAAGAAGGGCCTGTAAACCGGGTGTGATAAGACTCACAAAAGCTCGGCCATGGCCGAGCTTTTTTCATATCCAAAATGGCGAATTTGAAGCGATTTTGAAGGACCGACGAGGGCCTACAAGTTCACGATGAAAGCTCCGAAAGCGGACCAGGAGGGGCGGTCCGATTTTGGTATATTTGGGTGCAAGACTACAGAAAAAAAGAAACATAAATTTTCGAAGAGGTGAAAAACGATGGCGATTTACGATGAATCCCTCGATGGTAACATGGACATTGAAGCTCCTCAGATTTACATCATGAAGCGTTCTGGGGAACGTGTCATTTTTGATGGTGAAAAGATTGCAAACGCGATTCGTAAGGCGAATAAGGAAGAAGGTATTCTTTCGGATAAATTAACCGAAGAACAGATCGCTGCGATTGTAAACGGTATCGAACGCGATGCCCGCAACGCAAGTCGCGACCTTTCTGTGGAAGAAATCCAGGACAAGGTGGAAAACTCCTTGATGGCGACGGGCAAGTTCAACGTGGCGCGTCTCTACATCACCTACCGTTACAAGCACAACGAACTTCGTAAGATGAGCAACATCGACCAGAAGATTTCGGGCATTGTCGAACGGGATAACGAAGAAGTCAAGCAGGAAAACTCGAACAAGAACCCGACCGTTCTCTCTGTGCAGCGTGACTACATGGCAGGCGAATGGAGCCGTTATTACACGAATCGTTACCTGCTCTCCGACGACATCGTGGCGGCTCACAAGGATGGCCTCATCCACTTCCACGACGCAGACTACTTTGCCCAGCACATGCACAACTGTTGCCTTGTGAACTTGGGCGACATGCTTGACAACGGCACGTGCATCAGCGGAACGCATATCGATACGCCGAGAAGTTTCAACACGGCTTGTACCGTGGCTTCCCAGATCGTGGCGCAGGTTGCTTCGAGTCAGTATGGTGGACAGACGATTACGATGTCCCACCTTGCTCGCTATGTGGACATCAGCCGTCAGAAGATTTCCCAGCGTCTGAAGGCGGAATTCGCCGAAGCAGGCGTCGATGTCGATGAAGAAAAACTCAAGAAGATTGTGGAAGACGAAGTCCGCCGTGAAGTGGAATCCGGTTGTCAGACAATCCAGTATCAGCTGATTACGCTTCAGTCGACAAATGGCCAGGCTCCGTTTGTGACCGTCTTTATGTACCTTCACGAAGTTCCGGAAGGACAGATCCGTGATGACTTGGCTTTGATTATCGAAGTCATGCTCAAACAGAGAATCCTCGGCGTGAAGGACAATCGCGGCTTTTACATCACCCCGGCCTTCCCGAAGCTCATCTACGTGCTGCAGGACGACAACATCGAAGAAGGTAGCAAGTACTTCTACCTGACAAAGCTCGCCGCGGAATGCACTGCAAAGCGTATGGTCCCGGACTACATCTCCGAAAAGATGGCTCTTGCGATGAAGGGAGACTGCTATCCGTGTATGGGTTGCCGCTCCTTCCTCACCCCGGACCGCTTTACGGATGCGCAAAAGGGTAACCTTGGCAATGCAAAAAATTACGTCGAAGGCGTTCACAAGTATTACGGCCGTTTCAACCAGGGCGTGGTGACGATCAACCTCGTCGATGCAGCCTGCTCTTCGGGTGGTGACGAAGCCAAGTTCTGGGAAATCATGAAGGATCGTTTGAACCTTTGCCACAGAGCTCTCCGTTTGCGTCACGAACGTCTTCTCGGTACACCGTCCGATGTCGCCCCGATCCTTTGGCAGGACGGAGCATTGGCACGTCTCAAACCGGGTGAAGTAATCGACCGTCTTCTTTATGATGGCTATTCGACGATTTCTCTCGGCTACGCAGGCCTTGCCGAATGCGTGTTCTACATGAAAGGCGTTTCGCATACGAGCTCTGCCGGTGACGCTTTCGGTCTCAAGGTCATGCAGCTCTTGAACGATTCCTGTGCCCAGTGGAAGGCCGAAGAAAATATCGACTACTCTGTTTACGGAACCCCGCTCGAAAGTACCACGTACAAGTTTGCCAAGGCTCTGCAGAAACGTTTTGGCAAGATTCCGCACGTGACCGACAAGAACTACATCACGAACAGCTATCACATCCATGTGACAGAAGAAATCGATGCGTTCGCAAAGCTTTCCAAAGAAGCGGAATTCCAGAGACTTTCTCCGGGTGGCGCTATCAGCTACGTAGAAGTGCCGAATATGCAGGACAACATCCCGGCTGTTCTCGCGATTATGAAGCACATCTACGACACGATTCTTTACGCAGAACTCAATACGAAGTCCGACCTCTGCGACGTCTGCGGTTATTCGGGCGAAATTCGCGTGGTCAAGGATTCGACGGGAAAGCTCGTTTGGGAATGCCCAAACTGCGGCAACCGTGAACAGGCGAGAATGCATGTGGCACGCAGAACCTGTGGCTACATCGGCACTCAGTTCTGGAATCAGGGTCGTACAGCGGAAATCGCAGACCGTGTGCTTCACATCGGTCTCGGTGAAATTCAGGAAACAGGCTCTGTGAATCCGAACGCATCTCACTAAGGTCGCGCCAGATGCATGTCGGTCAGATTTACAAAGTGGATTGTGCAAATGGAACGGGCATTCGTGTTTCGCTGTTCGTTTCCGGTTGCACCATCCATTGTAAAGGCTGCTTCAATGCTCAAACGTGGGACTTTAATTTTGGCGTCCCTTACGACGATAAAATCGAAAATTTCATTCTAAGCGAACTTTCGAAGAGCTACTACGAGGGCATTACCATCCTCGGCGGGGAACCTTTTGAACCGTCGAATCAAGAAACGATTGTGCAATTGATCCGTCGCATAAAAAAGGAACTTCCGAAAAAGAGCATTTGGATGTTTTCCGGCTACGTTTATGACCGCGACCTGATCGCGGGCGGAAAAAAACATACGGACGTCACCGATGAAATCTTGGATTCGATCGATGTTCTGGTGGACGGGCCTTTCATGATCGAAAAAAAGAATCTCATGCTCCGCTTCCGAGGTTCGGAAAATCAGCGCATTATCGATATGAGGGAAACCCGGAAAACGGGCGCCGTCGTATTGAGAATGGAATAGTTCAAAACGAGAAGCCTTTTCAGTGAATGGAAAGGCTTTCTTTTGCACTGATTTTTTCTTTGGAAATCAAACGGTACAATTTGCAACGGAACAGCGGGATCGCAAGGATAACGCCTATGATGACGATTGGAATCGAAATGTAGGCAAGCCCAGGCTTGTCGAGTTCCGCTTTGAAAACGATTCGAAGTACGAGCAGAATCCACCAGTGAACGGCGAGAATAATGAGGCCGTTGCGGGAAATGTTTCGAAGAATTCCTTTGGCGGTTGCAAAGCCTTTCCAAGCGGGCAAACGGTCCATCAGCAAAAACACGGAAACGAGCGATAAAATTCCAAAGCCTGAACTCGCAAGGAAGGATCCGATATTTTTTCCGAGATGGTTGTTCATGATACTGAACCACGGGCTCGCATTTTCAAAAAAGAGATAATGCCAAATAGAGACTGCGGCAACGAGAACGAGAATACAAGACTTTTGCTTTCCAAGAGCGATAATCGCATTTTTGCAAAGCGATCCGCAGGCAAAGAAAAAGAGCGTTGTACAGACCCGTTCAAATCCAAAGGGCAAGTGTACCTGGTAACGGTTCATCACCCATCCGGCGATAAGGCTTAGGACCGCGAGCAAAAAGGTTTTCCAAAAGTGTCCCCGGGTGATTTTTTGAAGCAGGTAAAATGCGACGCTTACACAAAAAAGATTGAACACAAACCAAATAGGCCCGGACCCGACCGAGGATTTTCCGACGACAAAAATCTTGAACAGGTTCCAACCGATATACTGCCATACATTTTGAATGTCGGGAACGATCCCGAGGAGCATCATCTTGGGAGACCGTGGATAATAAAGCTCAAAGTTGTACAGCACCGGATCCAAGGCTAAGAATAAAAGCGAAAGCAGCCCATACGGCAACAGCAAAACCTTCGCCTTGTGCTTTGTATAGTTAACAAAGGTCGGAAACCGGCGCGTGCTAAAGAGGGCTCCCGAAATAAAAAAGAAGGCGGTCATGCGGAATGCGCTTGCGTGGGAAAGTCCCATGTCGATGCTTGTAAAGGACTGCTCCACATGAAACAGGCACACGAGCAGAAGCACGCAGCCTTTGAATTCATCTATCCAACCGATTCTTTCATTTGTTGCGGAAGTCATATTTTAAAGGCAAAATTTATAAAAGATCGAAATTACGAGAGAAATTGTGCAAAACGATTATTCCGAAATGGACCGTTTTGAACTCCGGATTCGGCGTTTTTATTACGTACATCACATAAAATGTTGCGTAACGGAAAAGATGATTATATCTTTTTTTCAAAGAATGATTTTAATGCGAGGATAGCTTATGTCGAATTGGACGTGGCTTTCTGGATTGGCTTCGGATTTGAACGTTTGGGAAGATGAACTTTCCGTGGTCGATTTGGACGCTGAACACACATTTATTTCTTATGCGGAGGAGGTTCCTGTTTTGCAGGATCTGTATTCGCTGTCGGCTGTGAAAAATGCAGATGTGCTTGTCGGTATCGATTTTTCGGCTTTGGTCATGTTGAAAAATTTGGAGAATCGCCCGGCGAACCAGAAGTGGATTTTGCTCGCTCCGATTCTCGACTTTTGCCATGGAGAAGACGCCTGGCCTCAAAAGCAAGTGCTCTTGATGGCAAAGGAAGTGCAGAAGATGCCAAAGGTCGCTCTGCAGGGAATACTAGATCTCTTTGGCCCTTCCGAAGAAGTCAATCAGGATCTTTGGATGGAGACCGCTTTAAAGATCAAACCGGAATCGATTGCCAAGGGCTTCGAATATTTGGCGGAAGCCAAAATAGAAGAACCGGTATCTGTGCCGAATTGCGAAGTACGCTTCGGCAAGGATGACGAGTGGGTTACCGCTCCGGCTGTCGAAGCGGCGAAATCCCTTTTGAATGGCGCCCAGGTGACTGTGCGCCCTAAGGTTGGGCACTGGCCCATGTCTTTAATCGGATAAACAGCGCCGCAAGATAGGCAAAGAAGAATCCGAGCAGTCCATACTCGACTGCATCGCCTATGTGGAAATAAAGAGTATCCCTGGAGCGGAGTGGAATGCGACGTGTGATGACGCGTTCCGTGTAAAGCTCTGTTTTTAGATCTTCATGGCCGTACTGGTCGACGAATGCGGAAATTCCGGTGTTCGTGCAACGGACAATCGGATAGCCGTTTTCGATGGCGCGGTAACGTAGCTGGTTCAAATGCTGGGCTGCGGCGGTGCTTTTCCCGAACCAGCCGTCATTCGTGATGTCTACCATCAGGCGGGAGCCGTTACGGATGGAGCGTCTGGCTTCGGCACCGTAGATTGTTTCGTAGCAAATGAACGGGCTCCAGAAATACGGTTCAAAGACCGGGCGTTCCTTGCCGGGAACAAAGTTGCCCTGCCCAACGTCCACGTAATTCAAAATCGGGAACACGTCATCGAAGGGGAGCCTTTCGCTAAACGGCACCAGGTGCGTTTTGATGTAGCGCGTGTAATTCTTTTCGTCGGGGCGGAACAGGAAACCGCTGTTGTAAAGGTTTACCGGACGTGGCGGTTTTCCTTCGCGGTCAAAGTCCAACGCTCCGATGAAGAGACTTGTCTGCGTTCCCTTGATACGGTTCTTGAGCCAAAGCTTTTCACGGCTGCGGAACCTTATAAAGTCGGGAATCGCGGTCTCCGGAAGAACGACCAGGTCCAAGTCTCCGGATTTCCAATCGACGCTGTCGTTTACAATCTGCCAAGTCTTGGACACGACGGAATCGTAGTAGGCTTTGTTCCACTTGTTCGTCTGATGAATATTCGGCTGAACAACCGCAACCTTCGGGGCTTCTGCCTCGTTTTCCATATAGAACGGAGCCGCTTCCGGTTTAGAAAGCACAAAGCTTCCGTATCCAAAGAGCAAGGCAAAAATCGCAACCGGTGCGGCAATCAAAAACTTTTTGCCTTTCACGAAGGCTTCGGCGACCGCCAAATTGCTTGCGATGATGATGGCTGTGTAACCAAAAATGCCGATGATCGAAAGTGCCTGTAACAGCGGAAGTTGATTTCCCAAGGCGTACCCGAGATGGCTCCACGGAAAGCTAAAGTCTCCAATGCTCCGCGTCATTTCAAGACCCGCGTAAAAGAGCGGGAAGAGAATGAGCAGAACAGGAATACCCTTGATTTTTACATCGCGGGCTTTCACAAAAACCGCCGCGGCGATTGTATTGTAAACGCTGAAGTAAGAAATCAAGAGAATTAGACCGATCATGATCAAAACGGCCGGTCCCACGTTCATCACGTTGTAAATCCAATAGTAATTGATGACGTTGTAAATGAAGCCCGACCAGAACGAAGCGAAAAGAGCTGTCTGCATATTGGAGCGCAGAAGCACAATGAACCACGGCACAAGAAATACGAGGGCACCTGGACCAAGAGGAAGTGGCGGAAATGCAAAGGCGTAAAGTCCCCAGCTGAGCGAACTCATCGCCAGAGCCGCTAAAGAGAATCTTTCTTTAGCGCGTTGCACATTCCAAACGGCAAAATGGAACAGTCCGTAAAGCGCCAAAGGTACAAAGACCGTGGCAAGCTGAATCAGACCGACGTGGGAACGAAACGCGTAATCGATCGCAAGCGAAAGGAATCCGATGCCGCAGAAACTGTAAAGCATCTTTGAAAAATTCTTTCGAAAATCACGTTTGAAAATAAAGGGAAGCGCACAGAGAAATGGAATCAGTTGAGCCTTAAAAAGGTAAATGCCTTCCATGTCCGGATCGGACATAACAAGCGCAATGTTCAGGACTGCTTGGATAAAAAGGAAAAAAATCATAACCCACCCTTACCTTGCGGATGGAACAGGAGAACGTATTCGCCCTTGGGATTGCACTTCTTGTAATGTTCCAAAAGTTCGGAAGGTGTCGCCACCAGGTGTTCTTCAAACTTTTTGGTCAGCTCGCGCATCAGGGCGATAGGCGTTTCGCCAAAGACCTGCTGGATTTCACCGATAAACTTGACCAGGTTGTGCGGGCTTGCGTAAAAGATAAGTGTCGAGTCGGCGGTTTCCTTGAGCTTTTCAAGCAAGTGCAAACGTTGGGCACTCTTTTTCGGAGAAAAGTTCTCGAAGCGGAAACGGTCGGTCGGCATGCCGCTCGAAACGAGGGCGTTGATCATAGCACAGGCACCTGGGACGCTTCGCACATCAATGCCTTCACGCACGCATTCGCGTACCAGGTTAAATGCAGGGTCGGCGATGCCTGGAGTTCCGGCATCGCTGATAATCGCAATGTCGCCTTCGTTCTTCAGGTATTCCACGTATTTCGGTGTAACTTCTTCCTTGTTGAAGTCGTGATAGCTTTCCATCGGCGTGTGAATGTCGAAGTGGTCAAACAGAAGTCTCGAATGACGGGTGTCTTCGGCGAGCACGAGCGGTACTTCTTTTAAAATGCGCACGGCGCGGTAGGTCATGTCTTCAAGATTTCCAATCGGAGTGGCGACAACGTAAAGTGTATGCATAGTCTGAATTTTAGTAAATGTCCGAGCGGATGGATTCATCCACTGGGGTGTTTTGCAAAAGGGACTGTCTTAAACGTGCGATCAGCTTTCTGTGAATCATGTCGGCGCGTTCCTGCATGTATCCGCCGCGGTATGGACCGTACCAAAAAAGGCGCGGATGTTCTTCTTCCAAAAGTTCTGCACGTTCCACGCTCACGCTGTCGCAGACAAGTTCAGAATGCAACAAAAGGAAAATATCGTCTGCACGCGGCATGGCGGGCCAAAGCGGAGCAAGGACAAGGATTCCCAAGTACCAGAGGCTCGCATAATGCTCTTCCACGTTTCCGTCGAAAGAAAGCTCTAAGGTGCAGCCGTTCGGCACGGCGTCTTGTATCCCTTGCGCATAGGCGGTCTGTAAACGTTCCGGAAATTCGACCGTTTTGCCGTTTTCGCGGGCGTGAAAATGGATTGCGGATGAATCGGGCGAAGCAAAGGCTTTATCTGCAGAGGCATCTGCCGAAAAATCCGCATGGTAAAGCTTAGGCGCGCAAGCGGAAAAGAGAAGAACGGTCAAGATGCAAAGCCAGAATTTCACCCCTTAAAATTAGAATTATTAGATTTCAAAATATGGAAACCAAAGTCGCCTACTTCATTTCGGATGCGCATCTCGGCGTGAATCCTCCCGGATCCATCGAAGATCGCGAAGAAACTCTTGTTCATTTCTTAAAAGGAATGATTGGCGGTGCGTCGCACCTTTTTATCGTCGGCGATCTGTTTGAATTTTGGTACGAGTACCGCCATTACGTGGCTCGCGGACACATGCCGCTTTACCGCGTGTTAGGAGACTTGGTGGATTCCGGAACGGAAGTGCATTATCTGACGGGCAATCACGACTTTGCGCTGGGCGATTTTTTTTCGAAGGAACTTGGCGTACAAGTTCACCGTACCTACGTTGCAAAAAACATTCAGGGGCATGATATTTACCTGATGCACGGGGACGGTGTCGCCAAGGCAGACAAGGGGTACCGCGCCGCGAGAAAACTGATCGACGCCAAATGGGCGCAATTTCTTTTCCGTCAAATCCATCCGGACTGGGGAATGGACATTGCAACTTTTGTCGGTAGAAATAGCCGTAAGGCGGGCAAGGACCGCGTTATCGACATTTTCTCGTATCTCGATGCCGCTGCCGAAAGAATGCGAGACAATCACTGCGACATCTGCGTTCACGGGCATCACCATATTCCGGGCATTTGGGAAAACGCAGAAGGCAAGGTCGTTTCCCCGGGGCAGTGGCTTTTCCATTTGAATTATGCAAAGCTTGAAAATGGCGAAATTTCTGTTGTCCCATTTCAAAAGTAAGCGCTTCCAAAACTTCAAAGAAAAATGGCAAAAGAAAAAGTCCGGATGCGCACCCGAACTTTTTGTAAAGGTCGATCGAAAATTTAAAGGCTTACTGGTCCAAGCGTTCTTCGGAAGCGCCGCGAAGCTGCTTCGCCTTGTTCGTTCCCCAAAGTCTATCGACAAAGTCGAAGCTCAGGAACTTTTCCGCCCAGGTTTCCACCCAGCACCAGTGCATCTTTTCGCCGTTGTCGCCTTCGATCACCCAGTTGTCCGGAGCAGAGAACTTGTAAGTTTTCGGAGCCGGAGTGTCCCATTCATTCTGTGCGGCAGGCGTTTCGGTAATGATCCAAACGCGGTGAGCCGTCTTGTGGTAGATGAATACGTTGAAGGCGATGTCAACGATGATGAAGATGATTGCCCACTTGAAATTCTTCTTGGTCAGCAAAAAGATCACGAACAAGAGCAATAGCAGGGCAAATGCGCCGAAATTGTAATGGACGGGGTAAAACGCCTTGAAAATTTCGAACATGATTGAACCCCTATAGTTTGAAAGTCATGACGTTTCCCGAAATCTGGACGCAGTAACGCACATGAGATTCCGGAAGTTTGACGCCGAAAGAGTGGAACGTCCCCATCATAGAAAGACTGGCGTGACTTTCGATGGTGCGGATGTTGAGCAGGCCCTTCTTGCCGAAAGTTAATTTAAATGTCTTTTTCTTGGGATCGAATTCCGGAGTCGCCGTCGAATTCTTTATTGTGTTGAGAGCGGTGATGCAACGCTTGTCGAGGATCATCGTTCCGCGGGCATCGATAGAAATCATCGGAAGGCCTGCGGAATTGCGGCAGGCGAAGAGTTCCCACGCACCGGTCTTCTTTGAATTTTTCTTCTGGAAAATGATCTTGTCGTCTTCTTTCGTGAGTTCGACGTCTCCCGAAACGACCTTCATGCCGACGACGTTCATTGCGCCGCGGAGATACAGAAGATAAGTGCCGTTCGACGGGAGAATGCGGAAGGACGTTGCCTTGAGCTTGCTCGTCGGGATAATGGCGATTCGACCGCCGACCTTATCCACCATCAGATCTGCGTAAACGGCTGTTTTGAGTTTGAACTTTTCCGCGAGTTCTTTAGAGAAGCGAAGAAAACCACGGATATCCATTCTAGCTTTAAAGCTATCCATAACACTAAACCTCACCTTTTGGGGTACACAGGACTAATATTAAAAAATTCACCGAAATGGGACAAGATGATAAGTGTTACTTTGTTTTTATTTTTGTAAGCTCGGCCTGCATGACTTCTAGTAAAGAATTGCCTTCTCGCTCGACCAAGGTAAATTTTTTAGAATGCTTGTTCAATAAATTGCGTACAAGTTCACCACGACGAGGGTCGTCTGCGATGACGGTCGCCGGATTGGATTGTTCATCGCTAAAAATCATCCGCGAATGGGTCCTGCTCAGGAATTTCGGAAAGAAAATTCGGTAACGTGCCGATAAAGCGGAACTAAAACTCTCTGCAGGGTCAACGAGAAGGGCTCCTTTGCCAAGCCCGCTTGCAAAAGAATTGTACGCGGCGATCGCTCCCGTGCCATGACCGATGAAGATAAGGTCGTTCGAATGGGCGCAGCCGACCATTGCCCGAATGTCCGAGTCGTAATACTTTTCGCCTGGCGTTCCTTCGCTCCCGGCGGAACCGCGGTAGTTGAACGTGACAAGTCGAAATCCCGAAATCCTCTTTGCGTTGGCGAGGAAGGTCGCCGCATCTTCGCCACGGTCGGCAAAGTACAGTGCAGTTGTCGGCAGGGAATCGTTCAGGATCCAGCCCTGAAGCTTTTTGTCGTTTTCGACGTGGCAAAGGACGGCGTTGTCACGGAGCGCCGATTCGGAAGCGTCGTCGATTTCTGCACGGGGGAACGCCAGGCGGCGTTCCGACATAACCATGTAAAGGAGAAGGCAAACGTAGATCAGAGCGAAAATGCCGATCAGACGCAGAATCTTGAAAAGGATGTTCTTGAGAGCGTTCATCGCGCTACAAGATAAAAAAGAATCGCGACCTTTTGATAGATCGCGATTCTAGGGATGGGATTGGGTGTTCCTTGAAAATAGACAAAAAATCGCGCGAAGAGTAGAGGAGTTGTTCCCAAAAGTGTTCCCAAATTGTTCTTTTAACGAAATTTCGCTAAAAACTTACAAAATCTTTGCACAATTAGGTGTTCCCAAAAAATAGGAGAAAATATATTTTTAATGCGCTATGAACGTGTTCGCCTATTACAATTATCGAAAGTACCTGCAGGATTATTACGAGTACCGTAAGTCCGTACAACGGTATTTTTCGTATCGCGCTTTCGCTAAGCGAGCGGGCTACACGTCCAGCGGATTCTATCTTGATCTTGTGAAGGGCCGTAAGTCTTTGACCCCGCAAATGGTTCCCAAGTTCATCCATGCGCTTGGACTTTCCGAAAAGGAAGGCCGCTACTTCAGCTTGATGGTGGACTTCACCCATGCGGAAACCCCGGAATCGAAGCAGGTCATCTTTGAAAAAATGTCCGCCCTTCTTCCGCGTACGACCAAGGCGCTCTCCCGTCAGCAGATAGAATATTATAAGGAATGGTATTATGTCGCCGTCCGTGAGGCTCTGTCCGTTTTGAATGTTTCGGACAACTACCAGGATCTCGCCCTGTTCCTCAACCCGCGCATTACGGTTCCGCAGGCAAAGCAGGCGATCAAGCTGCTTTCGAATCTCGGCCTTATCGAAAAAGAAAACGGTTTTTGGCGTTCTGTCAACAAGACAATCACCAGTGGCCGAGAAATTCCACCGTTTATCGTTCACGACTTCCAAAAGAAAATGATGGACCTCGGCAAGGCTGCCGTGGACCGTTACAGTACCGAACGTCGTAACGTTTCGTGTACGACGATGAGCGTTTCTCCGCAAGGGCTTGAACGCATCATCCATAAAATTGATACATTTCGTAAGGAAGTGGTCGATATCGTCCGCTCGGACGATCATGAGTCGATGATCTGTGAACTGAATATCCAATTCTTCCCGCTCTCGAAGGAGCTCGAAGCTCTCCAGGAGAACGAAGCTCGAATGGATGAAACCGAAGGAGATTCCGATGATGAAGATTAGTCTGCGCATCTTCGCGCTTCTCCTCGGCGCTTTCGTTTTTTTGGCTTGTTCCGACAAGGTTGCAGGGACCGCGACCGATACGGAAAACACGATCGCTGGTACGGTGACCCTTGCCAACGGTTCTGCAAGAAGCGGGATCTCGGTGCGCCAGGTCGTGGCTCGTTCGGCTTCTATTTTGGACTTTATTGAAACGGAAACGGATTCGCTCGGCGCCTTTGCTTTCGACAGCACCATTGCCGATACGGTGAATTTTGAATTCCGCTATCATTCAAACGATTCGACACTCTCCGAAACGCAGATTATTCGCCATGTCTCTTCCAAGAGTGAAGACAGCCTGCGCGTAAAGCTCCGCGAATCGGCCTTGGTGGTGGGCGAACTGGAATATACGGGCAACGCCTCGTTCCTCGCAGGTTCGCACTTTAGGGTACAACTCGATTCGACGACGTTCTCGATCGACGTTTTCGCTCCGGATTCCTTTAAGATCGCTCTTCCGGAAGGCGCATACTCTTTGACGATCCTCCCGGCGGATTCGAGCGTGATTACAAAGCTCCGCTCCTCGGGCTATGCGGATTCGACGATTATCCGTAAGCTTTCGGTGATGGTTTCTGCCGGTGACACTTTGGATGTCGGCAAGCTGCGCTGGGACGCTTCGCAAAACGAACCGACCCAGGTAAAGATTTTGCAGGGCGTCGTCAAGAACGCAAACGGCAAGCCGGCGAAGGGCGTTTCGGTCCATGTAGTGACGGATCTTTACGGCTTTGGCGTTTTGGATAGCGCAGCCTTTGTGACGCAGGCTGTCACGGATTCGATGGGCGTCTGGCGTGTGGCTGCTCCGGCTTTTGATTTGATCGAAGACAGCTTCCGCGTGGAATTTCGCAGCAAGGATTCTGCGGGCGGCGTTCTCATGGGCCTTTCGGACTACATCGACAAGGACGATTTGGAAGAAGCAAAAGACACGCTCCATGTTTCGACGGTGACCCTTGCAAAAACTTCGAACTTCCTCGGCTCGGTCTTCCTCGTTGCAGAAGGCGCATTCACGCAGGATACCCTCTGCTGGGCGTACAGCATTCGAGTCGGTTTTCGTGGAACCAGTAACTTTAAAACGGTCAGTTCTTGCAACTCCATCACCATGGTGAATGTGCCGTCCGACTACCAGGATCTCGTCTTCTATTCGGGCGACGAACTGGTAATCCGCAATCTCAAGTCGGGCAAATTTGACCCTGCAGATTACGTCAAGAGCATTCGGGTGAACCTGCCTCATGGAGATACTTTGAAGTTCCAGGGCATCACTTACACCCCTCCGACGACCGCAAACGATGCGTTTGAAAGCGAGGAATAGCCGGAAAAGATCCCCTTTGAAGGTGTTTTTTGCCTCCTTTTATTGACTGAATAATTTTTTTCTAGTATATTTGCGCTACCTTGAGAATTGAGATTTCAAAAATTGCTTCCTGTGAAGGTTCTTTGCAGGCGAGTTTCGTAAAGGATAATTCCGATGCGAACGTTTTTGAAGAACTCCGTATCCAGGGTCCGCTTCAAGTTGAATTGACGGTCGTCCCCGAAGATTCGAACAAGTGGATGCTCACGGGGACTCTTTCTGGGGTACAGATTTTGGAATGCTCTCGCACGCTCGAGCTCTTCGACCATCCGTTTGAGACGCCGATTAGCTTTTGGGTGGAACTCACCTCGGGACTGGCAGAGCAGGAACTGGACGATTCGGACGATGAAATCTTTGGATTCCGCGTACCGCAGGTTCAGGACCACGTAGATGTGACCGAATGTGTTCGGCAACTGGTGATTCTCCAGGAACCCCTCCATCCGGTTAAGGACGATCCGGACAAGGCCTTCGTTTGGGAAATCGGCGAAAAGTCGGAAAAACCGAAGGAAGATCCTCGTTGGGAAAAATTGAAAGCGCTTAAGGCCAAGATGGAACATCCGAACGGATGATTCCGGAACCTTAAGCCGAACGATTAGGAGTTCAAAAATGGCAACACCAAAAAGAAAAACCTCTACTGCTCGTCGTGACAAGCGTCGTACGCACTGGAAGATCGAGATGCCGGCTCTCGCTACTTGCGACCATTGCGGTTCCGTAAAGCGTCCGCACCGCGTTTGCCCGGTCTGCGGTTATTACAACGGCGTAGAAGTCGTTCACATTCAGGAAGACTAATTTTTAAGAATTAGATAGGAGTTTACACACCATGATCAGCATTGCTCTTGATGCGTTTGGCGGTGATAACGCTCCGGACGTGGTTGTCCAGGGAGCCATCAACGCGGTCAATAGTTCTGAAGGAAAGTTTGCGATTGTTTTGTGCGGTCCTGAGGCCGAGGTCAAGGCAAAGCTCCAAGAATTCGGTTACGAAGGTAAGCTGATCCAGGTTGTAGACGCTCCTGAACTCGTTGCTATGGACGAACATCCGACTGAAGTGCTCCGCAAGAAGCAGCACTCCGGTCTCGTGATGTGCGTGGGCCTTCAGAAGAAGGGTCTCGTCCAGGCTAGCGTTTCTGCCGGTAACTCCGGTGCCATGATGGCATCCTGCCTCATGATTCTCGGCCGTACGAGCGAAGATTTCGCCCGTCCGCCTATCGGCTGCATTATCCCGAATGCCAAGGGCCGCAGCGTTCTCGTGGACGCAGGTGCCAACGTGGATGAAAAGCCGAACGTCCTCAGAGATTTTGCTCTCGCAGGTTCTGTCTTTGCAGAATCTTATCTCGGCATCAAGGATCCGAAGGTCGGCCTCTTGAACATGGGCGAAGAAGAAAAGAAAGGTCCGGTTTCCGTTCAGGAAGCGTACCAGCTTTTGAAGAATGCCCCGGTGAACTTTATCGGCAATATCGAAGGCCGTGATGTTCTTCTCGGCGAAGCGGATGTCGTTGTCTGCTCCGGTTACGTCGGCAACGTTCTTCTGAAGATGTATGAAGGTTTCTTTGAATTGCATACCAAGACGTTCGGCGTGATTGACACTCCGGCTGGTAAGCAGTTTAACGAAGCATGGGATTACCGTAACACGGGTGGAGCTCTTCTCCTCGGTCTTAAGGGTACCGGTATCATTGCCCACGGTCGTTCCGATGCTAAGGCTATCGAACAGGCGATTAAGGTTGCCTATACGTTCGCCGCGAACAATGTGCCGGAAAAGATCGGCAAGAAGCTCGCAGGTATCGAAGCTTAATGATGAAAAGTTCAAATCTGTTCTTGGTCCGTTTGGGTCAGTCTGAACAGACTTCGGATTTGGATTTTATTGAACAACTGTTTAAGATTTCGTCCGGAACATCTCGTTCTCGGACGATTTTTTGTTGTCGCAAAGCACTTAGTTAATATATCTTGGAGTAAACTATGTCTAAGACAATTTTTGTTTTTCCGGGCCAAGGCGCACAGTATGTGGGCATGGGCAAGGCTCTCTCTGAATCGTTCGTTCCGGCGAAGCAGCTCCTCGAAAAGGCTGACGATACTCTCGGCTTTTCGATTTCGAAGGTGATGTTCGAAGGTCCGGAAGAAGATTTGAAGATTACGGCGAACACTCAGCCGGCTCTCTTCGTCTCTTCCATGATGGTTCTTGAAGTTCTCAAGTCGGAAGGCGTTGACTTCGATTTCGTCGCCGGTCACTCTCTCGGTGAATATTCCGCAATCTGCGCTGCTGGAGGCTTCTCTTTTGAAGACGGCTTGAAGCTTGTGCGTCTCCG
Source organism: Hallerella succinigenes (assembly GCF_002797675.1). Lineage (NCBI taxonomy): Bacteria > Pseudomonadati > Fibrobacterota > Fibrobacteria > Fibrobacterales > Fibrobacteraceae > Hallerella > Hallerella succinigenes. Next base: position 952,678 of record NZ_PGEX01000001.1, on the reverse strand, counting down.
CGGTTCCTTGATGGCGAAGGCCGGTCAGGAACATCCGGGTTCCATGGCTGCAATCATCGGTGTTGACGACGACAAAATCCAGGAACTTTGCGACGCTGTGAAGAATGTCGGCATTGTCGTTCCGGCAAACTTCAACTGCCCGGGCCAGATCGTCGTGTCCGGTGAAGTCGATGCTGTGAAGGCTCTCGTGGACAATTGCGGCGCTGCAGGCGTCAAGGCTGTTCCGCTCGCCGTTTCCGGTGCATTCCACAGCCCGCTCATGCAGAGCGCTCAGGCGGGTCTTGCCGACGCAATTGCGAACACAAAGTTTAACGATCTCCAGAAACCGCTCATTGCAAACGTGACGGCTCAGACGGTGACAAGCGGTGCTGAAATCAAGGATCTCTTGGTGCGTCAGCTCGTGAGCCCGGTCCGTTGGAATCAGTCGATGGCATACGCGATTAAGGAACTTGGCGTGACTTCCGGTGTGGAAGTGGGTGTCGGTCACGTCCTCGCCGGTCTTCAGCGCAAGATCGACCGCGCAGTGAAGTTCACCGCGGTGGAATCTGTCGAAGCCGTACAGGCACTCAAAGCTTAAGGAAAACTATGATTGATTTGAAAGGTAAAGTTGCAGTTGTTACGGGTGCTTCCCGTGGCATCGGTCTCGAAATTGCGAAGACGCTCGCCGCTCAGGGGGCACGCGTCGCTGTGATTTCGACGCAGGAACGTCCGGAAATCGCAGAACAGATTGCGCAGGAAACGGGCTCTGAAGCAAAGAGCTTTGCTTGCGACGTTTCGGATGCAGATCAGGTGGCGGTCACCTTCAAGGCGATCCTCGAAGCTTTTGGCCAGGTCGATATTCTGGTGAACAATGCGGGCATTACCCGTGATGGTTTGATGATGCGCATGAAGGATGCGGATTTCGACGACGTGATTCGCACGAACCTTCGCTCCGCGTTCCTCTGCACGCGCGCTGTCGCCCGTCACATGATGGGGCGCCGTTCCGGTCGCATTGTGAACATGGCAAGCATCAATGGCATTCGCGCTCAGGCGGGTCAGGCGAACTATGCCGCTTCCAAGGCGGGCATCATTGGCCTCACCAAGACGAATGCGATGGAATTTGCTGCTCGTGGCATTACCGTGAATGCGGTCGCACCGGGTTTTATCGGTACCGATATGACGGCAAAAATCGCCCCGGAAGCCCTCGAAAAGTACAAGAATGCCATTCCGGTACAGCGCATTGGTGAACCGAAGGACGTCGCAAACGCGGTCGCTTTCCTCGTTTCCGATGAAGCTAGCTATATCACTGGACAAGTTCTGGGTGTCGATGGCGGCCTTGGAGCTTGATATTTTAAAAAAAGTTTCTAATTTTTCACAAAACCTCAAATGGAGTTAAAAATGACTGAAGAAGAACTTCTCAAGAAAATTACGGCTGTTGTCGTTGAAAAGCTCGGTGTCAAGCCGGAAGACGTGACTCGCGAAGCTTCCTTCGTGAACGATCTCGGCGCTGATTCCCTCGACCGCGTTGAACTCGTGATGGCTCTCGAAGACGAATTCGACATCGAAATCCTCGATGAAGATGCAGAAAAGTTCATCAAGGTTTCTGACGTTCTTTCCTACATCCAGAACAAGCTCAACAAGTAAGTTCTCGACTGTTCGGCGCAGCTCTTTTGTCAAACTCGTCCTTGTGCAAATCCTTGTATGAGGCAGCGTGACAAAAGAGCTGTTTGCTTTTTAAAGGAAATCCCGAGTGATAAGGCCTCGCCCCAATCTGGGAGAGGCTTATTTTTTATCTTTTCCTATATGGAAAAGAAAGACAAGAATGTCATCCACCGCATCTTTTTGTGGTTCCGCAAGAAGTCGGGAAACGATTTAGAAAACAGTCTGGGTTACACCTTTAAGAATCCGGAACTTTTGGCGCATGCCCTTGTGCACCGTTCATGGCTTTCGGATAAGGAAATCCCTTATTGGGAAAACAATGAACGCTTGGAATTCTTGGGCGATTCTGTGCTGAATATGCTCGTGACGGAATACCTGTACAAGACTTATCCGCATTTGCCGGAAGGCGATCTTTCGAAGATGAAGAGCGTAATCGTTTCGGGTCAAGCTTTGACGAAAATAGCCCGCAGCTGGAACTTGGGAACCTATTTGCGCGTAGGCAAGGGCGAAGCGAAGAATGGCGGTCGCGACCGCGACAGCCTTTTGGAGGACGCTTTTGAAGCGATTCTCGGCGCGATCTATCTCGATAGCGATATCAAGCATTGCCGAGCCTTTTTGAACCGCCACATTTTCCCGAATGTGCAGCAGGTGGTTTCGGAAGCGGACTTTATCAATTACAAGAGCGCCCTGCTTGAATATATGCAGGCGAGAGCGCTTCCACATCCGGATTACGAACTCGTTTCGGAATCGGGCCCGGAACACTGCAAGGTTTTTGAGATGACAGTGATGTTCCAGGACAAGGAATACGGCCGTGGAACGGGTGCTTCGAAGAAGAAAGCGGAGCAGGAAGCGGCGAAGATCGCTTTGGAAAAGTTCAAGGAAGAAGAAGCCGCAAAGACGAATGAAGCTCTGTTAAACGTGAAACCGCCGAAGGTAACGAAAAAATCGATCGCCCGTGCGGAAAAGGATTGCGCGAAAGCTCGGGCGAAGGGGAAAAAATGAAATTTTCTGTGAAAGCTTGCTTTGTGCTTTTGACCGTGGGCGTTTTGCTCGCAGCGAGCCTTTCGGCTTGCAACGGGGAATCTTCCAAGGACAAAAAGTCCGCTTCGAAAGGTGCGGTGAACTGCCCGGCATCGACGGTGTACCCGGCGGATGCGGATGGGGAATTTGACCCGATTGCAGATACGTCTGCAGTGGCTTGTGGATCGATTCGCCTGTGGGGTTCGGCGATGCCGAAGTCCTTCAACATGTGGGAGGATTACAACAGCTTTAGCGCGGGGCTGATGAGCCTGATGTTTGAACCGCTCGTGTCGCTGCACACAACGGAAGAACGCCCGGTGGGAATTCTCGCGGACAAGTGGGAAATCTCTGCGGACAGCATGACTTTCACATTCCATATCGATCCGCGCGCCAAGTGGAGCGACGGTGTGCAGATCACCGCCGAAGATGTGCAGTATTACTACGATGTCATCATGGATCCGAAGAATCTGACGCCGATTTTCAAGGTGGGACTTTCCCGTTTTGAACGTCCGAAGATTCTCGATTCGCTCACGATTTCGATCACGGCGAAGGATGTGCATTGGGCGAACTTCTGGGAAGCGGCAGGCCTTGTGGCTTTCCCGAAGCACGTGTGGAAGGATCAGGACTTTAACCAGATCCGTTACAAGTTCCCGGTGGTGGAAGGCCCGTACAAGATTTCGGAATTCCGTGAAGATCGCTACGTGGAACTTTCCCGCAACTCGAACTGGTGGGGCTTCCACAAGAACTGGAACCGCGGCAAGTACAACTTTGAAAAGATCCGTTACCGTTTTATGGAAGACCGCACCAAGGCACTCGAAGCCTTTAAGAAAGGCGATCTCGACGCGTATGCGATTTACACGTCTTCCATTTGGATTAAACAGACGGACTTTGACGCCGTGCAAAAAGGCTGGGCTGTGAAACAGCGCATTTTTAACCGTGAACCGATCGGATTCCAGGGCATGGCGATGAACCTGCGCCGCGATAAGTTCAAGGACGTGCGCGTTCGCAAGGCTCTCTCTTACCTGATGGACCGCAAGCTGATGAACGAAAAGTATATGTACAACCAGTACTTCTTGCTCAACAGCTACTACCCGGACCTTTGGGAAAATCATGAAAATCCGACGTCGCTGAATTATCCGTTCGATATGGATGCGGCGCGAAAGCTCCTTGCCGAAGCGGGTTATGTTCCGGGTGAAAAGGGCATGCTAGAAAAAGACGGCAAGCCGTTTGAAATCACGTTCATCACCGCAAGCGAAGATATGCGCCATTTGACGCTCTATCAGGAAGCACTCAAGAAGGCGGGCATTCAGGCTTCAATCGAACAGATGTCGCAGAGCACGCTCCGCAAACGCTTGGACGATGCGGACTTTGACATGTACTGGATCGCGTGGGGAAGTTCCCGTTTGAAAGATCCGGAAGCTTCCTGGTCGAGCGAAACGGCAAACGATCCGGGTACAAACAACGTGACCGGTTTGCAGGACGCGGTTGTCGATAGTCTTGTGAAATTGCAGAAAACCGAATTCGATCTTGCGAAGCGCAATGAAATTCTTCGAGCCTTGGACAAGCGTTTGACGGAAATCGTTCCGTACGTTTTGATGTGGCAGTGCGACTTCCACCGCATTCTGTACTGGAATCGCTTTGGTTTGCCGAAGAATGTTTATGCGAAGTTTGGACGTGAAGATGAAAGCATACCGGTGTACTGGTGGCTTTCGATAGACAAGTCTCAAAAGCTTGATGCCGCCATGCAGTCGGGAAAGTCTTTAGCCTTAGAACCGGCAGAGGTCCATTATGCAGAATAACTTTGACGTGTTGATCGTTGGAAAAGGCCCTGCGGGAATCTCGGCGGCCCTGTACGCTTTGCGTTCTGGGCTATCGGTGTTGATCGTCGCAAAGGATACGGGTGCACTTGCCCGTGCGCATGCGATTGCGAACTATTACGGTTTTGAAGAACCGATTACGGGTGCAGAACTCGAACGCCGTGGGGAAGCCCAGGCCACGGCCCTTGGCGCCGAAATCTTTACGGGTGAAGTTTTGGATTTGATGTTTGCTGACCAGTTCCATGCGCGCGTGAAAGGCGCCGATGGCGAAAGGGAATTTTTGGCGAAGTCCGTTGTGGTCGCCGCTGGATCTGTGCGTGCGAAGGCGCCTGTTTCGGGCCTTGACGCTTTTGAAGGCAAGGGCGTGAGCTATTGCGCTGTCTGCGATGGATTCTTTTACCGCAAAAAGAACGTGGTGGTTTTAGGAAGCGGCGCTTATGCCCTTTCTGAAGCCAAGGAACTTTTGCCGCTTGCCGCCCAGGTTTCCATTTGTACGCTGGGCGAAGAGCCCAAGGTGGAAATTCCTGCGGAATATGCCGTGGAAAAAGAAAAGATCGTCGCCGTCGAAGGCGACGACCATGTGCAGAAAATCCGTTTTGCAAGCGGCAAGGAAATTCCGGTGGACGGAATTTTTGTGGCCCTGGGAACGGCTAGCGCTGCGGATCTCGCCCGCAAGACCGGTGCGGCCGTGCAGTCAAATAAGCTGGTTGTCGATGAAAAATTGATGACGACGGTTCCCGGCCTTTTTGCTGCGGGAGACTGCCTCGGTGGAATTCTGCAAGTGGCGGTCGCTGTGGGCGAAGGTGCCAAGGCGGGCCTTGCCGTTGTTGAATATTTGCGTCAGTTGCGCACAAAGGAAGGAGCCGCAAAATGATTTTAGCGGGAAAGAAAATCCTTTTGGGTGTCACGGGAAGCATTGCGGCGTATAAGGCATGTGAACTTTTGCGCTTGCTTCAAAAGGAAGGCGCGGAAGTGCGCGTCGCGATGTCCGAAGCGGCGACAAAGTTCGTGGCGCCGCTCTCTTTCGCTTCGCTTTCCAAGTGCCCGGTTTACACGAAAGACGGTAACCCGGAAGGACGTCCTTTCCAACACATCGATTTTCCGCGGTGGGCGGATCTGTACATTGTGGCGCCTGCTTCGGCGGATGCGATTGGAAAATTTGCGAACGGCCTTGCGGACGATCCGGTTTCTCTTTGCTACATGTCAAGTACCGGAGACAAGTGGATTGCCCCGGCGATGAATACGGCGATGTATCTTTCGAATGCCGTGCAAAAGAATTTGGAAACGCTCCGTTCTTTTGCGGACACGCATATTTTGGAATCTCCGGCGGGGGAACTCGCTTGTGGCGAAATGGGCCCGGGCCGCTTTATGGAACCCGCGGAAATCGTCAACGCTTTGAGATTCTACTCACCGGAATCTGAAGCGAAGATGGGATCTGTTTTGATTACGGCGGGTCGTACCGAAGAAGCGATTGACCCGGTACGTTACATATCGAACCGTTCCAGCGGAAAGACGGCAGTCGCATTGGCGAATGAATTTTTGAAGGCGGGTTACCGCGTATTCTTTGTACACGGTCCGATGGATGTGAAAGTGCCGTTCGGCGTTTTCGATGTTCCGGTGACAAGTTCGCAGGATATGTATGACCGCGTTCTTTCTGCCCAGTCGAAGATGGATGTGATTGTCCATTGCGCAGCGGTGGCGGATTACCGTCCAAAGCATGTATCGGAAACAAAGATCAAGGATAGCCGCGGCCAGCTCGTTTTGGAACTCGAACCGAATCCGAATATTTTGCGGGACTCGGTCAAAAATAAAGCCGCAAAACAGGTGATTGTCGGCTTTGGACTTGAAACCGATGATGTGCAAAAACACGGCGAAGAAAAACTTTCCAAGAGCGGTGCAGACTTTTTGGTGCTGAATACGCCTGTCGTGGACGGTGCGGGTTTTGGCTATGACCGCGTTCCGTTTGCGATTCTCGAAAAGGGAAAACCTGTGCCGGAACTTTTGATGCGCTCCAAGGCAGAACTCGCCGAGGATGTGGTGAAGTTGGTGAGTGCCAAGCGGGAGGCGTTCTATGCCTGATTTTTCGGAACTTGCAAACTATCTCCGTGCGCAGATCGATTTGGATTCGGATCAACTGTATTCGGATGAACCTTGGGCTTGGTCTCCGCTGCAGGCGCAGCCTGCTGTGCAGTTCACGCCGCCTAAGCCCGCTCCGAATTTTACGCCGGGCTTTGCACCGGCTGCTCCACGTCCTGCCCCTGCTCCAAAGCCACGTCCGGCTTTAATGCCGACTGCGAAGATTGAGATTCCGGAATCGGCAAAATCCGCCGTTCCTTCGGCTTACGAAAAGGCGGATTCCCTTGAAAAGTTTTACGAGCTCGTGGCGGCTGAAAAGCTTTATGCCAAGACTCCGTTCATTCGGGGTGAAGGCAACTTGAACAAACCGCGTTTGCTGCTTGTTGTTTATTCTCCGCTTCCGAAATATCTCGAAAACGGTTATGCAAAGTCCGATGTGGGTGAAATGGTCGCTCGCATGTTCGGAGGCTTGAATGTCAAGCCGGAAGAAATCGGGGTGACGTACTTCTGCAAAAAGCAGGTTTCCCGTATGGTACTTCCGCAGGTCGCTCTTGTTTTGAAGAAGATGCTCGAAAAGGAAGTTTTGCTGATGGAGCCGCAGACGGTCATCTTCTTTGGTGATAAACTCTTAAAACAGGCTCTTTCGCAGAATAACGTGAAAGTGGTGGACTTTGGCGGAAAACCGCTTGAATTTGCAAAGACCCAGGCAACGGCTCTGATCGATCCGGAAGAAATGCTCACGAATCGCCAGCTGAAGCTTGTCACTTGGAAAATTCAAATTCCGAAGTGCGGATTTTTTGGTTAAATTCCAAATAGGTTTAGAATGGATCAGGAACAAGAAAATTACGAGTACAGCGGTAGAGCAGCACCCCAGGCAGTCGAAGCGGAAGTGTTTTTCCTCGGCGGTGTGATGCAAGACCCGAACGTCCTTTCGGACGTGGTTTCGCTGCTCGATCCCGATGACTTTTTCCAGGAACGTCACAAGATTATTTGGGAAGCGCTTCAGAGGCTTTCCCAGTTCAACACGCCGATCGACGTGGTGACGCTCAGCAACGCGCTTGAAACGGAGAACAAACTCGAAGCGGCAGGCGGAAGAGAATATCTCTTGAAGCTGATCGAATCCGTGGCGAGCGGCGCGAATGCTCGTTACCATGCAGAAATCATTCAGAAAAAGGCGGTGATGCGCCGCCTGATTAACGTATCGACGACAGCGATCCGCGAGGCGCAGGATCCGACGGCGGAACCGGACGATGTGATTTCGAAGCTCGAAGGCTCCGTGATGGCACTTGCTGAAAAGCAGGTGAAGAATTCCCTGCGCCCAGCAAGTGAAGTCGTGCAAGAAATTTTAAAAGCCGTGGAAATGCGTAAGGACGGTTTCTCGGGCTGCCCGACAGGCTTTACGGATCTTGACCGCTTGACGAACGGTTTGCAACCTTCCGACTTGATCATTCTCGCTGGACGTCCGGGTATGGGTAAGTCCGCTTTTGCGCTGACCCTTGCGGCGAATTCCAGTGTGAACTACGGAAAGCATGTCGCGTTCTTTAGCTTGGAAATGGGCGCAGAACAGTTGATGCAGCGTATTATCTGTTCCTTGGCGGGAATTGAACTTTCCAAGTTCCGTTCGGGTCATTTGAACCAGGATGAATTTGCAAAGCTCCCGGGCGCGGCAAGCCGTATTATGCAGTCGAATACGCTCTACGTGGATGACAACTTGGACTTGGGCATTATGGAACTCCTTTCCAAGTGCCGAAGTTTAAAACGCAAGGTTGGCTTGGACCTAGTGATTGTGGACTACTTGCAGCTGATGAAAACAGGCAAGGAAGAAAACCGTGCGGTCGCCGTCGGTGCGATTTCCCGTGGATTGAAGGTGCTGGCGAAGGATTTGAAAATCCCGGTTATCGCTCTTGCTCAGCTTTCCCGTAAAACGGAAGAACGTGCGGATGCCGCTCGCAGTATCAAAGCTCGTCCGCAGCTTTCCGACTTGCGTGAATCCGGTTCTATCGAACAGGACGCTGATATGGTGTGGTTCATTGAACGTCCGTTTTACCGTAGCCATGATGAAGCGGATAAGAACAAGGCTCAACTGCTCGTGGCAAAGCACCGTAACGGTGCAACGGCCGACATTGACCTGACTTGGATTCCGCAGTACACGCGTTTCGACAACTACATTCCCGAAGAAGAAGCGGGCCCGGATGGCGGCATGGGCTTCGGTTCGGTGGATGACATCGGAATTTAGGTATGGTAAAGATTCTCCTCGCCCCACTATTTTTCATGGGAAAGATGATTACCAACGGCATTTCGAGCGTTGGAGAATTATGCTGTATTCTGTGGTTTACCTTGCGCCAGTTGCCTTACGTGTTTCGCACGTGGGGACTTGTGCTCAAGCAGATGGTGGCGATCGGTGTTTCGTCGATGCCGCTTTTGTTTGTGACTTCGATCTTCACGGGCATGGTGGCGACGGTGCAAGCCTCGTTCCAGTTCCGCGGGCTTGTTGCCGACAAGTGGGTGGGTACAGCCGCCTGTAAAATGGTGCTGATTGAACTTGGACCGCTTTTGACGGCGCTCGTGTTGGCGGGTCGCGTGGGAAGTGCTCTTGCGGCGGAAATCGCTTCGATGCGCGAAAAGGAAGAACTCGATGCTCATGAGGTGCTCGGGCTGGATCCGTATCGCTTTTTGGCGATGCCGCGTTTTGTCGCCTTTATGACGATGGTGCCGTGTTTGACGGTCATTTCGAATTGCCTCGCTTTGATCGGTGGTTGGATTGTCGCGGTGCTCGTTCTCGACATTTCCTCGTATACGTTCTACACGGGTATGCAGTATTTGTTCAATCCGATGGACTTATTCGGCGGTGCCATTAAATCGTTTGTATTTGGAGTCATTATCTTTTTGATCGGTTGGCTTCACGGAATCAATGCGGCTCCGGGTGCGCGAGGTGTTGGTCTTGCGACAAAGGATGCGGTGGTTTCGTGCTGCCTGATGATTTTGATTTTGGACCTTGCCACTGACGCCATTCTTTTCCAATAGGTTTCGTTATGCCCAATGTGAATATCGATCCCAATGACATCATGATTCAGCTGCGCGGGTTGCAGAAAACCTTTGGTACGCAGACGGTTTTGGCAGATGTGAATCTGAACATTCGCCGGGGTGAAACGATGGTGATCATCGGTCAGTCGGGCGGTGGTAAGTCTGTAATCTTGAAACACATGATTGGACTTTTGCAACCGGATGGTGGCGAAGTCGTGGTCGATGGTGTAACGATCAGTACTCCCAAATTTTTTGACACCCGAACCATTCGTAAAAAGATGGGCATGCTGTTCCAGAGCGGAGCGCTTTTCGATAGCATGGATACGGGTGAAAATATTGCCTTCGCACTCCGTGAACATCATCCGGAACTTTCTGAAAAACAGGTTCAGGAAGTGGTAACGGAAAAGCTCAAGCTGATTAACCTGGTGCCGGAATTTCGCACCAAGATGCCGAGTGAACTTTCGGGTGGCATGAGAAAGCGCGTCGCCCTAGCACGTGCGATAGCCTTGAGCCCTGAAATTCTTTTGTACGATGAACCGACGACAGGTTTGGATCCGATTACGAGCGATGTGATTAACGATTTGATTCTCGATATGCAGAGTAAACTCGGTGTAACTTCGGTCGTGGTGACGCATGACATGGTCAGCGCGTTTAAGGTCGCGGACCGCATTGCGATGCTGTATAAGGGACGTATTATTGAAGTCGGTACGGTCGATGAAATCAAAAACACCACAAATCCGTTTGTGAAGCAGTTTATTACCGGAAAACGTAAGATTAATCCGGAAGATACCGCAAACTAAAGTTTACAGTCTGCCGAAAGTTATTACATTTCTCTTTAGGATCTTTAACGATCTTGGGAATTTTATGAATAAAAAATTTTTTTCGGGACTCATTTTTGCTCTTTCCGTTGCCAGTGTCTTTGTGGCTTGTGGTTCGGGTGATATTTCCGATGTGACTTCGGACGACGAAACCCTGCAGTATTTGCAGGATTCTACCTATTATGCCCAGGAAGTGGAAAAGGCGTTGGAAGCTTGCAAGGCAGATGCTAAATGCGCTGAAAAACTGGGTGGCGAAAGCTCTGCGTCGACAGAAAGCTCTTCGTCTGTGGAAGGGAATTCATCTACAGGGGATGTCTCTTCGTCGAGTAGCGCTCTTTCGTCGAGCTCTTTTCAGATTGTCTTTAGCTCTAGTTCTGTGGAGATTGCTTCGTCCTCTTCGAGCGTCTTAAGCTCCAGCTCCGAGGCAAGCTCTTCGAGCGTCTTAAGCTCCAGTTCCGAGGCAAGTTCTTCTAGCGTCTTAAGCTCCAGCTCCGAGGCAAGCTCTTCGAGTGTCGTAAGCTCCAGCTCCGAGACAAGCTCTTCGAGCGTCTTAAGCTCCAGCTCCGAGGCAAGCTCTTCGAGCGTGGAAAGTTCCAGTTCCGAGACAAGCTCTTCGAGCTTTGTAAGCTCCAGTTCAGAGATAAGTTCTTCGAGCGCGGAAAGTTCAAGTTCAGCAGAAAGTTCTTCCAGTGTGGAAAGTTCGAGTTCGTCAGAAGGAAGCTCGAGCAGCGGAGATGCCGTGGTCATCGTGGAATCGGCGCCAACAACATTGGATGGCGGGTACACGTATGAAATTCAGTCTTGTAGCGGTAACACAGGCGAAAAGACGATTCAACTTTCGGGAGATCGAACGGATTGCTTAAGTTGGTTTGCTGAAAGCGTGGAATGGAATGCGAATGCATGGTGGGGCGGTTGTAAAGGACAGCTCTCTGCAACGTTCCCGATTACAGTGACGGTTCCGGGTAATTCTTCCTTAGCGATCACAGCTTGTTGGTAAGATTCTGAAGTAAAAAAAAGCGAGGCTCCGTAGAGTCTCGCTTTTGATATTTACAGGAGAGAAATTTCGAATTATTGTGCCTGGATGTATCGACGATTAATGCTTCCGCTCTTTGTGTATTCGATGACGATGACTCGGTCGGCGGGCATCTGGTTTGGCTTTTGTGCACCGGAGAAGAGCGGGCGACCCTGCATGTCGAAAATGCGGTAGTAGGTGGTCGCTTCTCGGACGTAGTTGACGTTTCCAGAAATCACCGTGGATTCTTCTGCGCTGCTCGAAGATTCTGCCGTAGCGCTGCTAGTTGCGGTTTCGCTACTGCTCGATTCCGCGGCGACGCTCGAAGAACTTGCATTTGGATCGTTCACCGTAATCTTGCGGACGACGGAAACGTTTGTGTCTGCACCAACTGTGGCGATGGTATAAGTGAATGCTCCCGCTTCCGTTGGCGTTCCCGAAATCGTTACACGGGATTCGAATTCATTCAAGGTGTAGTTGACTCCATTTGGAAGACCCGTGACTTCAACTCCGGAGCAGTTGCCCCAGACATAGCTGAAGGACGCAATCGATTCGCCCAGGGTGATTGTCTGATTCGAAGAACCGGCGCCGTTCTTGGTCAAGGTAGCCTTGGTGAGAACCGCTTCACCCGAGACTTCAAAAGTGGTATACGAGGAAACGCCTTCGAGACCGTTCTTATCCGTTGCAATCGCAATGGCGCTGTAGGTGCCAGCAGAGACATCGGAAACGGTTGTCATGTACGGGCTAGACGTTGCAGAACCGACGAGCGTCGTGCCGATGTAAAAGTCCACCTTGGTAATGGCAGAGCCGCTGTTGCTTTTGACGGTTGCAGATAAAGTAACTGCATTCTGGGCAGGTGTTGCCGAAACGCTTACCGTAGATGCGATGGGGGAAATCCCTGTCGCCTGATTGTAGCTGGGCATACTACCGTAGCGACCACCTACACCTGTGAGCAGAGGCATGGAATCCGGAAGGGTACTGTTCGTGCGCAAAGTGTACGAATAGCTCGGAGTAAACACGTTATCGGTGAAAGCGGTGCTTGTTGCGGTTCCGTTGTTGCTGTACGGAGTCGAACTTTTTGCTTTCTTGATCGTGTTGTTCTTCATGTTGACTTTACTATAGGCATCTTTGCCGGCGACTTGGATATTGGCCGTGCCGATGTAATTGTTTTCGTAAAGCAGTTGAGACGTTAAAGAAGAGGTGCCGTTGACATCGATAATATGCCAATGGTTATAATCCACATAGGAGTTGTAGATGTGCACCGTGGGGGTGACGCTACTTCCGTCCTTGGCATAAATTTTCGGAACACGTCCAAAGGAATTATGCCAATACATATCGTGAATGGTCGCTTGTGCGTTTTCCACAAGATGCATATAGGGATCATAGTAATAGCAGTTGTATTCGTTTGCTCCGTCATAGTCGACATAGGAAACTGTCAGACCCTTGACAAATTCCAGGTCCATGCCGTCCGAAATCCATTTGTAACTGATGTGGTCAAACCAGAAATTCGAAACTTCATTGCCATTGTTACCGGAAATTTCTAGACCATCGCCCGCTTCGATCAAATGCGGGTTCACGTCGTAAATGGCGAGATTGCGGAAAATATTGTTACCGGCGCCTTCGTTTTTGCGGTTGTTGAGAGAGGCTCCGCGGAGATTGGCCCCACGTCCCATGCCGATGAGGCTCTTGTTGTTCTTGATGGTAATCCAATTATCCCACGACTGGATTTCACCGGTTCCGACAATCGTCGTTCCGTCTAGACCGCTACAGGTGTTGGCTGCAAAGTTGATGCGGTAGAACGTATTGCTTGAATTCTTGTCATTTGCACCGCAGGCGGATTTACACCAAGTGCGCCCTGCGGCAGTCGCTTCCGTGACGGCATCGCGGAACTGTCTAAAATCATAGGTTCCTTCCGGAACAAGAATCGTTACCGCTTCGCTAGACTGCAAATATTTTCGGATCGAAGCCGAATCCGAGGCGATGACAATGGATCCCGCATCGCCGCCGGTGGTGGATGCTCCAAAGCCTTCGGCCGTGATGTTTAAGTTGTAAAGAAGGGCCACGGTGGTATCGGTGGAAGATCCCGTCCAAATCCACTTGGACTGCGAACCGGACGGCCAACCCGTTAAATCGGCTCCGTTTGGCATTTTCGTATTGGAATAGCTCAGGGTGGTAGCTCCGCCCCATTGGCTCAAGTCGCGGCCCTTATTTTTCCATGCGTTATTGTAAATGCCGTAGTCGGGTTTTGCGTACCAGCCTGTACCGCCACTGTAATAAGATTCATGCAGTTCATCGATCTGCACCATCACGCCGTGGGCGCCGTCTTCATCGACGCCGATTACAGAAATGGCGTTTTCGCCCGGAAGGAACGTCATCGGCACAAAGCGAACGCGTCCAGCCTGGTTGTCTTCGGCAAGAAGGGCTCCATTATGGTACAAACGGTAACCGCCGTCAGCCACAATCCAAATGCCCGGACCTTTTCCGCCGTTATAGGTGGAGCGGGATAAAGTAGAACCGACAGCGTCACCGCCGCCGAGCTTCGCGTCGGACGGAAGAGTGACCACTTCAGTCGGAGAAATGGCGGCTTGGCTTAAGCCAAAACTGCAACTGAGGACGATCCCTGCAATCAGGGCTCTTTTTTTACAGAATGTGTTTTTCATAGGCATCCAACCTGAATCCTTTAACTCTGAATTGAGCCAAAGTTCCCTTTCCTGAATCTATTGTGGTTTCGTAGGATAGCGGAATTTCACAATTTATTCGTTGTTCGCAGACAACGATGCCGTACGCCTTTTGTAAATAAAAATTTAGGCAAAAATGCTCCAGAGGGGGATTGCGAGCCTTTTTGCGTGCTTTGACTCACGGGATTTGAAAAAGAGGAACTTTTGTACCGCATAAATATGTTGCGTTTAGCCTAAAAAAGTTTAAATTCCTCATTGGATTGTTGTAATTTACAAGAAAGAGGCCTTTCTTATGCAGAAAAAGTTGATGTATGGACTCGCTCTCGCTGCGATTGCCGGTGGCGCTTTTGTCGCTTGTGGCAGCGGTGACGTATCTGGTGTTACTTCGGAAGACAAGGGTAACGTCTTCGTTTATGATTCTTCTTACTATGTAGGTCGTGTCGAAACGGCCACGAATGCCTGTGCAAGCGATGCGGAATGCGCTAAAAA